>URMO01000003.1 GCA_900549085.1 uncultured Collinsella sp. | reverse complement strand
GAGCGGGTCGCATTTGTGACAAGGTGGCGTGAAACGAAAGGGCGCTGACCTTCTGGTCGCGCCCTTGAAATTGAACGTCAGATTGTCCAAATGCGGCCCGCGCAGCGTCGGCCCGTTACGGCGTTTGGTAAAACGCCGTAACTAAAAACGGTTGCCGCGGAAGCCGCCACCGTTGCGGCCACCGCGATCGCCGCCACGGCCACCGCGGTCGTTACCACGGTTGCCGCCGCGACCGCCACGGTCGCCGCCGCGGTCGCCAAAGCCGCCACGGCCACCGCGACCGCCAAAGCCGCCGCGACCGCCACTGTCGCGGCCAAGGCCACCGCGATCGTCACGGCCGCCGCGAGGACCGCGGTCCTCGTCCAGGCCCATGGCGACGAGCGGAGCGATAACCTTATCGAGAGCAGCCATCAGCTCGGTGGCCTCCTCGTAAGAAAGCTCGGGCAGGAGCTTCTCCTTCTTGTTGGCAAGCTCGACCAGGCCCTCAGCGGCATCCTCGGCAGCGAAGACGACGATCTTGCGCATATCGCCCTCGGCGTCGTCGATGCGGCCGACCAGATCGGCAGCCTCGGCCTCGGCCATCAGGCCATCGAGCTCACGGAGGCGCATGCCCAGCAGGTCGGACATTTCCTTCTGCTCCATCTTGGGCTTGAGGTCAAGAAGCTTGATGGCGCGCTCGATGTTCGCCATGCGCTCGGCCTTGGCCTCCTCCTCCTTGGAAATAGCAAAGCGACGGCTACGCAGCAGGCGGGCGGCCTTCTGCATCTTATCCATCAGCTCTTCGTCATCGTAATCAACGGCGGCCTCGACAACATCGGCCTCCTCCTCGGCGGAAACCTCGTCAGCAGCCTCAACCTCGGCAGCTTCGGTCTCCACGGTCTCGACTGCCTCGACCTCGGCAGCCATGGTCTCGTTCTCGGTCTCGTTCATGATCTCTTCGTTCTCAGACATGAGACTCCTTCTTGGCCCTCTCGGGCATCATCGCCCCATTCGCGGGGCCCGTCGCGCACTCTTTGCGCTTTAAACATTCATGCCTCTCGGCAAAACGTCCATTAGTTTATGGTGTCGCCATCCAATCTAGCTGCAGAATCTATATGCACACATTAATGCGACATGTGCGACTCGCGACGAGCGTACACCAGCGACGTCGCGAACCCAACCACGGCAATTGCAGCCGCCACACGCACGGCAGCTGCAAATCCAATTGCCTGGGCAACGTCCGTCGCAGCGCCAGCGACACCGGCAGTCGCCGCAGAACTCGAGAGCAGGCCGATAAACAGCGACGGGCCAAACGATGCGGCAATCATGTTCCACGTGTTGAGCAATGCCGTTCCGTGAGGATGCTCAGCGGCGGGCAGCGTCTCCAAGCCGGCCGTTTGCGAGGGGCTCAGCACCAAACCGACTCCGGCATACACCACAACGGTCAGCGCCACGACGACGCCGATGTTCATGCTTGCCGCCGTCATCGAGATGGCAGTCTGCCCCACGGCAATCAGGGTAAAGCCGACCGGCAGCAGCGGCCATGCGCCACGGGCGTCCATCACGCGTCCGCCTACAATCGAGGTCACGGCGTTGCAGGCAATCGCCGGCAAAATGAGCAAGCCCGCAACAAGTGCGGTCATTCTGTATGCGCCCTCAAAATAGAGCGGCAACAAAACGCTCATCGAGAACGTCGTCATCATCGACACCACCACAAGCAGGCACGCAGGCCAAAAGCGAACGCTCGCCATGGGACGCACGCTAAGCACCGGATGTTCGAGCTTGAGCTGACGGGCGGCAAACAGGCCGAGCAGCACAATGGCGGTGAAGAGCGCCACGATACCGGCAATCAGATTGGTCGAGAACTCGCCTACGGAATACACAAATGCCGTAATGCCGGCCGCGAGCAAAACAACCGACAGAATATCAAGCGTGATGTTCGAACGCTCTCCGACATTCTGAACAAGCTTAACGCCCGCCGCTGCGACCGCAATGCCGCCCACCAGCGGCACTACGAACACCGCCCTCCAGCCAAACAACGTGCACATAAGACCGCTGATCACGGGTCCAAACGCCGGCCCCAGCGTAATGCAGGCACCACCCAGGCTCAGATACAGACCGAGCTTCTCACGCGGGGCACAAGACAGCACCACGTTCATCATGAGCGGGAACAAGATGCCCGATCCCGCAGCCTGCAAAATACGACTTGGCAGCAAAACGCTAAACGACGGAGCGACCAGGCACAGGGCTTCGCCGGCGACCATGCATCCGCATGCGAAAAACAGCAGCTTGCGCGTCGAGAAACGGCCGGACAGGAAGGCCATGATGGCCGTAAAGATCGACGTCACGATCATGTAGCCCGAAACGAGCCACTGCACCGTGGTGGCACTCACCGAAAAGGCCGCCATAATGTCGTGCAACGCCACGTTAATGATGTTCTCGTTAAACGCGGCGACAAAGGCTGCGATATACATTACGACGAGAAGCGCCGCAGTGCCCGATGGCGTTACTCTAACTTGTTGCTGAGATTTGCTCCCCATGCATTTCTTTCCTCTTGGAACGACAGTCGCATCGCCCCAGAGGAACAGTCCAGGGCGAAAAATGAGCCCTAGACTTACGCCAGACGCCGTACACGACGAGTCTGACAACATGGTCCAACGTCGCAAGATTGTAACGCGGACGCACAGCTTTCCTTCCGCGCTATTATTAAAAGTCCACGAAAGCATAAGACATGAGGAGCCCGCCATGATTAAGCCCATCATGAAATCCGAGTTCTTTTTGCGCCTTCCTTCCGAAGGCGCGGGACCCGACGACGCCGCGACCGGGCAGGACCTCCTGGATACGCTCAACGAACATGAGCACGAGTGCGTGGGCCTCGCCGCCAACATGATCGGCGTGCGCAAACGCATCATCTGCGTAAAGGACGGCAACAGGGCGCTGCTGATGTACAACCCTCAAATTCTTGAGCAGGTCAATGCCTATCAGACGAGCGAAGGGTGCCTCTCGCTGATCGGCGAGCGTCCCTGTACCCGCTATCGCCGCATTAAGGTTGAGTATTTGGACGAGAACTTCGTCCGCCGCATCAAAAACTTCTCGGGCTACACCGCCGAGATCATCCAGCACGAAATCGACCACTGCAACGGAATCGTTATTTAGTTCCACCGATTCAAGAAAGCTCCCTGCAGCCAAGCAACTGCAGGGAGCTTTCGATTGTATAGAGCCTCTATCCCTTAGCTTTGACGGTAATGATCGAAGAAGTCGGCGAGGTCTTCGAGCGACTCTTTGAGCACTTCCATGCGCGGCAGGTACACGATGCGGAAGTGATCGGGCTCGGCCCAGTTAAAGCCGCCGCCGCGCGTGATCAGGATCTTCTTCTCGTGCAGCAGGTCGAGGGCAAACTGCTCGTCATCGGTGATGTTGAACTTCTTAACATCCATCTTGGGGAAGATGTAGAACGCCGCACGCGGCTTGACCACCGAGATGCCGTCGATCTTGCTGAGCGCCTCATACACAAAGTTGCGCTGCTCGTAGACACGACCGCCGGGGCGGATGTAGTCGTTGACCGACTGATGGCCGCCGAGCGCCGTCTGGACGATCGACTGAGCCGGCACGTTGGAGCACAGGCGCATGTTCGAGAGCATGTTGACGCCCATGATGAAGTCGCTCATGCAGCGCTGGTTGCCCGAAAGCACCATCCAGCCAATGCGATAGCCCGCAATCATATGCGACTTGGACAGGCCGCTAAACGTAATGCAGGGCAGATCGGGGGCGAGCGATGCAATGGAGACATGCTCGTAGCCGTCCATGCACAGGCGGTCATAGATCTCGTCGGCAAAAATCATGAGCTGGTGCCTGCGCGCGATCTCAACAATACCCTCGAGTACCTCGCGCGGATAGACAGAGCCCGTGGGGTTGTTGGGGTTGATGATGACGAGGGCCTTGGTCGCGCTCGTGATCTTGGACTCCATATCCTGCAGGTCGGGATACCAATCGGCCTGCTCATCACACAGATAGTGCACGGGATGACCGCCGGCAAGGGTTGCGCACGCCGTCCAGAGCGGATAGTCGGGGCTGGGGATCAGAATCTCGTCGCCATTGTCGAGCAGCGCGTTCATCGAAAGCTGAATGAGTTCGGACACGCCATTGCCCGTGTAGATGTGCTCCATCTGAACATTGGGCAGGCCCTTGATCTGCGAGTACTGCATGATCGCCTTGCGCGCAGAGAACAGGCCGCGCGAGTTGGAATAGCCTTCGCAGTCGGGCAGCTGCTGGCGCATATCCTTAATGACCTCATCGGGCGTGCGGAAACCAAAGGGCGCGGGGTTGCCGATATTGAGCTTGAGAATACGCTCGCCCTCGTCCTCCATGCGGGCAGCCTCGTCGACGACGGGACCGCGCACGTCATACAGGACGTTCTCGAGTTTGGTGGATTTAGAAAAAGTACGCATGATGGTGCTCCTTGGAATTTGAGCTGAGGGATGGAGTTCTGGCTTGGAATCGTTGCGAGGCGATGATGTCTCGCCTTGATCGGCGTCACCGGCAAGCAGCCAGGTAACATCGACCTCCAAAATGCGGGCGAGCAGCTCTGCCACATCGCGCCGCGGAATCGTCTTGCCACTCACATATTGGCTCATCTGACTCTTGCCGAGTTTTTTGCCGAGCATCTCCGATGCGCGGATTACGTCCGACTGGCGAACGTCGCGATCGGACATGGTCTGTCGCAGGCGATCGCTAAACGTCTCTTGGGCCACAGGAACCTCCTTGCTGGCAAAGTTCAATTTACGGAACACAAATTGAACCTGAGTTCAATTTAGGCAGCAGTATAGCGCGGCGCATTATCCGAAAGTTCAATTTCACAATAAAATGTACCGAACCCCGAGAATTGTCCCGAAGTGGACAACAGGTACGCGCTTTTAGAGATATTCAAGGAAACGAGCCGCCGCAAGCGAAACGTCAGCGGTGCGGTATATGGCGTTGATCTGCCGATGAGGATGTCCCTCGAGAGGGCGCACGGCGACATCGAACTGGCAGCGGCGCAAGATGAGCGCGGGAAGAATGCTCACACCCAAGCCGTCCTCGACCATAGCCATAATCGCATAGTCATCCCAAGTCGACAGTTTTGAGCGAACTGCCAGCCCCGCCCGACGGAACAGCGGCGTAATCTCATCATCGGTACCCCGTTCTAGCAGAATAAACTGCTCGTTGGCCAAATCGGCAAGAGAGACGACCTCCGCGGTGGCAAGCGAGGAGTCCGCTGGCACCACGGTCATCAGCTCGTCTTGCACCAACGACCGCGATGCCATGCCGGCTCCGCGTGGCTCGCGCGGAATAAAGCCCAGGTCGCAGCGGCCTTCCGCCACCCATTGCTCAATCTCGGAGTAATCACCCATCAGCAGCTCGTAATCGACATCCGGGTGATCGGCGCGAAAGTGCGCAATCACCGGCGGCAGCACGTGGGTCGCCACGCTCGAAAACGTACCGATACAGATCTTGCCACGCATGAGCCCTCGCATCTCGTCCACGCGTCGCTGCAGGCGGCCAAACTCTTCGCATAACGCCTCGACTGCCGGCATGACCTGCCGCCCGTCGGCAGAAAGCACCACGCCCTCGCGGCTGCGATCAAGCACCTTAAAACCCCAGTCTGCCTCAAGGTCGCCCACCATGCGGCTCACGCCCGACTGCGAATAGCTCAACCGCTCCGCAGCACGCGTAAAGCTGCCGGCACGCACCGTCTCGAGCAGCACTTGCATCTTTTGGATATTGGTCTCCACGGCACGCCTCCACCTTTGCATGAGTTTTTGTCATGTTTGCCATGCATTATATTCGCTTTTCTTCTAAAGCCAGTTCACCCATAGTGAACATGCTCGGATATAGAGGGGATGTCAGCGCATGAACAACGGACTGTTTACGTACCTAGCAGCATTGCTATTGTTTGGTTCCAACGGCATCATCGCCGCTGCCATCGCGCTGCCGAGCTCCGATATCGTGCTGCTGCGCACGTTTTTGGGCGCACTCTCGCTTGTCGCCATCCTCGCCATCACCCAACGCCATAAGTTGCAGGCGCCATCTCGCCCCCGCGAAGCCGCAGCCCTCCTCCTCTCGGGAGCCGCGCTGGGCGCCAGCTGGATTTTTCTGTTCCGCGCCTACCAGACGATCGGCGTCGGCGTATCCTCGCTGCTGTACTACTGCGGCCCCATCATCGTCATGGCGCTCTCCCCGCTCATCTTTGGCGAAAAGCTGACCAGCAGCAAAATCGCCGGCTTTATCGCCGTCGCTTGCGGCGCTTTTCTCATTGCAGCGCAAGGTCTAGGCGGCAATATGCCCATTGCTGGTATCGCCTGCGGCATCGCCTCGGCCTTCTGCTACGCATTGATGGTCATCGCTAGCAAGGGTGCACCACACATCGAAGGCCTCGAAAACTCCACGCTCCAGGTGAGCGCCGCCTTTGTGACCGCGCTGGTCCTCACGCTCATCACGCAGGGCGCTCCCTCATTCCTGTCCGCCGGCGTCGCCGCCAGCATTGATTGGCGTGCCATCGCCATGCTCGGCATTGTCAACACCGGTATCGGTTGCCTACTCTACTTTAGTGCTGTCGCCAAGCTGCCCGTCCAGACCGTCGCGGTCGTCGGCTACCTTGAGCCGCTTTCGGCCGTCGTGTTCTCCGTCGCCCTTTTGGGCGAGACCGTGACGCCCATCCGCCTCATGGGCGCCGCGCTGATCATCGGCGGCGCGATCTTTTGCGAAGTCGCCGGCAAACGCGCAAACACCAAGGCTGGCATCGCCCAGACAGCACGTGCTTAATAGCCCCTGCTCTGAAATACTACCTGCGTATATGAATAATCCCCAGATGGGGATTATTGTCTAAAACACCCCGATGTGCCAAACTGCTCTTATATGTATAAAGATGGCATAAAGGTCTACTGCTCGTGGCAGAGGCCAGATGTCCAAGGGAGTCCACGTGGCACACAACAAGCTGGAGGCAAGCCTCCAAGAACAGCGTAGTCAAGGCGGGCATGGAGCCATTCCCCTCTCCGCTGGCATGCTGCTCGTAACGCTCGGCGTCGTCTACGGTGACATCGGCACGAGCCCCATGTACACCATGAAATCAATTGTCGCCAACAACGGCGGCATCGGTACCGTCAGCGAGGACATGATCCTGGGCGCGCTTTCGCTCGTCATCTGGACCATGACGCTCGTGACCACGGTCAAGTACGTGCTGATTGCCATGAAAGCAGACAACCACAACGAAGGCGGCATCTTCGCCCTGTTCAGCCTCGTGCGCAAGGTGGCGCCATGGCTGATTCTGCCCGCCATGATCGGCGGCGCGGCGCTGCTCGCCGACGGCATCCTCACCCCCGCCGTCACGGTTACCACGGCCATCGAGGGCTTGCGCACCATCGAGTGGGGCCACGCGCTTTTGGGCGACGGCCAGACCAACGTCATCATCATCACCATCATCATTATCTGCGGTCTGTTTGCCATGCAGCGCGCCGGCACCTCGTCAATCGGTAAGCTGTTCGGCCCGCTTATGACGCTATGGTTCCTGTTCCTGGCGGGCGCCGGCCTGTTCAACATGCTCGGCAACCTGTCCATCCTACGCGCGCTCAACCCCATCCGCGGCATCATGTACTTGTTCTCGCCCATCAACCACTCGGGCATCATGGTGCTTGGCTTCGTCTTCCTTTCGACGACCGGCGCCGAGGCGCTCTATTCGGACATGGGTCACGTGGGCAAGGCTAACATTTACGCATCCTGGCCGTTCGTAAAGGCGTCCCTCATCCTTAACTATCTGGGTCAGGGCGCTTGGCTGCTCGCCAACAACTCCAATCCCCAGATGCTCGCGATGGATATCGTCAACCCGTTCTATATGATGCTCCCCGAACCCCTGCGCCCCTTTGCCATCGTGCTTTCGGCCGTGGCGGCCATCATCGCCTCGCAGGCGCTCATCACCGGCTCGTTCTCGCTGGTATCCGAGGCAACCCGTCTCAATCTCATGCCGCACCTGCGCATCCACTACCCCAGCGACACCAAGGGCCAGCTCTATATTCCGCTCGTCAACAACATCATGTGGGTCGGCTGCATCTTCATCGTGCTGCTGTTCCAAAACTCCGAGCGCATGGAGAGCGCCTACGGCCTCGCCATTACCGTGACCATGCTCATGACCACGACGCTTTTGACGAGCTACATCGCCGGCATCCTCAAGCACAAGCTGGGCGCCTGCGTCTTCGCCCTGCTCTTTGGTGCCATTGAGCTGTGCTTCTTCGCTTCGTGCCTCACCATGTTCTTTGACGGCGGCTACGTCATGATCTTCCTGGCCGCATTGCTGTTCGGCCTTATGTATGTGTGGCGTCGCGGCACCGCCATCGAGCGCACACAGACGATACTGCTGCCCGTCTCCAAGTACATCGACCAGCTCAATCGCCTGCGCAATGACGAGACCTACCCCGTGCTCGCCGACAATCTGGTGTTCCTTACCAACAGCCCCGACCCGCTCACGCTCGACCGCGACGTGCTCTACTCCATCTTGGATAAGCATCCCAAGCGCGCCAAGGCATATTGGTTCATCAACGTGCATGTCACCGATGAGCCCTATACGCACGAGTATTCCGTTGAGACCTTTGGCACGGACTTCCTGTTCCGCGTGCGCTTGGACCTGGGCTTTAAGGTCAATCAGCGCATCAACGCCTACCTGCGCCAGATCGTTGGCGACCTAATGGCATCGGGTGAGTTGCCGCCGCAACATCACACCTATTCCATCTACGAGACACGCGGCAACGTAGGCGACTTCCGTTTTTGCATGCTGCGCAAGATGCTTGCTCCCGAGACGGACATCAACCGCAACGACCATCGCGTCATGGCCATCAAGTACGCCGTCCGCCGCGCCTGCGGAAGCCCGGCACGTTGGTACGGTCTCGAGAACTCGGCCATCATCATCGAGTACGTGCCGCTGTTTGCCCGCATGCGCCCGGCCGTTAAGCTCGTGCGTACCCAGGTGCCGCTCGAGGTTCAGATCGAAGAAGCCGAGGAAATGGAAGTCGATATCTTCTCGGACGACTTGGTCAACGGCAACGAGGCCGGCAAGAGCATGAACGTCGATCCCACCGAGCTGCTCGAGAGCGTCGCCGATACGCCCGGACAGCAACAGCTCGACGGCCTCGAGAACGAACAACTCAATGACGCCAACTTCTAGCGACGTCACAAATCAACGACAGCGGCCCTGCACCTCACGAGAGACGCAGGGCCGCTTTGCATTGCAGTAAAGCTAACGGCTACGAACGACGCGGCTCGGGAACCACGAGCCTATCGGGGCTTGCGCCCTCGGCATCCATCAGGCTCACGTAGCGAATCGACGGATCCCCATACATCGCGTAGTAATAATTGCCCGTGCGCGCGCTAAAGCATCCGGTGTAGATAGTCTTCTCGAACTTGCCATCGCCCATCCTGGACGCCCCCTCGATCATCACCACGCCCTCGAGCGAGCGGAACATGCGGACGACGTTTTCGGTCTCGCTCTCCTTTTGCGGGTAATTGGCATTGAGGTACGCCGCCTTTACAAAACGGCTCGGCGAATAGCAGTCACCAGGAATACCGCGCATGCCGGCACCCGCGCCATAGGGTTTGAGCTCGGCGTCACGCCATGTCGCCGTCTGCGGAAAATCGCTTGTGGCGGTGATATAGGTGCGCAGGTTTTCCATGTGCCACGGGAAGGTGGGCTGATTGGCAAGGGTGTCGACCGGATCGTCGTATACATGCAGGCCGTCAGCCATCATCTCGACCACGATGCTACGCTGGCTGTCGCCGATAATCCAATGGAGCAGCGACACGCCCAGCCCCTCTCCTGCAGATTTACCAACAATTACCGTATCACGCAGCGCGGCCTCGACCTCGTCGACCGTCGAGAACGTCGCTGCCACCCACAGGGGAAACTCATAGGCTGCGATATTGGTCTTGCCGTCGACAGGGTCCTCGGCATACTCGGCATAACCCGGGAAATTGAGACCCGCCACGGCGAGGCCCGCATCGTTGCCGCAATCGAAGAACATAGGGTAGTTCTTGTAATCGATGCACATGCCGATCACCGCGTGTGCCGCTGTCGCGTCGTCGATAAACGAATACGGGATATGGAACCCGCGCGGCATCACGCGAACCTGTTGGCCGTAGTCAAAGCTCCAGTCGAGGTTGCGGCCTAGATACATGTGGCCCGAATTATCGGTAAATCGAATACTCGTGCACATAGCGCCTCCTAGCTTTACGTTCTTGCTAATCTCATTGTCACCAATCAAAGAGGCGCTAAACACAAAAGCCCGGACATGACAACAATGTCACGCCCGGACTATTCAAGCAGGATAAACTCAACCAAGTTAACCCCGCAGGTCGTCTAAGGGGTCAAAGTGCCGCAGATTGCCACGAAAGAGGAGCAAAGCGTACTTAAGGTACGCAAGCGACGAGTGAGCGGCGAGGTGTGGTGCTGTGGTCACCCTAGACAAGCTTGCCTAGACAGTGGTCGATCATATGTTGAATCATTTGCGCCTCGAAGCCCACAAAGTCCTGCTTGCGCTCGCGCATCTTGCCGTCGACGATCTGGTCAAAGGCAACCTTGCACTTGATATAGCGCGTGGACTTGGTGATCTCGTCGTGCGTCAGGCAGCTCTCCTCCATCTTGCTGGCGCCCAAGCCAAACACCAGACGGGGGTTGTAGAGCACATGGGGCTCGCCGGCGTCGTCCAGGTAGACGCAGACCTTCTTGGTGACGCCGATCTGGTTGGCGGCAAGGCAGCCGGCATCGTCGAGCGACTTGATGGTATCGATCAGGTCCTGTGCCACCGACTCGTCCTCGACGGTCGCGACCTCGCAACGCTGGGACAGAATAGCCTCGTCGCGGCAAAGCTCTTTAATCATACGTTCCTCCATAGGGGTCGTTGTAACCGCTTAAGTATACGGTACCCACACATTTTCATGCGAAAAATACCGTCCGTCTGCTACAAAGCGCCGAACATCAACATGCGAGGAACAACAGCGTCGCAAAGGGGCTATAGTGGGTGAGTTCGTGTCAATCGGCCTAAACTCGGGGCCGAACAAGGAAAGGGTATGCATGGACGAACTATTTCACGTCAGCGAGCGCAAGTCCACAATCGGGACCGAACTCCGCGCTGGACTGACAACATTCCTGGCGATGGCCTACATCATCGCCGTCAACCCCGCGGTGCTCTCGGGCGCCGGCATCGATGCGGGAGCGCTCGCCTGCGCCACCTGCCTGGGCGCCGGCATCATGACCATCTGCATGGGCATCTTCGCCAACCGCCCGCTCGCCTGCGCGTCGGGCTTAGGCGTCAACGCGATGATTGCTGGAATCACCACCACCGTCTGCGGCGGTGACTGGCACGTGGCCATGAGCGTCATCTTCCTTGAGGGCGTCGTCATCTTGCTGCTCGTGCTTTGTGGCCTGCGCGAGGCCATCATGGACGCCATCCCGGTTGTCCTGCGTCACGCCATCTCGGTGGGTCTGGGCCTGTTCATCGCCATGATTGGCCTGTGCGATGCCGGCATTATCACCGCTGGCGCCGGTACACTCGTCGGTCTGGGCGACATCACCTCCCCCACCTTCATCGTCGGCATCATCTCCATCCTGGTGACAGTCGCCCTCGCCTGCCGCAACGTCCCCGGCTCGCTGCTCATCGGCATCGTCGTCGCCGTCATCGCCGGTATCCCCCTAGGTGTGACCCAGGCTCCGACCGGTATCATCGCCCCGCTCGACTTCTCGAGCATCGGTGGCCCCATCGCCGACGCCGGCGGCGTGCCCGCCATCGTCAAGGTCCTTACCGACCCCGCGCTCCTCGTCATCTCGTTCTCGCTGCTCATGAGTGACTTCTTCGACACCATGGGCACCGCGATGGCCGTGGCCAAGCAGGGCGAGTTCCTCACCGACGACGGCAACGTCGAGAATATCAAGGAGATCCTGATCGTCGACTCCGCCGCCGCCGCTGTGGGCGGTTTCATGGGCGTCTCCTCCATCACCACCTTCGTCGAGTCCACCTCTGGCGCTGCCGACGGTGGCCGCACGGGCCTCACCTCCGTCACCACCGGCGTGCTGTTCATTCTCGCCGCGTTCTTCTCCCCCATCGTCACCATCGTTTCCAGCGCCGCCACCTGCGGTGCTCTGGTCTACGTCGGCTACCTCATGATGAGCGAGGCCTCCGAGATCGACTGGTCCGACGTGTCGCAGGGTTTCCCGGCGTTCATGATTGTCGCCGGCGTGCCCTTCACCTACTCCATCTCTGCCGGCATTGGCCTGGGCTTTATCGCCTACGTGATCGTCGCGCTCTTTAAGGGCGAGGCCTCCAAGATCAAGCCGCTCATGTGGATCGCAGCCCTCGCCTTCCTCGTCTACTTCTTCGTAGCGTAGCGGCAAAGCTGCCAGAGCAGAACACCAAAGCGCGGAGTCGCATCGAGCGGCTCCGCGCTTTTCTTTTAAAGCCAGGCGACGCACGAACGCGCGATGTATTGCTTCCCAAGTTTTGGACATTTTGTCCTCCAAACGGCACTACCGCCGGCTACATCCTGCAGATATGCTGGGCGTAATCGCATAGGCCCTATGAGGATGGGAGTAACCATGGCCGCCTTGTTCACGACCCCCAAGCGCAATGACAAAACCTCTGGAGCCCATTTTGTCGAGCCCGACGTGCGCCGTCGCACGCTGCTCGCACACGGCAGCTGGCGCCGCGTGACACGCCGCATCGTTGTAGGCGCCGTATGCGCGCTTACGGTGAGCTCGCTGCTCATGCCGAGCGTCTCGCTCGCGGCCGAGTGGGTGGACGTCGGCGGTACCCAGTACAACGCCGGCACCGCGGCAGGCGACGAGGCCGGCACCTGGAGCTGGGACGGCGCCGACGATATGAAGCTCAACGGCTATGACGGCGGCGCGATCGAGGCAGCGGGCAAGCTCAACGTGAGCTACGAGGGCAACAACACCGTCACTAACGACGACGGCCGCGGCATCAAGGTTAAGGATGGCGCGAACGAGAACGCCGAGCTTAATATTCAGGGCGACGCGTCCAGCACGCTCAACGTGACATCTTCTCGTGACGCCATCACTTCCGTCGGCAACATCAACATCGACGGCGCTGGCACTGTCAACGCCACGAGCACCGAGCACGATGCCATCGATGCCGGGGACGATGTCACCATCAAGGGCTCGGGAAACGTTAACGCCACGGGCGATTCGGATGGCATCAGGGCCGACGGCAACATCACGATCGACAACAGCGGAACCGTCACCGCCAAGGCCACCGAGGATCAGGGTATCGATGCTAACGAGAACCTCATCATAAAGGGCGGCGGCAAGGTAGAGGCAAGCTCTATCAAAGACAATGCGATTTGGGCCGACGGCAACATCGAGATCTCGGGTGGCAGCCAGGTCAAGGCAAGCTCCGAGGAAGACACCGCCATCGACGGTAAAAACAGCCTCACGGTCACGAACGCTTCCCTCAACGCAAGTGGCGTTGGGTATGGCATCTATGTCTACAAGGGCATCACGCTCGATGGCGCGACCGTGACGGTCCGCGCAAGCTCAGATGGCGGGGAAGTCAGCGCACTCTTCACCGATGAGGACGACATCGTCATCAAGAACGGCTCGACTGTGGATGCGCTCGCAGAAGGCAGGTTCTCGGTTGCAATCTCCACCAGTAATTTCTACTCCGACGAAGCGGGTGGCCATATCTACATCAGCGACTCCGTTGTCAAGGCCATAGCCCGCTATGCCGAGACCGGCGGCGACGGCCCCGACCACTACAGCAACGACCAAAGCGGCGCGGTCATTCCCGAGCATAGGGGCGTGAACATCGGCATCTTTGCCCGGACCAAGGAGGGCATCACGCCCGCGACCATCTCGATTGTCCGCAGTAAGGTCACAGCTGAGGGAGACACGGCGGCAATCTTCGCCCTTGCCATGAGCGCGGACGGCAAGGCGATTGGCACCATCGAAATCAAGGACGCCATCATCCAGACGCCTGCAGGCGGCAAAGTCATTGACTATCGCAACAAGGAAGAGCTCAGCGACGGCATCTCCTACGAGGCAGGTCAAACCATCGGCACGGGTGACGCCGCGATCGACTCCCCCTATGACGCCGCTGTCGCCAAGAGCACGGCCATCGTGCCTCCCGAGGAGATCAAACCCGAGGAAAAGCCCGGCGAGACCAAGCCCGAGGGTTCCAAGTCCGAGGGCACGAAGACGACCAAGGCCGTTGCAGTTGCAACCACGGGAGCCAAGACCACCGGCAAGCTCGCGGCAACCGGCGACGCCTCGAGCGCAGCCATCGTGGCAGCCGCCCTTGCAGGAACAGCCGCCATCGCCGCGGGCGCCGTGGTGAGCCGCAAGCGCTCGTAAACACTTTTTCGCACGGGACGGATGGATCGCGGCCCTTGCCTTCCTCGTCTACTTCTTCGTAGCGTAGTCGCCATGCGGCCCCGCGCTTTTCTTTTAGCGCCGGTCCCTGCGCCGGCGTGCGGCCTATTTCTCCCCCATTTTGGCCATTTTGCCCTCCAAACGGCACTACCGCCGGCAACATCCAGCAGATACGCTGAATCTAGTCGTATAGGCCCTATGAGAACGGGAGCAACCATGGCAGCCTTGTTCACGACCCCCAAACGCAATGACACTACCGCCGGAACCCATGTTGCGAACCCGACGTTCGCCGTCGCATAGGACTCGCGCACGGCAGCTGGCGCCGCGTGACGCGCCGCATCGTCGCGGGCGCCGTGTGCGCGCTCACGGTGAGCTCGCTGCTCATGCCGAGCGTCTCGCTCGCAGCGGAATGGGTCAAGGTCGGCGGCAACAAGTACAACACCGCGGCGAGCGACGAGGCCGGTACCTGGTCGTGGGACGGCGCCGACGACTTGAAGCTCAACAACTATAACGGCGGCGAGATCCAGGCCGCAGGCAAGCTCAACGTGAATTACTCGGGAACCAACATCGTCACTGCCGAATGGATCGAAAGCATCAACGTTTTTCATGGCACTAACGAGAATGCCGAGCTCAATATCCAAGGCGACGAGGGCGGCACGCTCAGCGTGACATCTACTGAGGACGCTATCCTCTCCACGGGTAATATCAACATCGACGGAGCCGGATCCGTCAACGCCACGAGCACTGGGTTTGATGCCATCAATGCCGGAGGTGATCTCGCTATCAAAGGTTCGGGCAACGTCAACGCCGCGGGTGCATCGGATGGCATCAGGGCAAACGGCAATATCACGATTGACGACAGCGGAGCCGTCACCGCCAGGGCTACCAAGGACAAGGGTATTGGAGCCGACAAGAACCTCGCCATCAAGGGTGGCGGGACGGTCGAGGCAAGCTCAGCCGATGGTGAGGCCCTTTGGAGCGGCGGCAATATTAACATCTCGGACGGCAGCCAGGTCAAGGCAAGCTCCGAGAAAGATGCTGCCGTCGAGGCCAAGGGCAGCCTCGCAGCCACAAACGCCTCCCTCAACGTAAACGGTGTTGAATATGGCGTCTATGCCCACAAGGGCATCACCCTCGATCATGCAAACGTGACGGTCCGTGCAAGTAAAGGCAGATACGGTGGCGCCAACGCCCTCTTCACCTACCAGGACGACATCGTCGTCAAGAACGGCTCCACCGTGGACGCGTTTGCGGAAGGCGAGGTTTCGGCTGCATTCTCCACCAGAAACGATCGACCCAACGAGAAGGGCGGCCACATCTACATCAGCGACTCCGTTGTCAAGGCCATAGCCCGCTATGTCGAGAACGGCGACGGCCCCATCCCCTACAGCGAAAACCAAGATGGCGAGACGAGGCGCGAACCCCAAGGCGAGAACATCGGCATCATCGCCCAGACCAGCGAGGGCGTCACACCCGCAGTCATCTCGATCATCCGCAGCAAGGTAACGGCCGAAGGAGATACAGCGGCAATCTTTGCCCGTGCCATGAGCGCTGACGGCAAGACAATCGGCACCATCAAGATTGAGAACGCCGCCATCCAGACGCCCGAAGGCGGCAAGGTCATTGACTATCGCAAGCTCCGTGACGGCATCTACGAGGCAGGCCAAGCCATCGGCACGGGCGACGCCACGGTCGACTCCCTCTATATCAAAGCAGTCGCCAAAAGTACGACCATCGCACCTCCCGAGGTAGCCAAGCCGGAAGACCCCAAGCCCGACGAGACCAAGCCCGCAGAAAGCAAGCCCGCGGAGTCCAAGCAGAACCCCAAGCCTGAGGGCTCAAAGCCGACCAAGGCCGTTGCGGCTTCAACCACGAAAGCCAAGACTACCGGCGTGCTCGCGGCAACCGGCGACACCTCGGGTGCGGCCATCGTGGCAACCGTCCTTGCGGGAACAGCCGCTATCGCCGCAGGCACCATGGCGAGCAGTAAGCGTTCTTAGACGCCTCTGCGCACATGGCAGCTCCCGCGAAGGCCCCGAGCCCCAGCACCGTTTAACAACGCCACCGCCGAGCTCCCCTCCGGCGGTGGCGTTTTCCATATGCGTCCGCAGGGGATGCACGAGATTGTCTTTGGTCTAGCCCAACCGGCATACGCTGGCGTGCGACAATTGGGGCTGCCGATATCACAACGCCGAGAGAAGCAGGCCATGGAAGCGCATCAAAAGCAGATAACCGTCTATTCGAATCATGCGGAAAGCGTACCTGTCATCTACCTCCCCGTAGTCATGGGCGACGGCAGCGAGGTCTACAACCGTTGTCTTGAGCTCGGCTGCCCGCCATTCACCCTCGTCGCCATTGGCGGGCTCGATTGGAATCGCGAGCTGAGCCCCTGGGCATGCGACGGGACCGTACGCGATGCCGAACCTTTTGGTGGGCAGGCGTCCGGATTTCTCGATGAACTGCTGAACCGGATAATCCCAAAGGTCGAATTATCGCTCCCACTGCCGCCCACCTGGCGCGGCATTGCCGGCTACTCGCTCGCGGGCCTCTTCGCGCTCTGGTCCCTCTGGCAAACCGACGCCTTTGACCGCATCGCGAGCGCATCGGGGTCGCTATGGTTTCCCGACTATGTCGATCGCGCCAGCACGGCGCCATTTGCCGGCAGCCCACAAGCTGTCTATCTGTCACTCGGCAAAAAAGAAACCAAGACGCCCAACCGCATGATGAGACACGTACTCGACGACACGCGCGCAATGGAAGAGCTACTCATCGAGCGCGGCATTCCAACAACGCTGGAGCTCAACCCCGGCAATCACTTTGCCCAAACCGACTTGCGCATGGCCCGCGGCATCCACTGGATACTGACGCATTAAAAATGGTGCCCACGCGCATATACGCATGGGCACCATTTTTTTGATTTAGCTGAACGCAGCTGCTACTTAGCAGCCTCCTCAAGCTCGGAGACATCAAACTCAAAGTCATTACCGGGCAGAATGGCGTTGAGCACGATGCCCACCAGCGAGCCCACGGCAAGACCGGAAAGCGAAATTGTCACGCCGCCCAGCTCCAACACGATGGCGCCGGCGGTGCTGTACGCGATGCCGAGCGAGAGCACGAGCACCAGAGCCGCCACCAGCACATTGCGGTTGTTCTGGAAATCGACCTGGTTTTCGATGAGGTTGCGAACACCCACAGCGCTGATCATGCCGTAGAGCACGAGCGACACGCCGCCGATAACGCATGCCGGCATGGCGGCGATGACCGCGGCGAACTTGGGGCAGAACGAAAGCACGATGGCGCAGCACGCGGCAATGCGAATCACGCGCGGGTCGAACACGCGCGTCAGGGCGAGCACGCCGGTGTTCTCACCATACGTGGTGTTGGCCGGAGCGCCAAAGAGCGAAGCCAGGATCGTGGCAAGGCCGTCGCCGAGCAGCGTGCGATGCAGGCCGGGATCGGCAATGTAGTTGCGCTCGCAGGTGGAGCCAATAGCGGAAATATCACCGATATGCTCGATCATGGTCGCGAAAGCCAGCGGCATGATGGTGATGATGGCCGTCGTGGCAAGACCGCTATCGAACTGCGGGCCAAAGAGCGCAAACACGGTGTTGTCCCACACGATGGGAAGACCGACCCACGGCGCGGCGGCAACGCCCGAGAAATCAACCTCGCCCAGCGCAGTCGCAACGGCATAGCTCACCACAACACCCAGCAAAATCGGCACGATCTTAACCATGCCACGGCCCCAGATATTGCAGATGACGATGACGGCCACGGCGACAACGGCAACAAGCCAGTTGGTCTGGCAGTTGGCGATGGCAGAGCTTGCCAAGATTAGACCAATGGAAATGACGATGGGGCCGGTCACCACCGGCGGAAAGAAGCGCATAACGCGCTTGGCGCCAAACGCGCGGAAGAGCGCCGCCAGCACCGGATAGAGCAGGCCGGCGCAGGCTACGCCCAGGCAAGCGTAAGGCAAAAGCTCGGCCTCGCCGTTGGGCGCAATCGCGGCATAGCCAGCAATAAAGGCAAACGACGAGCCCAGGAAGGCCGGCACCTTACCGCGCGAAAGGAAGTGGAAGAGCAATGTGCCCAGGCCGGCAAACAGCAGTGTTGTCGAGACCGAGAGACCGGTGAGCACGGGTACGAGCACCGTGGCACCGAACATCGCGAATAGATGCTGCAGACCGAGCAGAAACATGCGCGGGCGGCCGAGCGACGATGCATCGTAGATGGCATCGGTGACGGCGGGCGTCGAGGATTGGGACATGGATGTCCTTTCGAATGGAAGGGCGATCAGGCATATCGGATAACCTGCCCGAACGATACGATCCGAACCATTGTACGCGATACGCCATGTCTCGCACGCGCCGTCACCTGCAAACGCTACCGCTATTTCCAAACGCGCTCGGCAATACGCTTGACCAGCGCGATCTTTGCCCATTGCTCGTCCTCGGTCAGCTTGTTGCCAATCTCGCAGCTGGCAAAGCCGCACTGGGGCGACAGATACAGGTTCTCGAGCGGAACATACTTTGCAGCCTCGTGAATACGCTCGACGATGGCATCCTCGTCCTCAAGCTCAGCGGCCTTGGTGGTCACCAGGCCCAACACGACCTTCTTGCCGGGAGCAACGTACTTGAGCGGCTCAAAACCACCGGCACGCGGCGTATCGAACTCCAGGTAAAATGCGTCGACATCCTCGTTTGCGAACAGGTACGGCGCGATGGGGTCGTAGCCACCCTCAAAAGCATAGGTGGAGTGGTAGTTGCCGCGGCATACGTGCGTGTTGATAACCAAATCGTCGGGCTTGCCCGCGATGGCGGCGTTGTTGAGCGCCACGCCCAGCTCGCTTACCTTTTGCAGATCGACCGGGCTCATGCCGGTTTTGACGACAAAATCGGTATCGCAGTAGATACCCCAGGTGCAGTCGTCAAATTGGATGTTGCGGCAGCCTGCAGCGTACAGGTCGGCAATTACCGTGCGATAAGCGGCTGCAATGGCGTCGGCAAGTTCCTCATCGGTCTTATAGACAGCGCGCAGGCTCTCCTGCTGGCCGTCGCAGCGATCGAGCGTGACCTCAGAGAACGTCTGGATAGGCGCCGGGATGGTCTGGCGTGCAACGTGGCCCTCGCCCTCAAGTGCCTTGACAAACTTAAAGTGCTCGACGAAGGGGTGGTTCTCGCCGCTGATGGGGCCGGTCACCACGGCGGTATCGGCCGTGGTCTCCTCGTCATGGAACATATAGCCCGTACGCGAGGTACGGCGTTCAATGCCGTTGAGCCCCCACATAAAGTCGAGGTGCCAGTAACTGCGGCGGAACTCGCCGTCGGTAATCACCTGCAGACCAGCGGCCTTTTGCTTTGCCACCAAATCGCGAATGGCCTCATCCTCGACGGCCTTAAGGCCGTCGTCATCGAGCGTACCCGCGGCGTAGGCGGCACGGGCGTCCTTTACAGCCTGCGGACGAAGAAAGCTGCCGACGATATCGGCGCGAAACGGCGCGTTCGGTTGAATCGAAGTGCTCATAGATATCTCCCTTTGCATTGGTTGCTTTACTGGGACAGAGTATGAGCGCTCATATGGCCATCGTAAAATATACGTTTATAACAGTTTGATATAGATGTTTCCTATATCAGCCTGGACTGCCATAAAGAGATTTGACCCGTGCAGAATGTAGCAGCCTAGATATGCTGACGAATCGCGTCGATATAGGCTTGGCCGTAGCGCGTGAGCGTCGTGTTCTTGCGCGTAATGATGCCGATCTCCATGTACTCGTCCACATCGAGCGGAATCGAGATAATACCGGGGCCGTTAAGTTCATGGCTGATCACACCCGAACACACCGTGTAACCGTTAAGGCCCATAGCCAGGTTGAACAGCGTCGCACGGTCGCGCACGCGGATATTCTTGCGGCGCTCAAACGTCGAGGTCAGTTCCTCGGAATAGTAGAACGAGTTATAGCTGCCCTGCTCATAGGACAGGAACGGGTAGTCTTCCAAGTCCTCGAGCGTCACGCTGGCACGGTCCGCCAGTGGATGGTCGGCGCATACAAAGACATGCGGCGCGGCGCAGAAGAGTCCCTCGAATACGAGCTCGTTGGCGGCGAGCATGCGCTCGATAACCTCGCGGTTATGCTCGGATAAGTACAGGATGCCCAGTTCGCTTTTCATATGTGCGACGTCCTCGATAATCTCGTGGGTTTGCTCCTCGCGCAGGGTAAAGTCGTAGCGCGCGGCATCGAACTCACGGATCACATCGACAAACGCATTAACGGCAAAGGAATAATGCTGGCAGCTCACACTAAAGTGCGGCACCTGCTCGGACGCGCCCTTGTACTTGCCTTCGAGCAGATCGGCCTGGTCGAGCACCTGTCGCGCGTAGCCCAAGAAGGTCTCGCCCTCCTCGGACACAATGACGCCCTTGTTGGTGCGCTCAAAGATGTGCACACCCATCTCGTTTTCGAGATCGCGGATCGACGCGGTAATCGAAGGCTGCGACACAAAGAGTCGGCGCGAGGCCTCGGTGATGCTGCCGCATTCGGCAACTTTGACGACATACCTGAGCTGCTGGAGCTTCATGATGGCCTCCCTAGACGTCCGCGATGCCCGAATCCACCGCATCCATCTGACGCATAAACGGCGGCATCTCCCCCGTCGCCGCACAGGCAGCAATCTGATGCAGAGCCCCGGCAACCGCATCGTCTGCCGCAGCGCCGATATGCCAGTGCGCGGCAGCCGTGACAGCCTCGTTGGCATTGGCGACTGCAACGGAGTTGGGAACGGCATCGATCATGGGCAGGTCGTTATCGGAATCTCCGAATGCGGCCACCTCGTCGGGCGTCAGGCCCAAAGCGCGCGCCAACTCCAGCGCAGCGCAGCCCTTATCCCAACCAGCCGGAAGGATGTCAAACAGGCGCACACGGTTGTTGGGAAACACGAGCGAGAGTTCCGGCACCTCAACGGCAATGCGCTCGCGCAGCTCAGCGAGCTCTTCGCGCGAGCGGGCGCTCCAGATATTCGCCTTGTATACCGGGGCATCATCGACAACAGGACGGCACGGGGCCTCTTCGCCCTTGAGCCACGCGTTGCCGCCCGACTCCATGGCGCGGCGCACGCGCTCGGGGTCGCTCGTCACGCAATAGGCATCGTTATCCCAAAAGTCGTCACCCAGGCTGTAGACCTTCAGATACGTATCGTCGGTCTCTTGCTCCAAGTAGTCAGCCAAGCGCATAAGGGCGGCGTTGTCGGTCGCATGCGAGGCTACCGCCTCACCGTCCACAAACATCACCTGGCCGTTACAGAACGCGCCAGTCGAAAAACACTCGGAACGATTTTTGAACATCCAGCCCATCGCGGACGGCTGACGACCCGAAACCGGACCAAAGTGCAGGCCCGCCGCCTGCATGGCATGAATACCCTCAATGGCGTAGTCGCTGGCACCGTCATGTCCAGCCGGAATCAGCGTATCGTCCATATCGGTCAGCACAAGTTTGATCATAGAGTCCCCCAGTCATTTTCACCGTATCCATTGTAACGGTGCGCTAGTATAGGGAACAACAGATTCGATGCGGGAGTGCCGGCGGTGCAAACCACAAGGCTGAGAGGGCATGGGGCCCAATCCTTTGAACCTGTCAGTTAATGCTGGCGTAGGGAGCATGCCGCCTTTACAGGGGCGCTGTCTATGCACAGCGCCCCTTTTCTATGCCAAGGAGGCATGTGCAGTGATTGATTCGGAACAGCTTAAGCAGCATATGGTCAAGACCGTGGAGGAGATTCGCGCCACCAATCCGATGGCCGGTTCCATCACCAACACGGTGACGATCGACTTTGTCGCCAACGCACAGCTCGCCGTGGGCGGATCGGCCGCCATGGTCTATCTGCCCGACGAGGGCGAGGCACTCGTTGCCGGCGGCGGCGCCATCTATCTCAATATGGGTACGCTCTTCCCCATCTACGAGCAGACAATTCCCCGCGCGGCCAAGGCGGCACACGACGCCGGCAAGCCCTGGGTGCTCGATCCGGTGGGCCTGGGCATCGGTAGCCTGCGCACCCAGTTGGTAAACGAGCTCAAGCAGTACAAGCCCGCCATCGTGCGCGGCAACGCCTCCGAGATCATCGCGCTCGCCGGCCTGTGGGGTCTTGAGGGCGAGGCGGCCGATCTGAGCCGCGTACGCGGTGTCGATACCACCGACACGGTCGACGCCGCCCGCGATGCCGCCGTGGCGCTCGCCCGCTACACCGGCGGCGCCGTTGTGGTCTCGGGCGAAGTCGACCTGATTACCGACGGCACGACCGTGGCCAAGTCCCACGGCGGCAGCCCGCTCATGTCCAAGATCACCGGTTGCGGCTGCTCGCAGGGCGGCGTGCTGGCCGTGTACGCCTGTGCCGCCGACCCGTTTACGGCAGCCGTCTGCGGCACCGCCGTCTACAACGTTGCCGGCACGCGTGCCGCCGCTGTCGCCGATGCCCCGGCAAGCTTTAAGGTCGCCTTTATCGACGAGCTCTACCGCGCGACCGCCCAGGACATCGCCGATAACCAACTCGAGCTCGAGGAGGCATAAGCCATGTCCGAACCCGCAACCACTGCCGGCATGAACACACTCGTCGCCGTGGCCATTGCCCCGTGCGGCACCGGCGATGAGCTCTCCGCCGAGGTCGCCGAAGTCGTGCGCGTCATTCGCGAGAGCGGCCTGCCCAACCGCACCACCTCGATGTTCACCGAGATCGAGGGCGACTGGGACGAGGTCATGCAGGTCGTGCGCGACGCAACCTTTGTGTTGGCGAGCAAGGGCATCCGCACCGAAGTCGTGCTCAAAGCCGATATTCGGCCCGGATTTACCGACACCATGACCGGCAAGCTTGAGCGCATGGAAGCGCAGATCAAAAAGCAGGAGGAAGCACGATGAGCATCCGCGACAACCTTGATATCTCGGCCTATCTGGTACTCGGCCCCGAAAACACGCTCGGGCGTCCCGTGGGCGATGTGGTGGCCCAGGCGCTCGACGCAGGCTTTACCTGCATCCAGGTGCGCTCCAAGGTGGCAAGCGCCCGCGAAATCATCGCGCTGACGGGCGACGCCGCGCAGGCAATCGCACAGGCCGGCAAGACCGGTCAGGTCGCCCTGCTGATCGACGATCGCCTGGACTGCGTACTCGCCGCGCGCGAGCAGGGTATTGTTGTCGACGGCGTGCACGTGGGCCAGAGCGATATTCCCGTCGAGGTCTGCCGCAAGCTTCTGGGCCCCAATGCCATCGTGGGCCTTTCGGCCCGCTGCGAGGAGATGCTCGAGTACGTCAAGACTGCCGACATGAGCCTAGTCGACTACCTGGGCATCGGCCCGCTCCACGAGACCGAGACCAAGCGCGACTGCGGACGCGCGGCCGACGGCTCTATCATCACCAAGAGCTTTGAGGACCTGGCCGCACTCCACGCGGCAAGCCCCGTGCCCATCGTGGTGGGCGGCGGCGTCAAGACGGCCGATCTGCCGCAGCTCAAGGCCACCGGCGTCGATGGCTTCTTTGTGGTGAGCGCCGTCTGCAGTGCCGACGACCCCTACGCCGCCGCCAAGGAGCTCGTCGACACCTGGCAGCAGGCATAGGTATAGGCCGAGCAGCTGATTCGCAGCCTCATGTCTTCAACAATGGAAAGCGCATCCCGGTTCGAACGTCCATTCCGGGATGCGCTTTCCGCATGCGACCCTTACCCCGCCAGATACGCTTCCAACGCCGGCAAGGTCGTCTCCGCATCGCGGCGACCGATCTGGTAGATGCGCTCGAGCTCATCCGGTTCACGGCACAGCGACGGTACCTTCACCGATTCGCTCGGCCGCACCACAAAGATTTCGCCGGCAGCCTCGCGACGTGCCAAGTCATCGAGCGTGGCATTGTAGACCTCATGCCGATGCTCAAGCGCTGCGACAAACTCCGGGTAGTGACGGAACACGCGCCGCAGCATGGGCATCACGCTGTTGGGCTGCTTCACAAAGCCCGCCGGCTGCGTGAGTACCACGATATTGCGGTCGTACCCCTGTGCAAACAGCCAAGCACTGGGAATTGAATCAGCCACGCCACCATCCAGATACTTATGTCCGTCAATAGCAACGGGACGCGTCGCCACAGGAATAGCCGACGACGCCCGGATCCACTCGATATCGCGCTCATCGCCATAAGGCAGGTCGTGATAGACGGCCTTGCCCGTCTCGATATCGGTACACACGCACGTAAACCGCATGGGGCAGGCGCGATATGCCTCCAGGTCGATAGGATCGCGCTCGATGGGCACCTCATGATAGGCAAAATCGGCATTGAACATGTCGCCAGTCCGCAGCCAGCTTGCTACACCCGCATAGCGCTTATCGGCACAATATGCCTTGTTGTAGCGAATGGCGCGCCCAATCTGCCGCGATTTAAAGTTGTAGCCAAACGCCGCGCCCGCCGAGACACCCACCATATGGTCGCAGGTCAAACCGTGCTCCATCCAAACGTCGAGCACGCCCGCCGTATACATACCGCGGTAGCCGCCTCCCTCGAGCGCCAGCCCCACCGTGCGCGTCATATTTGACTGTGCCATGCGACCATCTCCGTTCCTGCGTTTTAAACCGGGACAAGTATACCCGTCAACATATATCGTCTCAGTCGCATTTTTATCAAGCATCGCATCGTCGCGCTACCGCTTGTCGAATAATAGTCGCCCGCAGCATGTACACCCATCTATAATTGTGCACTGTTGTTTATGCCACTCAGCAGTTATCAACAGCGAACATTCGTCGGCAAATTAACCCAACAACGCAGCAAGACGGGGGCCTGGATACACGCAAAACGCCGAGCAACGACGCGTGTACACAACGAGCTCGCCCGACGCAATCCGCCCCGACCTCAGAAAGCCGCTTAGAACATGGAAACTGTCAGCAATTACACCGAAACGCTCGAAAAGACCGTCCGCGACCTTCTCGAGCGTCAGGATGATCTGATTAGGACCGCCTTTACCGACCAGCTTACCGGACTTGGCAACCGCGGCGGCTTTGCCCGTTCCCTCGAGGAGCTCTGGGAGCAGGACGCCCCCGTTACCATGGCGTTCATCGACATCGACAATCTCAAGCACTGCAACGATGTCTTTGGCCATGACGAGGGCAACCGCTATATCTTGCAGGTAAGCCTTTATCTCAAGCTGTATATGAAGGTAGACGAGGCGGCATTTCGTCTGGGAGGCGACGAGTTTGCCATCCTATCTACGATTGCGACCGAGGACGACCTCGCCGAACGTCTGGAACACTGCCGAACGATCCTGCTCAAAAACAACGATTCCGAGATGCCCCACTCGTTTAGCTACGGAGTGGCACACGCCGACCCCGCCCTGGGCGAAGCCTCCAATCGCATGACACTCGATGCCGACCATCGCATGTACGACTACAAGCTACGTCATGCCATGCATCTTGATCGACGTAATATCGCGCAAGTCCACACCGACGACTTCGAAATAAGCGACCGTATTTTCGACGCCTTTTCGATGCTCAACGAAGGCCGTTATTTCTTTATCGAGAACTTGGACAAGGACCGCACCCTTTGGTCGCAAGGTGCCTTGCGCGATCTCGGTCTTCCTTCGGAGCACATAGACAGCTGCCGCGATTTCTGGAAGACGCGTGTCCATCCCGATGACCTCGAGGCCTACGCCAACGACATCAACCAGATCTTTAACGGCTCCAAACACCGCCGCGTCATGCAGTACCGCATGCGCAATGCCGCGGGTGACTACGTTCTCTGCCGTGCTCGCGGGTTTCGCATCGACGGCGACGGAAATGCCCCCTCGCTCTATGTCGGCGAACTTGTCAACCACTCACTTGCCGAGACCGTCGACGCCGCCACAGGCCTCGGAACGCAGCGTATGCTGATCAACGCTATCGATGCCTGCCGCCGCGATCGTTGCGAGACAGGGCTTATAGCGGTGCGCGTTCGTGGCACGACAAAGCTCAACGAGCTCTACGGGGCCGAGGCTGTCGACAACATGCTTGCCGAATACGCAGGCCGCATGCTGTCGATCACCCGCGGCAGGAGCCGGGTCTACCGTTCACGAAGCGTCCAGTTCGTCGTGCTCAGCAACGACTTGGACCACGAGGCATTCGAGCAACTGACCCGCCACCTTAAAGAGGCCGTTTTCGCTCCTGTTCAAATCGCAGGCGACACCATTACTCCCGTCTGCCTTGTCGTCCCGGCCTTTTACGAGCACTTAACCCATCAAGCGACCGCCGTTTTAGGCGAACTCGACCGTCGCCTTCGCACGGCCGGCGGGCTTGTTCCCAACGACAGCCTCCCCATACCCGAGGCGGAGCGCAAAAGCGCCATCGCCGAACGCATCGACTCGCTCACGGGCCTCTATCGACCCAGCGAGTTCATGCGGCGCGCCAACGCATTTCTCGAGGCAAGGCGCGACGGCACCTGGTGCATCGCCACGGTCGACATGGGCCACATGCGCCTGTTTAATGAATGGCACGGCCAGGCCGAGGGCGACTGCATGCTCGCCGATGTGGGCACAGTCCTCAAGGATATCGAGAATGCCGATATGGGCATCGCAGGGTACTGGGGCCAAGACGACTTTTGCATACTCATCCCCTTTGAGCACAACACCGTCCATCAAATCTACAACCGCGTTCGCGAGGCAGTAGCCAGGCATGATGACGGCGTAGGTTTTTGGCCGTCCATGGGCGTTTACCCCATCGACTCCAATGAGGAGATCACCATCGATGCGCAGGCAAAGGCCATGTTTACCAATCGGCGCGCAAAAAACGACTTCAAGGAGCGCATTGCCATTTTCTGTCCTGCGGAGTACGAGCGCGAAGTCGCGTTCCACCGCACGCTGACCGAATTCCAGTACGCACTTTCAAACGGCCGCATCACGTACTACCTTCAGCCCCAGGTCGATATGGAAACCGGCAAGATCATTGGCGCCGAGGCGCTTACACGCTGGATTGACAAGGACGGCTCTCTCATTTCGCCTGCGACGTTTATCCCCGCACTCGAAGAAAGCGGCTTTGTAGTGACGCTCGACAAGTACATTTGGCAGGGTGTCGCCATATGGCTTCGCGAGCGTCTCGATCGCGGCCTTCGTGTGGTTCCGGTCTCGCTTAATGTGTCGCGCGTGGATATCCTTGCCTGCGACGTTGCCGAACATATGGGGGCGCTCGCCGCCCAATACAACCTACCGCCCGAGCTCATGCGTATCGAGATCACCGAGACGGCTTATACGGGAGAATCCGAGGCCGTGGATAAGCTGACCGCAGATCTGCACACCAGCGGCTTCTCGACTTACATGGACGATTTTGGCACCGGCCAGTCCACGCTCGCGATGCTCAAGAACGTCAACGTCGACGTCATCAAGCTCGACCGCACGTTTGTGCCCGTTGACGGTGATCGTGGCCGCAGCGCGCAGATCGTGTCATCGATGCTCGAGATGGCGCAGTCGCTCCATCTGCCCGTTGTAATCGAAGGCATCGAGACAAATGAGCAAGCAAACATGCTGCGCCACATGGGCGCCCGCTACGCCCAGGGCTTCCTCTACTACCGCCCCATGCCGGCGAAGGATTTTGAGGCATTGCTCGATGGCGGCAATAACAACTGATACGCCCGCGCGCAAAACGCCACCGTCGAAGGGGGTATTTGTCTCCATTAGCTAACTTATATCCCCAATTCAAACCGAATTGGGGATATGATACAAACCGTTGTTCCGTCCAAGGAGGTTATCCATCATGAACAAGTCGTATCGCATGGGCGAGCAATCGATTATTGCCTATCTTCAGCGACTTGCGAATGGCGTATCGACCGCCGAACTC
Source organism: uncultured Collinsella sp. (assembly GCA_900549085.1). Lineage (GTDB taxonomy): Bacteria > Actinomycetota > Coriobacteriia > Coriobacteriales > Coriobacteriaceae > Collinsella. The sequence continues at coordinate 46,565 of URMO01000003.1, read as the reverse complement.
GATGTTGCCGCGCTGCCTGCTGGGCTACGCGCCGTTGGCGAGCAACTGCAAAAGACGCACGCCATCCTGCAACAAGAGCGCCGGTTGCTTGAGAGCAACGCCTATATCGACCCGCTCACCAACTTGGGCAACCGCAGCGGACTCGACCGTCACGTCGAGCAACTCTGGCACAAAGGCGACCCCTTCACCTGCGCCTATATTGACATCGACCATCTAAAACATTGCAATGATAGGTTTGGCCACGCCGAAGGCAATCGCTATATTCTGAGCATCTGCCGCACGCTCTCCGAAACCATGGAGCACGATGAGATGCTGTTCCGTATCGGTGGAGACGAGTTTGTGCTTATCTCGCCCTCCGCAAACGAGACTGAACTCGAGCAGCGCTTGGAGCAGGTACGTGCCGGGCTGATCGAGGCGAGCTCAGGCGGCAAGGCGCCCATGATCGGCAGCTTTAGCTTTGGCTGCTCGCGCGTCGATCCACTTGCCGGCGACACGCGCCGCCAGATGACGATGGATGCCGATCGCAAGATGTATCGCCATAAGCTTATGCATCGTGTGCAGCAGCCGAAAGACAATGACGCGCCGCAACGCCCAATCGTCGATCAGCTTCCCTGCAACGACCGGGTGTTCCAAGCGATCTCCATGAGCTCCGAGACGCGCTATCCGTTCATCCTTAACCTCGATACGGGCGAATCGCAATGGTCGGTTAACGCCGTGCGCGATTTTGACCTGCCCTCCCAGCACCCTTTTAATTCGGTCGATATGTGGCTTGCCCGCGTTCATCCCGAGGACCGCGACAACGTACGCGCCGAGCTCGACATGGTGATAAACGGCACGTGGCACTTCCACTACATGCAGTATCGCGTAATGGACGCCACCGGAAAATACGTGCTTTGCGACTGCACGGGCTACCGCTTGGACGGCACCGATACCGAGCCCAACATGTATGTGGGCATTATCATCAACCGAAGCCTAGCGGATACGACCGACTCCGTGACCGGCCTGGGCGATATTCACGCCCTGGTCAACGCCATTGGAGAGATGCGCCGCGTGGCGCGCGAGGCAGACTTTATTGCCATTAAGGTCGACGATATCGCCGAAGTCAATGCCCGCTTTGGATTCGATGCAGGCGACCGCGTTTTGGCAGAAAGCGCCGCCTGCCTTATGGATTGTTCGCGTGGCAAGGGTCGCCTGTTCCGCTCGACGGGACCAATGTTCGTGGCGCTTTTCGATGAGCTCGGCCCCGAGGCAATCGACGAGCTCGCAAACGAAATCGAACGATTCCTGGGTTCTCCCGTGCTCATCGGCTCGCTTGAATATCAGCCGCCCATTCGCGTGGCCACGCTCCATCTGAACAGCGTTGACCGACAGCCCGTTTCCATTTTGAACGAGCTCAAAGCGTTGCTTAAAGAGGCACCGCAAGTACCGGGCACCAAGCTGGACTAGCGTTGTGGGGCGCGATGTGAAACACAGGCCGTTTCACATCGCGCCCCACGCCATCTGCCCTCTCGTGCGATAATCCTCCGCAGAAGTCACCGACAGCAGAGGGAGTTTGTGATGAAGGTTCTTTTGGTCAATGGCAGTCCCAAGGCAAACGGCAATACCGCCCGCGCACTCGCCGAGGTCGCCGAGCAACTCAACGCCGAGGGCATCGATACCGAGGTGTTCCAGCTGGGCGCCAAGCCCATTCGCGACTGCATCGGTTGCGGCCAGTGCGGCAATCTTGGCGGTCGCTGTACCTTTGACGACGACGTGGTGAACGAGCTGATCGCTGCCGCCGAGCAGGCAGATGGCTTTGTCTTTGGCTCCCCCGTCTACTATGCGCATCCCAGCGGACGCATCCTCTCGGCTCTCGACCGCGCATTCTATGCTGGCAGCAAGGCCTTTGCGCACAAGCCGGGTGCCGCGGTCGCCGTCGCCCGCCGTGGCGGCACGTCGACCACCTTCGATGTACTCAACAAGTACTTCACTATCAACCAGATGCCCGTGGTGGCCTCCACGTACTGGAACAACGTCTTTGGTGCCATGCCGGGCGAGGCCGCCCAGGACGCCGAGGGCCTGGCCACCATGCGAAACATCGGCAAAAACATGGCCTGGCTCCTTCGCTGCATCGAGGCAGGACAGGCCGCCGGCATCAAAGCCCCCGAAGGCGATCGCGCCAGGACCAACTTCATTCGATAGAGCGGCGGAACATGAATATCCAGATTTTTGGCACCAAGAAGTCCTTCGATACCAAGAAGGCCCAGCGCTATTTTAAGGAGCGCCGCATTAAGGTGCAGTTTATCGACCTTAAGGAAAAGGAGATGAGCAAGGGCGAGCTCACGAGCGTGATGCAGGCGGTCGGCGGCATCGACAAGCTGCTCAACCCCAAGGCCAAGGACGAGGAGACGCTCGCACTCATCCAGCACCTTACCCCCAGTCAGCGCTTTGATAAACTGCTCGAGAATCAGCAGGTCTTGGCCGAGCCCATCGTTCGCAACGGCAAAAAGGCCACCGTCGGTTATTGCCCCGATGTATGGGGAGCCTGGGAGTAGCCTGTGTTATTTGCCGGCGCGTGGGTATAAGAGCAGGCGTTTGGCATAAGATTCAACTGTAAGCCATGTCTAACAAAGGAGGGCACATGCCCAACAAACCCGTGAAGATCATCATGCTTACCGGATACCTCGGTGCCGGCAAGACCACGCTGCTCAACCACATCCTCGCTAACGACGGCGGCATCCGCGCCGCCGTGATCGTCAACGACATCGGCGAGATCAATGTCGACGCCAGCCTTATCGCCGACGGCGGTCTTTCCGAAACCGACGACCTCATCCCGCTCACCAACGGCTGCATCTGCTGCACGCTTTCGGACGACCTTGCCAACCAGCTGCAGGGCATCGCCGATTCGGGCAACTTCGACTACATCATCATCGAGGCCTCGGGCATTTGCGAGCCCATCCCCATCGCCTACACCATCTCGAGCTTCTGCGACGAGGCCAAGGTGGGCGGCGAGCCCAAGCTCGCGCTCGACAACATCGTGGCCGTGGTCGATTGTGCCCGCATGTACGACGAGTTCAACGGTGGCCGCGACCTGCTGGCAGAGGATATCGACGAGGACGACATCGAAAGCTTGCTCATCCAGCAGATCGAGTTCTGCTCTACGCTGATCCTCAACAAGACCGATACCGTGAGCCCTGAGCAGATCGCCGAGCTCAAGGCCATCGTGCGCAGCCTGCAGAAGGATGCCGTAATCGTCGAGGCCCAAAACGGCGAGGTCCCCATGGAGGAGCTGCTCGACACCGACCGCTTTGACTTTATGCGCGCCTACAACTCCGCTGCCTGGATCGAGGCCATGGAGCATCCCGAGGAGCACGACGACCCTGAGGTGCTCGAGTACGACATCGAGACCTTTGTGTACTCGCGCCGCAAGCCGTTTGACCTGCAGAAGTTCACCGATTTTGTTGAGCAGGAGTGGCCTGACGAGGTCATTCGCGTCAAGGGCCCGCTGTGGCAGACCGGCGATCCGGACATGTGCTACATGTTCGAGCAGGCCGGCCACCAGATGCGCCTGATGGAGAACGGCCTGTTCGTTGACTCGGCGCCCGAGGGCGAGAAGCAGAAGATCATCGACGAGAACCCCGAGATTATGCAGATTTGGGACGACGAGACGGGCGACCGCATGACGAGCCTGTGCATCATCGGCCGTCACATGGACAAGGATGCGCTCATCGCCTCCCTCGATGCCTGCCTGACCGACTGGCACCGCGCCTAGGTTTATCCAAGCGGGTGTTTTTCCGCCAACGTAACCGCCAAACCACCACGAAGGTACACTGTGCCCTTCGTGGTGGTTTTTCGTTCTAAGCCAAGGAGATTCATGTTCAACATTGTGCTGTATGCACCTGAGATTCCGGCCAATACGGGCAATATCGGCCGCACCTGCGTGGTTACCGGCACCCGCCTGCATCTGGTGGAGCCGCTGGGGTTTTCGCTCGACGACAAGACGGTACGTCGCGCCGGCCTGGGCTACTGGCAAAACTTGGACGTGACGACCTATGCCGGCTGGGAGGACTTCCTTGCGCGCAACGACCCCTCCCCTGCCGACGAACGCCTGCATCTGCTGACCAAAAAGGCACGCCGCACCTATGCTCAGAGTACCTACCGCGATGGCGACTACTTGGTCTTTGGCAGCGAGAGCTCGGGCATTCCCGAGCCACTGCTTGCCGCGGCGCCCGAGCGCTGCGAGCGCATCCCCATGCTGCGCGATTGTGACTCACTCGACAACGCCGAGGCCTGGGAAGCCCACGAGGAATCGCTGGGGCATATCGAGGACGGCCATGAGGCCATCCTTCGGCAGGATATCTGCGGCAACTTCGTCAATCCGGACGACTACCGCATCAGCGCACTCAACCTCTCCAACAGCGCCGCCATCGTCCTCTACGAGGCCCTGCGCCAAACAGGCTTTCCGGGAATGTGATAAAGGAACTGTCCCCTTGTTACATTCGGTTATAGGTAGCGGCCGGTGATGCTTGCGGAGCAGGCCGCGATGTCGCCCGGCGTGCCGGCGCAGACGATTTGCCCGCCCGCGTCGCCACCGCCCGGGCCCATGTCGACCACGTAATCGGCATTGCGGATAAGGTCTAGATCGTGTTCGATCACGATAACCGTGGCGCCCTTGGTAACGAGGCCGTCAAACACGTTCAACAGCACCTGAACATCGAGCGGATGCAGGCCGATCGTGGGCTCGTCGAATACGAATACGGCATCATCCTGCACGCGACCCATCTCGCTCGCAAGCTTAAGACGCTGCGCCTCGCCGCCCGAGAGCGCCGGTGTGGGCTCACCGAGTGTGAGATAGCCCAGGCCCAGGTCGTGCAAGGTCTGCAAGCGCGCCTGAACCTTCTTGAGTCCCACCGTGGCGTCGAGGGCCTCGTCCACACTCATGTCCATGAGCTGCGGCAACGTAAGCAGACTCCCGTCCTTGCCCTCGCGATGGATATGCGAAGCCGCGTCTGCATAACGCGAGCCGCGACATGCCGGGCAGACGATCTCGACGTCGGGCAAAAACTGCACGTCGAGCGATATCGAGCCCGTGCCGTCACACGTAGGGCAGCGCAAGGCGCCAGTGTTGTAACTGAAGGCGCCCGCCTTGTAGCCGGCTGCCTTGGCTTCGGGCGTACGGGCGAAGGCGCGACGCAGCTCATCATGGATGTCGGCATAAGTCGCCACCGTCGAGCGCACGTTGGCGCCGATGGGAGTGGCGTCAATCAGGTTGGCGCGGGCAATGCCTTCGGCATCGACCCAGCGCACGTGTCTTGGCAGACGCTCGCCATCTGCCTGCGCCTTGAGTGCCGGAATGAGCGTCTCAAGCACCAGCGTCGTCTTGCCCGAACCCGAAACGCCCGTCACCGCAACGAGACGGCCGCGCGGGATATCGACTTCGAGCGGTTTGACGGTATGGATGGTATCGGTTGCCATACGGATGTGGCCCTGGTCGAACATTTCCTCGTCAGTCACCTGCGGACGCAAGCGCTTGGGCTCGGCGCGCAAAAACGGGGCGATGCGGCTGCCCTGCGATTGCTCGACCTCGTCTACCGTGCCAGCGGCAATCACATTACCACCACCCGCTCCGGCAACGGGGCCCATCTCGACCAGATAGTCGGCTTCCACCAGTACGCGCGTATCGTGGTCGACAACAACCACGGTGTTGCCGTCATCCACCAGATCGCGCATCACGCCCACCAAGCCGTCGACATTGGCGGGATGCAAGCCGATCGAAGGCTCGTCCAGCACATAGAGCACGCCCGTCGATCGGTTGCGCACCACGCGGGCGAGTTGCACGCGCTGGCGCTCACCCGTGGAGAGCGTGGCACCAGCGCGGTCGAGTGAAAGGTAATCGAGACCCAAGTCGACCAGGCGACGGGCCGCGCCCAAAAATGAATCGCAGATATCCATCGCCATGGGCCGCATCTCGACCGGCAAGGATGAGGGCACCCCGCGCACCCACTCGACCGCATCACCAAGCGTCATGGCCCCGGCCTGTGCCAGATTGATACCGCGCACCTGAGGCTGGCGCGCAGCCTCGGAGAGACGCGTGCCGCCGCAATCGCGGCATGCTCCCTCGCGCAAAAAGCGTGCAACGCGTTTGAGGCCCTTGTCGTCCTTAACCTTGGCGAGCGCATTCTCAACGGTATAGACGGCGTTGTAATAGGTAAAGTCGAGCGGCGTGGCGCCCTCGCCGTTTTTGGGAACGTAGAGAATGTGCTTCTTAACCGCCGGACCGTGGAACACGATGTCGCGCTCTTGAGGCGTGAGCTGGTTAAACGGCACGTCGGTGCGCACGCCCATCTCGCCGGCGACCTGCTTCATCAAATCCCACATGAGCGTACCCCAGGGAAGCACCGCACCTTCGTTGATGGTCTTTGACTCGTCGGGCACCAGGCTCGCCTCGTCCACCTCGCGCATGACACCGGTGCCGCCACAGGTGGGGCATGCACCGCCACTGTTAAAGGCAAGGTCCTCGGCGCTCGGAGCGTAGAACTCGCGGTCGCACGTCGGACACGTGAGCGACAGGCCAGCCGCTACGTTGAGGCTTGGCTCCACACGCGCCCCGCAATGCGGGCACACGTGATGGGCGCAACGGCTAAAGAGCAGACGCAGGCTGTTGTTGAGCTCGGTCATGGTGCCAAAGGTGGAGCGCACGCCCGGCACGCTCGGACGCTGGTGCAGCGCGAGCGCCGCCGGTACGTGCAATACCTCATCCACCTGAGCGTGCTCGGCCTGCGTCAAACGACGGCGGGTATAAGTGCTGAGTGCTTCCAAGTAGCGACGCGAGCCCTCGGCATAAAGAACCCCCAGCGCCAGCGAACTCTTGCCCGAACCCGATACGCCGGCAATGCCCACGAGCTTTCCCAGCGGAATATCGATATCGATGTCCTTGAGGTTGTGTACGCGCGCGCCGCGCACCTCGATAGCCTGCGGGCTCATCTTCTGTTCCGTCACCTTTATCACCCTACTCATGCCATAAAATGCGGTCGCGGATATACTCGCCCAGCATGGGCACGGTAAATCGGACGAGGCCGTATCCGGCAGCCTCGATGACGCGCTCGCGAATCAGGCTTGCGCGATATTTACTCGCCCAGCTCTGGGTGCGATCGCAGCGCTCAATGATATCCGCCATGCGCGTCGGTTTACCCTCGTCAGCAGCCATGGCCTCGATAAAGAGGCGTTGTGGACTGCGCAGCCCGTAATACAGAGGCGCGTCAACCGCTTCGTAGAACTCGGAGACGGCATCCGCATGGCCATCCTCGACATCGCGTTCTTCAATGACCCGCGAGTCACGCCGGACAGCAGCCCGCCACATGTAATATCCCACCAGCTGGACCATATAGGGATGCCCCATGCTCCTGCGCGCCGCAAGGTCCGCCGTCCCCGCATCAACGCAAAGACCAGCGCCTTTGACCGTCTGGATATATGAATCGCGCACCTTGGGCAAAGAAATCGCCCCCAGCGTACGCTGCTGGGCGCGCCGCAAAAACGTCACGCTCGGCTCTTCGAGCAAGTCATCAACCATGCTGGGCAAGCCGGCGAACACTAGCGCAAGGCCGCGCTGGTCGCTATCGGACAAGCCCGTGGCATCCTGGTCTCCGAGCACCTGCTGATAGAGAACGGCAAGAGCCGCCAGCTCCTCGATAGACGCAGATTGAGCCTCGTCAATCGCAAACAGTATGCCCTTGCCTGGACCGAGCTTCTTGAGACGCTCGTTGACCAGCCCTCGCAACGTCTCGCCCTTTGCTCGCGCCGCCTCGACTGACATCCGCCCAAACGACGGACCGAACTCCATTGACGTCACAACGGGTTTATTCGAGCGAAGCGCGTCGGCCAAGCGGTCGCATAAGCCAAGCGACGCGGAATCGGAGACAACCGCCCATCCGCGCTCACTAGCCAAACGCTGCAGCTCCCGCAGGAGAACCGTTTTGCCACAGCCGCGGTTTCCCGTAATGAGCATGAGCCTGCCCGGCGCTCCGGCGCCGTTATCGAGCCCTTCCTCGAAATCTTCGATGACCGACTCGCGACCGATGAGTATCGGAGGCCGCTTGCCTGCCGTTGGCTTAAAGGGATTCGGATTCATGTCGGCCTCCTCGGATTGGCAAACCCTGGTAATAGTTATACCAACTTATACCGAGTTATACCAATAGCATGTGACAAAGGGGTTGTCCCTTTGTCACATGTGGCCGAAAAACTCCGCGTCTGCTGCACGCCAGGGGCGGAAGGTGGCGGGATCGACCTTTACGTGTGCCGCGGCGGGTACGTCGTACCATTTGACCGTGTAACCGGCGCCGTGAGAGCAAAAGACCGAGTCGGGCGTGTTGGGCAGATCGGCCTCGGGCTCATAGGCGGCCGTCTCGATGACGCGCTCGGCATCATGGCAAGCCGCATAGCCGGCGAACTCTAGGTACAGATGTCCGCGACCACTCGTGTAGGCAGCCACCTCCAGCGCGTAATCCTGCACCTCGGATGCCGGCACGCGACCCACAAGCTTCGCCCGGTCTCCCGCCATCGCCGGTGGCTCGTACTCGGCACCCATGCGCGTGGCATCCGAGAGCGCCCGGCCCACGCACTCCCCCGGCACCTCAACCTCAAAGTGGTACCACGGCTCCAACAGCACCGCCGCGCCAGCCTCACGCGCCTGCATGAGCCCCTGGCGAATCGCGCGGTACGTGGCCTGGCGAAAATCGCCGCCCTCGGTGTGTTTGGCATGCGCACGGCCGCCCGTGAGCGTAATGCGCACATCGGTGATGGGCGAGCCGGTCAGCACGCCCAGGTGATCGCGCTCCATGGCGTTGGTGAGTGCCAGACGCTGCCAGTTAAGATCGAGCTCGTCGGTCGAGGTCACGGTGCCAAACTGCACGCCCGAACCCGCCGGCAACGGCTCCAGACGCAGATGCACCTCGGCATAGTGGCGCAGTGGCTCAAAGTGGCCCACGCCCTCGACCGGCTGCGAAATGGTCTCCTTATAGAGAATGCCGCCGGGCTCAAACGCAATCGAAAGACCGAAGCGATCGGCCAGCACCCGCTGCACGACCTCGAGCTGCACGGCGCCCATCAACTGCAAGTGAATCTGCTCGAGATGCGTATTCCAGCTTACGCCGAGCATGGGATCTTCGTCCGCCAGCTCAGTCAACGCCTTGAACACCGCATGGACGTCGTATTCGCCCGGCAGCACCGTATAGGTGAGGACCGGCGCAATGACGGGCGCATCGCCCGCGGGCTCCGCGCCCAGGGCGTCCCCCGGGCGAACGTGCGCAAGACCCGTCACGGCACAAATACCGCCAGCAGCAACTTCTTGGGCAAGCTCATACTTCTCGCCGTTATAGATGCGCACCTGGTCGATCTTTTGCTCCCATGCCTCGGCACCGGAACGTCCGTCAATCATCTGCTTGGCATGCAACGTGCCGCCGGTCACTTTAACCCAAGCCAAGCGCTCGCCGTGATCCCCACGGCTGACACGATAGACGCGCGCGGCAAACTCCGGGAGCCACGCCTGTTCACGCATCAGCGCGCATATGCCATCCAGCAGCTCGTCCACGCCTTGGTCCTTGAGCGCCGAGCCGGCAAAGCAGGGAAAGAGCTTGCGCTCGGCAACCATGCGCGACAGCGTTGCGACAGAAAGCTCACCCGCCTCAAGAAACTCCTCGAGCGCCGCCTCGTCCAACGCAGCAGCGTCCTCCTGAACGGCGCCGCCCGCCAGCAGTTCGTTGGCATCCAGGCAGCCCTCGGAAAGACGTTGCCCAAGTTGTGCCAACAAGACATCGCGGCCGGGATTCTCCAAATCGATTTTGTTGATATAGATGAACGTCGGGATGTCATAGCGTGCAAGCAGGCGCCACAGGGTTTCGGTGTGCCCCTGCACGCCGTCGTTGGCGCCCACAACTAAAATCGCGTAGTCCAGCGCACGCAGCGTGCGCTCCGCCTCGGCAGAAAAATCGACATGCCCCGGCGCATCCACGAGCATGACGTGGGTATCGCCATGGTCGAGCACGGCCTGCGACGAGAAGATCGTGATGCCGCGCTCGCGCTCGATCGCGTTAGTGTCCAGATGCGAATCGCCATCGTCCACGCGGCCGCGCTTGCGGATGCGACCCGCGTTGAACAGCATGGCCTCGGCCAGCGTGGTCTTGCCAGCATCGACATGCGCCAAGATTCCAACGACCACTTGCTTCGACATGGCTCTCCTCTTATTGCAAGCCCATCGCACGCGACAACGGGCATCCTCGTTCCACACTGGATGATACAATTTACGGGCCGGCGGGCGAAGTGGACCCTATCCCCCGACCGAGCTCATCGCCCTGCGTTGCCGCGCGGCGATTTTCGTAGGTTCGCGCCTTGCGAAAGCCGGCTTGCAAAACAGTGCAGCGAACGAAAATAGCCCCACCCGGGGCCATTTTCGTTCGCACGAATTATTGATATGAGCCCTCGCTCTTATGCCTCGCGCAGCCAGTCAAACGCAACACGCGGCGTGCCGTCCGACACATACACGACGCCGGCACGCTCGAACCCCGCCTTAATACTCGCACCCTGCATGGGCAGGTTATCCTGATGCGTGTCGATACGCAGGTGGTTGGCGCGCTCCTTGGCAAAGGCAAACATCGCAGCCGCGATGCCGTGCGCGGTGCCATCGGACGCCACACGGTGCAGCACGGCGTACGGAGTGTCGCTGCGCCATTGACCGTCCTCAATGACGTCATAGCACTCGTCCGGACCCGGTAAAAAGGCAAACGTCGCCACCACGCGACCGTCGACTTCGCACACATAACTGCCACCAGCGGCAATATCGGCAGCCAGTTGCTCGGCCGAAGGCGTGCCCTCGGGCCACTGCGTGGCGTTGCCATGCGCGCGCATAAAGGCGCGGGCCACGTCATAGATAGCCATGACGGCGGGAGTGTCGGTATCGAGGGTTTTTCTGATCATCACGCGGCGACCTCACGTTTATTGGTATCACTTTGATTGAGCAATGATACCAACGTTTTGAGAAGGGCGCGAAGCAGATGGGAAGCAAAAAGCGAGCCGCCTGGTCAAAGGCCAAAAGCGAGTTTTTAGGCGCTGCCACCGGCGGCGATATGAGCGACCTGTTTGCACGCGAGGACGAGCGCCGCGACGCCCTGGACGCCGAGCGCGATGAAGCCTGGCGCTACAAGTCGTGCGAGCGCAAAAACCGTTACGACACGCGTGCCGAGGCCGAGGCAGTTATGGCCGACTGCGAAAACCGCGGACGCCGCGGGCTGGCCTGCTACAAATGCGAATACTGCGGCGGATGGCACCTGACGTCGCACCCTTGGAAATAGGCGCCGCTTCGGCACGGCACTGACGGAGCGCCAGCTATCGCGCGCAAGCTACGGGTGCGGCGGCACCAAAACATCGTAGCGAACGGCCTTGCCCGCAAGTTGATAGCTCGGCTTAACGCCGGCAAGCAGCGGCCCCTTCACCGGTCGCTTGATAACCACCTTGCGCGGATGCACCGCAAGCGCAGCTTCGACCAGCGTCTCCTCATCGGCGCACGGCTGTTCCAGATGGTGCAAGAGTTGGAACTTCTTTTTAACCGCCGCGCTCTTGGTGCGCCCGGGAAACATGGGGTCCAGATACACCACGTCGGGAGCGGCAAGCTCGCCCTGCCCGATCAGCTCAGCTGTATGGCGAAGGCCGGCAATGCTGTCCTCGCCCGCATGTAAGCGCATACGCGACACGGCAACCGCAAGCGCCGGATCATCTGCCGCGCGATCCAAGGCATCCTTGAGGAGTGCCGCGATCACGCAATCCTGCTCATACAGATCGACGGTAAAGCCCGCGGCCGCCAGCAGCAGCGAATCCTCGCCAAAGCCTGCCGTAGCGTCAATCGCCCATGGTCGCTCGATGCCCTTTGTGCGCGCAGCCTTCACCAACAGCTCTTGCTGCAGACGGCCCTGCTTGAGTCGCGGCAGCATGCGGCCAAAATCGGCACGCAGCTCCATCGTGCCGTCGGTGAGCGTGAGGCCCTCGGACTTCCCGGTCAGCTCAAGCCCCGCGGCCCGAGCAACAGAAAAGGGATCGACGACACCCATGGGTACTCCTTAACAAGCAAAACGAATACGTGAGCGCCGTTCATGCCAGCACCCAACCGTCCGCTATTGTCCCACATGCGACATGGCCCACAGCATCCCAATGCAAAGCACCGCCATCAATCCCGTGCACACGGCAGCGATCACAGAATCACCCATGCGCCTTCCCAACGACCGCGGCTCACGCACTTGCCCTGCTCCGTACATCATGACTCCTCCTTGAGACCAGCTCCTTGTTACGGCCTCATCATCGCAGCGCCGCACATGGGCTGCCATCGATTTGGCTTACGTCCAGCTTTCCTTTTTGAAAGGTTGGGGTGGGCTGCGCGGGGTCAAAGCGCTTTCAGGCGCATGCATCGCCGCGTTGAACTACAATGTGCTTCACCATATGTGCAGCACATGGGGTACGTCAGATTGACGTACTCGTATCGAAAGGACCAGCCATGAGTTCCGCTCGCAAGACTCTCAAAATCCTTGCCCTCGTCTACTTTGTTTTGGGCATCGCCAGCCTCGTCATCGCCGGCGTCGGCATCGCGACCGGCAACCTCGATTCCACGTACGGGTCGAACGCCATGCTCGCCGCGGTCGTGCTGGTCGCCAAGGGCCTCATCGATCTCGCCGCGGGCGTTGCGGGCATCAAGGGCGCCAACAAGCCTTCGCAGGTGGATGGTGCGTTTAAGCTCGGCATCGTTGCCGCAATCGCCACGATTGCGCAGGCCGCGCTCACGCTTCCCGCGCTCGGCGGCAGCTCCGTCAATATCGTCGCCTTTGTCATCGTGGTCTACGACCTGTTCTTTGTTCAGCAGGCACACGCCGTTAAGGCCGAGAACAAGGACCGCCTGTAAGCGCTCGCTTCTCATAACCTCTGCAGCCAAGCAACTAAAAAGGGCCGATCGCGCATCTCCGCGGTCGGCCCTTTACGTTTGCCCAGACAAAACCTACCAAAACAAACCTGTCCCTTTTTGGCAGGTTGTTAGCTGTGGCGGTACTCGGCGATGATGAAGTCGATGTCGGTTTGAAGGGTGTCCAAGTTTGCCAGGCGCTCTTTATCGGCAGGGCGCGTGCGGTAGTAGTACGGCGTCATCTGGAACACCGCCTCGATGTCGGCCTGGGTTTGGAGCGTAATGTTCGCAGACACCCGCCGCGTTCCGACCAACTCGAGCTCGGTGGTCTTCGGCAGCTTCTCATCGTTAAGGTACGGCGTGTCGTAGAGTACCTCCTTGAGCCCAAACAGATGACGGGCACCCGGCACCACGGTGTAGAGCGAGCCCTCTGGCGCCAGCACGCGAGAAAACTCACGCTCGTTAAAGGGAGCAAAGAGCTCGGTCACCATATCGAAGGTGCCATCGGCCACGGGGATGTCCTTCATGTTGGCCACGAAATAGGTCGCATCGCCGCGCTTGGCGGCAAGGCGCACCATCTCTTTGCCCAGGTCAAAGCCGTAAGCATCCACGCCCGGCACCGCACCCATGGCGCTGGTGTAATAGCCCTCGCCACAGCAAATATCGAGCAACGTCATGGGGCAGTTCGTAGACGCGGCACGTCCAGACACCCGCTCGCGCACCAGCTCGACCATCGCATCGCGCAACGGCGCATAGTAACCGCGGTTCAGAAAGTCGCGACGGCTGCGTGCCTGCGACTTGGGATCGCCCATGGAGTCGCCGCTCTTGGACGAGCGCAGGAGATATAGATAGCCCTCGCGCGCACGGTCAAACCGGTGCCCACCCGCGCATGCAGCACCGCGTTCGTCATCCACCAGCGGCTCATGGCAAACGGGACACAACAACATGGCAACTCCTTAGCGCGAACAACACAACGCCCACCATTGTCGCACGCCTTCCCCGCCTAGTCATTGGGGACGTTCTTGAATGAGTAATCGTTTTAGAACGTCCCCAATGACTAGTCGATTAGGAGTATCATCGTCTGCGCAAATAAGCACAAAAGAGCATGTTAGAGATTGAGAGCGTATGGCTGACACCGTATCTAAGCACATTGACATGACCACCGGATCGCTGTGGCGCAATGTTCCCCTGTTCGCCTTCCCCGTGGCCGCCACGAGCATCTTGGAGCAGCTGTCGAACCTCATCGCCACGGTCATTATCGGTAACTTCTCGGGTGACCAGGGAACCCTCGCCATGGCGGCGGTCGGCTCCAATGTTCCGCTTACCAGTCTTATGCTCAACTTGTTTATTGGCATGTCGCTTGGCTCTAACGTGGTCATCGCCAACGCTATCGGCCGCAACGATCAGAACATGGTCAAACGCGCCGTCCATACCTCGATTTTAATGGCGCTCGTGGGCTTTGTCGTCATTGCGCTGGGCGAGATCTTTGCCGAGCCCATGCTCGCCGCGCTCAATGTTCCCGCCGAAACCATGCCGCTCGCTTCGCTCTACCTGCGCGTCTTTTTGCTCAGCATGCCCTCGATCTTGCTCTACAACTTTGAGGCCGCGATCTTCCGCTCCGTCGGCATCACCCGCATGCCGCTGCAGGCACTTGCCGTGTCCACCGTCCTCAACATTGGCCTGGATCTCATCTTTGTCCCCATACTCCACTGGGGCGTCGCGGGCGTCGCCATCGCCACCGCTATCGCCTACACTGTCAGCGCCGCCACGCTCTTTATCCGCCTGCTCAAGACCGACTCCGTCGTCCGCGTCACCCCGCGCGACCTGGCTATCGACCCCGTCGCCCTCAAGCGCATCGTCAAGATCGGCCTGCCCGCCGGCATCCAGAGCGCCGTCTTTGCCGTCGCCAACATCATCATCCAGTCTGCTATCAACAGCCTGGGCACCGAGGTCATGGCGGCATCGAGCGCCGCTATGAGCTTGGAGTACGTATGCTACAACCTGCTCAACAGCTTTAGCCAGGCTTGCACCACCTTTGTGGGACAAAACCACGGTGCCCGCCAGATCGACCGCTGCACCAAAACGCTCAAGGTCTGCCTGGTCGAAGGCGGTATCGTTGCACTCACCACGATCATCGTTATTGTCGGCCTGGGACGCGAGATCTTGTCGCTGTTCAACAGCGATCCCAACATCGTCTCGATCGGCTATATCCGCGTGTGTTCGATCTTCCCGGCGTACGCCTTTAGCATGTTCTACGAAAACATGTCCGGCTACCTGCGCGGCTTTGGTATCTCGCTCACGCCCGCCCTCATCACCATGATCTGCGTCTGCGGCATCCGCTTCTATTGGGTGTTCTGCGTGTTCCCGCACTTCCGCACCTTTGCGAACATCATGATGGTCTACCCCATCAGCCTGGGCACCACGGCGTTCTTTATGGTCGTGGCGGTACTACTTTGCCACCCGGCACGCACCTATCGCGCCACCCAAGCCAAAGCGACAGCCCGCTAAACACCGCACTCAAAGCCACGCCAGTCATAAATTGACAATATGCGAGCTCATATAGTCGATAAAGCGCCTCGTGGCGATGGGCATGGTATCCCAGCTGCGCCAGGCTGCCACTACGTCACGCGAGGGAGCGTGCACGATGGGCCGCACGCGAATATCGGCTCGCATGCCCTCCACAGTACGGCGGTAGAGCATGCTCACGCCTAGACCCTCCTCCACCATCGCCATGATGGTGTAGTCGTCGGTGACCTCGCTCGTCACGTGCGGCGACAGCCCATGCGTTGCGAATGCATCGAGCACCAGGCTCTGTTCGCCCTCATCCAGCAGCACAAACGGCTCGGACGCTAGGTCGGCAAGCGTCACCTTTTCCTTTGCCGCCAGCGGATGCGCAGCCGGTAACAGTGCCACCAACTCATCGTGATAGACCACGCGTTTCTCGAGCCCAGCGGTAAATCCGCGCGCCGTAAAGCAAAAATCAACCACGCCATCGTGCACCCACTGGGCGTTGCGCGTGTAATCACCCTGCTTGAGGGTAAAGTGCACGCCCGGGTGCAGGGCCCCAAAATCGCGGATCACACGTGGCAACACGGTTCGACTCACGTTGGTAAACGTCGCGATACGAATATCGGTCGAGGAGAGCCCCAGCAGCTCCTGGCGCTTGCCCTCGAGCTCGGCCTCGGCGGTCACAATCTGGCGCAGGTACGGCAGATATTGTTTACCGTCGCGCGTAAGTGAGACACCCTGCTTGCCGCGCTCGATAAGCGTGGTGCCCAGCTCGCGCTCGAGCGCCTTGACGGCCTGGCTCACCGCACTTTGCGTATAGCCCAGCTCGTCCGCCGCACGTTTCAGACTGCCGCAATCGACCACCATACAAACAATCTGATACCGCAATGCCATCGTGCCTCCGCATCAATGCAGCCGTAAAACGTTTTGCCAGCGCTTTTCGTGCCTACTTTAGCATTTCTTAATCATACTGAAGATACATTCGCTTTACTACATCCACATCTGGGAGCAGAATCCTTTGTGCGAAACCGTTCTGTAACAAAAGGAGTCCCATGGATCGCAAAAAAGCAATCGCGCTCTCATTTTCCGTTCCCGTCGCATGGGGCTTTTCGTACCCCCTCATGAAAATCGGCATGGACAGCATGAACGCCACGAGTATCGTCGCGCTACGCTGCATCATCGCCTTTGTGGCCTGTCTGCTGCTCTTCCACAAGCGTGTTTTCCGTATCAACCGCGACCTTATGGTTCGCGCCGCCATCATCGGCGCCATCATGGCAACCGAGCTCACCTGCATGTGCCTGGGCTCCAGCCTCACCTCTGCCTCCACTGCCGGCTTTTTGCAGAGCCTGACGGTCGTGATCGTGCCGTTTGCCAACGCCGCCCTGCTGCGTCGCGCCCCCGAGCGCAAGGTGCTCGTCGGCACGGCTATCGTCACCTGCGGCATGCTGCTGCTCTCGGGCGCCGACTTCACCAGCCTGAACCCGGGCGCGCTCATCATGCTGCTCTCCGCCTTTATCTATGCCAGCCACATTATCGTGGCCAAGCGCTTTGTCGAAGAAGTCGACCCGCTGGCTCTGGGCGTTTGGCAGCTGGGCTTCGGCGGCTTGTTCTCGGGCATCGCTGCATTCACCTTTGGCGGCTTCACGCTTCCCGGCACGCCCAGCGAGATCGTCGTTGTCGTCGCGCTCGCACTCATCTGCTCCGCCTACGGCTTTATCACTCAGACACTCGTGCAGCCCCACGTGCCTGCCGAGACCACCGGCTTCGCCTTCTCGCTCGAGCCGGTATGCTCCGCCGTCTTCTCGTTCTTCCTGGTCGGCGAGGTCCTCAGCCCCATCGCCTTCATTGGCGCCGCCCTCATCCTCACCGGCGTCATGGTGGCAACCGTCGAACTTCCGCACCTTCGCGCACATGGACAGGCTCGCATGGCAGGAGCGCCCGAGCACGTCTCGTAGACCCCACTCCTCATACAGCCGTGGCATAAAGGCAACCGGTGCGCCTTTACAATAGATGTCAACAGAGCATCTGACGTAAAGGAGCCCCATGGACGCCGCGACCCGCGACCGCAACATAGCAACTTGGTTGGGCGATGCGCCGCAGCCGGTACGTGACACTACGAACCAGCTGCTCGAGCGCATCGCCCTTTTGCGTGCCGAGCAAACCATCTACCCGGCACAAGACGACATCCTCAATGCCCTCGCCTACACGCCGGCCGACCAGGTCAAGGTTGTCATCTTGGGTCAAGACCCCTATCACGGACCCAACCAGGCAATGGGGCTGTCGTTCTCGGTCCCCGCGACGCAAACCAAGTTGCCGCCGAGCCTGCGCAACATCTATAAGGAGCTCAAAGCCGATCTGGGCTGCCCCATTCCCGCCACGGGAGACCTAACCCCATGGGCACAACAGGGCGTCCTGCTCCTCAACACTACGCTCACCGTGCGCGAGCATGCCGCGAACTCGCACGCCAAGCTGGGCTGGAGCACGCTCACCGACTACGTTATCGAACGCTGCTGCCAGCTGCCCCAGCCGGTCGTCTTTTTGGCATGGGGCCGCTTTGCCCAGCAGATGGTCGAAGGCAAGCTCGCCGCAATCGGCGCGGGCAAGGCAACCGGCAAGTTCTGCCTGGCCTCTACGCACCCCTCGCCGCTTTCGGCCAACCGTGCCACGGCAGAACTCCACGCTTTTATGGGGTCGCGCCCCTTCTCCGCTGCCAATCGGCTACTCGAACAGCACGGCTCGACCCCCGTCAACTGGACTTGCCTCAGCTAAAAATCGATACATCAAAAACGCGCCCGACGGCTTTCCATCGGGCGCGTTTCCTATTCGGGCCAAATAAATTGTGTGCGGCCGGCCTCGCCGCCATCGATCAGCAGGCTCTGCCCGGTCATAAACCGGTTGGTCACGCCCACAAAGTAGATCCACTCGGCGATCTCTTGGGCGGTGGCCCAGCGTTTAAGCGGCGTGAGCTCCATAATCTGGTTCCACAGGTGTTCGTCTTCCATCACGCAACGGTTGAGCGGCGTGATAACGCCGCCCGGGTCCACACTGTTGGCGATGGCCTGCGGTGCCAGGCGGTTTGCAAGGTTCTTGGTGTAGGCGATAACGCCGCCCTTGCTGGCAGCATAGGCGGGAAACTCCGATCCCGTATGTCCGCTCGCCGACCCCACATTGACCACGGATTTGATAGCCGGCGCAGGCTTGGCGGCAAGCCCCTCCCCCACAAAGGCGTAGTGCTCGGTCACGTTGATGGTGCCACGCAGGTTGGCAGCAATATCGTCGGCCGAATCCTGCGTACCGGCAACGTTCACGATTACCTGGGGTTCAAGATCGCCTGGAAACGAGTCCGGCTCGCGTACATCAACGATCAGATGGCGGTAGCGCTCGTGTTCGATCGCCGCCGGCAGCAGATCAAAGCCCACGACCTCGTGGCCCTCGTCCAAAAAGCGCTGCACGCACGCGGCTCCGATACCGCCCGAAGCGCCCGTGATCAAAACCCGCATACTTGCTCCTTAGGCGGTTGCGTGGCGCTCGAGGTACTCGGAACCCACATTCTCGCGCTCCCAGCCGCGCACGACCTTGTAGCCCACGGGGCTCAGGAAGACCTCGCACAGCAGCTCGGCGACAGCGCCGGTCAGCGAGCACATAAGGACCTGCACCCAGGTCCAACCAAAGAACGTGTGGCTCACCACAATGGCAAAGACCAGGTTGTCGATAAACTGGCCAACACCCGTGGACACATAGGAGCGGAAGGCGAAGCTCGCAAAATTATTCTTTTTGAGCATGCGGCCGAGCGACTGGTTGAGCGTGGAGTTAACCACGGCAGAGACGAGCATTGCCAGCGAAGAGCCCAGCACCACGTACCAGGTGCCACCGATGGTAGCGTTAAGGGCAGTGTTAACCTCGATCATGCCCGTGTCGTAGTAGGCGCCCCACATACCGGGCGTGAGCGAGCATGCCCAAAAGCACAGGCTCACGGCCAGGTTGACCAGCAGCGCGAGGATAGAGATTTTGATGGATGCCTTGGCGCCAAAGCGTTTGCAGATCATGTCCTGGCACAAAAACGAAACCCAGCTCACCACAAAGCCGCAATCGAGTGCCAGATACGGCAGGCTGATGAGCTCTTTGTTGGCCAGCAGGTTCATCATGATGACACTCACGAAAAACAGCGAAACCGTTGCCGCGGGAATGCTCCGCAACAGGACCTTGTAGTCCTCCATGACCTTCTTGATCATTATGTACTCCTTTGGTTTTAGGTTTAACGAGCAGGATATCGGACCCGAACTGCTCGGACGCCCCGGTCTTGAGACGACGGTGGGTATGATAGCCGCTCACACGGCATCAGGCAAGTAAATGGCGCGGCAGCCCCGCAGGGTCACCGCGCCGATGCGTTAAAAGGCCACGTTGCCAAACTCCGACAGGATAAGGTCGGGGTTGTGGTCGGTTGCCCAGTCCACGTTCCACGGGCTCGTGAACAGCAGCAGCTTGCCGCCGCGCATGTCCTCGACGCGCAGCGTGTCGCGCGTGAGCGAAAGGCCCGGGATATCGATGGTGTCGGGGTCGTTCTGGATCCAGCGGATGTCTGTATAGGGCAGCGGCTGGCGACGAACCTCAACACGGTACTCAGCCTTGAGACGGCGCTCGAGCACCTCAAACTGCAGCACGCCGACCACGCCCACGATGACGCTCTCCATACCGGCACCCAGCTCGCGGAAGATCTGGATGGCACCCTCCTGGGCAAGCTCCTCCATGCCCTTGACGAACTGCTTGCGCTTGAGCGTGTCGACCTGCGTAATGCGAGCGAACATCTCGGGGGCAAACGTCGGGATCTGCGGATACTGCACGTGGCGCTTGCCGGAGCACACGGTGTCGCCGATGCTAAAGATACCCGGGTCGAACAGGCCCACGATATCGCCCGCGTACGCCTCGTCCACGATGGCGCGGTCATCGGCCATCATCGACGTGCCCGTGGCAAGCTTGAGTTTGCGGTTGCCCTGCACGTGGAAGGCATCCATGCCGCGCTCGAACTTGCCCGAGCAAATGCGCACAAAGGCGATGCGGTCGCGGTGGTTCTTGTCCATGTTGGCCTGGATCTTAAACACGAAGCCGCTAAAGTCGTCGCGGCAGGGATCGACCGGCTCGCTGGTGAGCGTATCGGTATAGGCGCGCGGCGTCGGGGCCAGGCGCAGGAACTCCTTGAGGAAGGGCTCCACGCCAAAGTTGGTGAGCGCCGAGCCAAAGAACGCCGGGCTCAGCTTGCCGCAGGCCACGGCATCCAAGTCGAGCTCGTCGCCGGCGCCATCGAGCAGCTCGATATCGTCCATTAGGTTCTTATGGTTCTCCTCGCCAATGAGCTCATCCATGGCGGGGTCGCCCAGCTCGGCCTCGACCTCGGCGACCTTCTTGGTGGCGTTGGCGTGACCATCGCCCTCAAAGGCAATGACGCGACGGGTCTGGCGATCGAACACGCCGCGGAAGTTGCGGCCGCTGCCGATCGGCCAATTCATAGGATACGTATTGATGCCCAGGACGTTCTCGATCTCTTCCATGAGCTCAAACGGGTCGCGAGCCTCGTGGTCGAGCTTGTTCACAAAGGTAAAGATGGGAATGTGGCGCAGCGTGCAGACCTTAAAGAGCTTTTTGGTCTGGGCCTCGACGCCCTTGGCGCCGTCGATGACCATGACCGCGGCGTCGGCGGCCATAAGGGTACGGTAGGTATCCTCCGAGAAGTCCTGGTGGCCGGGAGTATCGAGGATGTTGACGCAGGCGCCGTTGTAGGTGAACTGCAACACCGAAGAAGTAACGGAAATACCGCGCTCCTTCTCGATGTCCATCCAGTCCGAGCTCTTGCCCTTGACCGAGCCGGCGGTCTGGATGCTACCGGTATAGAGCAGCAGCTTCTCGGTAAGCGTGGTCTTACCGGCGTCCGGGTGGCTGATGATCGCGAATGTGCGGCGCGACGAGATTTCATCCGACAGGCTTGCCATGCGGATCCTTTCTTGCATTGAGTGCATAACGTCGTTGTAACCGCACTATTGTAGCCGCGAAATCCCGCTCTAGGGCACCTATCAGGACAAATTCATCAGTCAGAACGTGAACGGCTAGTTATCGGAAGTATTCTGCAGCAGACTGTCTCAATCTGTAACAGCAGGAGACCAAAAACGGACCCAGGTGTTACAGGTTGAGACAAACAAACTTGCCCGCCGACACAATCTCAATCTCTAACACCTGACCACCCAAATTGGGTCTAGCTGTTACAAATCGAGATAAACGGAAAGGCAGGCAGCCAATGTCTCGTTCTGTAACATCTAGCCGCGCAAATCGACTCCTACTGTTACAGATTGAGACAAATAGGCAGGCGGGCAAATAACATCTCAATCTGTAACAGCTAGCGACCAAAAACGGACCCAGGTGTTACAGATTGAGATTGTTTTGGAGCAAGCGCGGCACCGATGGGCTATTCCCTATTTACCTCTTGCATAACTGTGCATAGTGTATATATACTGTGCTTACCGGTTATATACACGTGTAGCCCAACAGCTAAGGAGCCGCTGTGGACATCATCCTATCCAATTCGAGCGATAAGCCCATCTACGAGCAAATAGCCTCGCAGGTCAAAGCTCGGATCCTTTCGGGCACGCTCGCTGCGGGAGCCAAACTCCCCAGCATCCGTGCGCTCGCGAGCGACCTGGGCGTGAGCGTCATCACCACCAAGCGCGCCTACGCCGACCTGGAGCAACTCGGTTTTATCTGCACCGTGCAGGGCAAGGGCTGCTTTGTCGCCGAGGGCAACCAAGAACTCTTGCGCGAAAACCAGCTCTGCCATATCGAAGAGCTGCTTGCGAAAGCGGCGAGCCAAGCCGAAACCCTGGGCGTCACGCGCGACAAACTGCACGAGATGCTCGACCTGGTAGCCCCCGAAACCATGCAGTAGCCATCTGCAAGAAAGGCTATACCATGCAAAACTTGCTTGAACTCAAAGGCATCTCACACGCTGTAAGCGACCGCTTTTCGCTGCGCGACGTCACGCTTGCCGTGGAGCCTGGCCAGATCATCGGCTTTGTTGGTGCCAACGGTGCTGGCAAAACAACGACGATTCGAGCTGCTCTCGGGCTTATAAAGCTCGATGCCGGCGAAGTGCACCTGTTTGGGCAGCGCTGTGGCGCCGACGCGCCCGATGAGTCGCAACGCCATCTACGCTCCCGCGTCGGTCTTGTCCTGGACACGTGCCCCTTCCCCTCCACGCTCAAGGTGGGCCAGATCGAGTCGCTCGTAGGCCCAGCGTACCCCACGTGGGCCCGCGAAACGTTCGCCGGATTCATCAACCGATTTGGCCTCGATCCCAAGACAAAGGTCAAGGACCTCTCCCGCGGCATGGGCATGAAACTTCAGCTTGCCTGTGCGCTCAGCCACAAGGCCAAGCTGCTCGTTTTGGACGAAGCCACCGCGGGCCTCGATCCCATGGCACGCGAGGAACTGCTTGATGAGCTGCTTGCCTTTGTTTCCGACGGTCAGCGCAGCGTGCTGCTCTCGAGTCACATTACGTCCGACCTCGATCGCACCGCTGATCGCGTCATCTGCATCGATAATGGCTCGATTATTTTTGACCTGCCGCGTGAGGATATTACCGACCGCGCTGGCATCGCCCACTGCACCCAATCGCAGGCTGCCGAGCTTATGGCTTGCGTCGAAGGCGCCCGTGCCGCCCACCACGCCTACAGCGTGGACGTACTCGTACCCAACCGTCGCGAAACGCTCGAGGCCTTCCCCGAGATTCCCTGCGATCGGGCAACCATTGATGACTATCTGCGCCTCATACTGAAAGGGGCTTCGAAATGAAACGCGCCTTTATGTCCGAACTCGCCATCGTTCGCACGCTCATCCCGAGCATTGCGGGCGTCGGCTTGTTCATCTTCGTTGTGCTGACGCTCGTCAACGCGTCGGATGGCGATTCCGGTATGAGCGCCGGCGCCTGCGCCGTCAGTGCCATGTCGCCCATCATAGTCATGAACTCACTGGCCGGTTTCGACAATCAAAACGGTTGGGAGCGCTACCGGGCAACGCTGCCCTTCTCGCGCAAAGACATCATCCGCGCACGCTACCTGAGCGTTATTGTCTTCTCCGCCCTCATGGCATGTGCAGCTACGCTTTTGAGCATCGCCTCCATCCCGCTCTTCAATGGCGCGGGCATTCCTTCGACGGGACAGACGGTCTTTGAAATCGCAATCGCCTCGGCAGCATCGATGCTCATCTCCCTCATGATGGTGTTTTTGGCACAGCCGCTGTTCTTTCGATTTGGACACATGGAGGCGCTGCGCCTATCCGTTGGCCTGTTTGCCATGCTCGGATGCCTTGCCATGGCCACGCTGAGCTCCTCCAACCCCATCAGCAACTGGCTCATGTCGATTGCCGGAGCGAATCCCGATCCTGCCGTCCTTGGCGGTCTGTGCGCAGGAATTGCCGTACTGGCCCTCGCGCTATGTGCAATCAGCTGCGCTGTCAGCACCAAGGTCTATCGAGCGCGCGACCTGTAATCGACAGCCAAAGGGCTTGGGCTGCACGCCACCTCATTTACTAGATAAGACGAAGCAGCAACAACGTCGCTACCGCCCTTCACGGCATGCCGTTTAAATCTTGGCAACCAAAGAGAAGCCGACGGCATATCGAGGGTGAATGTTTTTCCGAGAAGTGAACGAGTAAAATCAGCACCCCGTATCATCGACATTTTTATGGGCTTAATTCCTGCGGTTTTTGCCTAGGAATCCTGCGGTTTTATTCGAAAAAAGTGTGCATGCTCCAGGGGTCCATATTTACTCGTTCACTTCTCGGAAAAACACTCACCTTCAATTCGAGCCTTCACCAAATGGCTCCCCGGAACATAACCCCCGTCTCGCCGCGGCCATATCAAACCTTCATGGTGGGGCGGTATCCTCATGTCCATAAAACTCGCAGGATAAACCCATTATCCAAGGAGGCACCGCACCCGTGTCGTGGGTTGTCGCAGCATTTGCGTCAGCATTCTTTGCCGGCATCACATCCATCTTGGCCAAATGCGGCATCAAGCAGACCGACTCCGATGTCGCGACGGCCATTCGCACCTGCGTGGTGCTCGTTTTCGCCTGGGCAATGGCGGGCATTTCTGGATCCATTGGAACCATTGGCAGCATCGAACCCAGATCCTGGCTCTTTCTCGTCCTCTCGGGACTCGCTACCGGTGCTTCGTGGATCTGTTACTTTAAGGCGTTGAGCATCGGAAATGTCAATAAGGTCGTACCGGTCGACAAGATGAGCGCCGTGCTCGCCGCGCTGGTCGCCATCGCGCTTTTTGACGAGACGAGCAACCTTGCGGTTAAGCTCGTGGGAACCGCTGTCATCACCCTCGGCACGTTTTTAATGATCGAGAAGAAGCAGTCCGCCGAACCCGAGCAGCAGCAAGACCGAACCTGGCTCGCTTACGCCCTCGGCGCCGCCGTGTTCGCGGCACTCACCTCCGTCCTCGCCAAGATCGGCATCGAAGGCGTTGAGTCAAACCTGGCCACGGCAATCCGCACCTGCGTGGTACTGGTTATGGCATGGGCAATCGTGGCAGCCAAGGGAAAACTGGAGCAGGTCGCGCACGTTGACCGGCGCGAACTCACATTTCTCGCAACATCGGGCATCGCGACTGGAGCATCGTGGCTGCTCTATTACTATGCCATCGCTGCAGGCCAGGTGAGTGTCGTGGTGCAGATCGACAAACTATCGATTGTCGTATCGGTGCTATTTGCGCACCTGGCATTCAACGAAAAACTCTCCCGCCGCAGCGCCATCGGTCTCGTCCTCATCGTACTGGGCACCGCCGCGCTTGCAATTTGGAAGTAGCGCCGATACCGAACGAAATCCAGTCCACCCGCAAATCCGTGACACAGCGCCCGCACCGGACTTGAGATGTTTGTACTGACCGCGCGCTGCCGTGCTACTTGCGCAGCGGCTTGGGCAGCGGAATGCCGGCGGCGATGGCTGCGGCAATGATCATGCAGACGATGCCCTTGAGCGGGAAGCACATGAGCAGCAGGCCCACGACCATGACGGGCTGGCGCATGACGGCGCCCATCGTCGATGCCGTGCAGACGGCGACGCAAAAGACCGGATCTGCGCCGGTGAGGATGGCAAGGCCATAGCCCAGGCTTACGCCCGAGAAGATAACCGGGAAGAAGTGGCCGCCGCGCCAGCCAAGGCTGATGAGGGCGGGCGTCAGCATGGCCTTAACAAGACCGGTCGCGATAAGCACGCCGGCAGGAATGGTGAGGTAGGTCTCCATAAGTACATCGGCCTGGGTCTCGCCGGCAAACATGGTGTAGGGCAAGACCGTGCCGCAGATGGCGAGCGCCAGACCGGCCAGCATGGCCTTGACGACAGGACGCTCCCCTATTGCATGGGACAGCGCCTCGCTCGCGTGCTCCGAGACAAAGTACAGCCAGCCGCAAACGGTGCCAACCAACGCCAGCGGGATGAGCCAGGCAAGCTCCAGGTTGCCCACCTCGGCGGCCTCGAACCTGGGCATGCCCATGCCGCCGCCCATAACCTGGCCGAGCAGCAGATAGGTGCCCAGGCCGCCGGCAATCGCAATACCGTAGACCACAGTCTTCTGTGCCTTGGGCAGTTTGATGGTGATCTCGCCGGACGC
Organism: uncultured Collinsella sp.; assembly: GCA_900549085.1. Taxonomy (GTDB): domain Bacteria; phylum Actinomycetota; class Coriobacteriia; order Coriobacteriales; family Coriobacteriaceae; genus Collinsella. The sequence continues at coordinate 20,481 of URMO01000003.1, read as the reverse complement.
GGACCCATCGCCGGCGTCTTCGCCCTGGCCGTCGGCGCTACCGGCGAGCGGCGCCACAAAGCCAAAGACGGGCGCGGTAAAGAGCGCCGTCAGCGCGGCCTGGGTGCCCAACAGCGTGAGCTCCCTGAACTCGGCGCCAAAGCGGCGCATGCGGTCGCCGACCCAGCTGCACAGACCCGCGATAACGCCGGTCAGGCCGGCCTCCGGTCCAATACTTCCGCCAAACAGCAGCGGCAGCAATGCCGCGAGCGAAAGCTTGCCCAGGTTGTCGTACGGGTAGCGCCCGTCTTGCTTAACCTTAGCCATCACCTGGTTGAGGTCGTCGGTCTTGGTGCCCGTAAGCTTTTCGTACAGGCCGATCAGCAGGCCGCCCAGCAGGCAGACGAAAAACGGATACGGCAGAAAACCGAACGGGCCGCTGGCGAGTTCGGGCGACGCCGCGCCCAGCATGTGGGGGATCTCGGTCCACAGATAGTCGATACCGTGCTCCATCGCAAAAAAGAACAGCCAGACCGCGGCACCTGCGAACGCACCGGTCACGGCAACGCTAACTAAAAACAGCACGCGGTTTGTGGGTTTGGCAAGGTTGTCCATCGGGTCCTCCCGCGGTCAAAGTCGACATAGTTATGTTTTATTGTAGAGCGAGCGTTGCCCAGACAAGCCAACCATCTGCGCCACAAACGGCACCATTGGGAGTCATAGTGGGGCAGGCTCAAGACTTATCCGTTGATAATCGAGACAATCTCGCGCAAATCGTCGGCAAAGTAGATGCCTTGCTGGCGCCTCGGGCTCGAAAGCCCCTTATCAATCATGTGCCCGAGCAGCGCCTTGAGGTCGTTGTAGTAACCGTCAAGGTTATACAGGATGCACGGAGCACTCAGGTGCCCCAACGACACCGCGGACATGACCTCGGCAATCTCCTCGAGCGTGCCCGTCCCACCGGGAAAGGCGATGAACGCATCGCCGAGCTCAATCATCTTGGCTTTGCGCTCGGCCATATCGCTCGTCACGATGAGGTCATCGATGCCGTCGTGCTGAAACTCGGCCTCTATAAAAAAGCTCGGCTCAACGCCCGTCACATGTCCGCCAGCATCGAGCACGCTATCGGCAAGCGCGCCCATCAGGCCCGATTTGGACCCGCCGTATACCAGCGCGTGCCCGTTGGAGCCAATCCAGTTGCCCAGCTCTTGCACCGCAGGCAGAAATGCTGGGTCATTGCCAGTGTTGGCACCCAGGTACACGGTGATGTTCATATTCAGTCCCCCTCGTCATGACGCGCAGCGCCCGTTCTAGCGCTGGCGTCGACGATACTCGCGCACACGACGCGAAAGATCGGCGAGCTCGTCGCGATCGAGCTCTTCCAAATGCTCAAGATCGTCCATAAAGCGCGCCATGGTGTCCTTTTGGCGCATCTTGATGAGCGTATTGCAATAGTTCACCGCCACACCCGTGAGCATGGCGATGTAGAAGATGCTAATGACGCTCAGGACGACGGTAATCGCGCGGGCGACCGGCGTTTCGGCCGGGATATCGCCAAAGCCGATGGTCGAGACGGTCTCAAAGCTAAACCAGAGACCATCGCCAAACGTAAGGGTCGTGGGCTCGGACAGCCAGACAGCCGTCGAGCACAGCAGATAGAAGACGAAGAACAGCTCCGTAATGCGCACGAAGCCCGCCTGGCGCAAAACGTCAGCAAGCGTTCTGAGCTTTTTCATCGCGACCCTTTCCACGGACAATCAATCACGTTCGCTCGGTATTGTCCCACGCCTCCCCCGCAAACGGAACTAGTCATTGGGGACGTTCTTAAATGACTAGTCAAACAAGAACGTCCCCAATGACTACCAGCTGCCGCCTGGGCAGGCTGAGCTGGTATCCTTATGCGGTAATGTCTCGATTCGTTAGGATTGCATGTGAGAGCTACCGCTGTCCTTCGTTCAGTTATATATCGCGCCCTGGCCATTGTGCTTGCCGCGCTTGCCGTGCTGAGCACCATCATGCCCGCCCCCGCCTTTGCCGCCGACTCCGATCAGCAAGTCAAAACGGTCCGCGTCGGTTGGCTCGTCAACAACGAGGGCTTCCAGGACGGCACCCCCGGCGAGCGTCTCTCGGGATGGGGTTACGAGTACCTCCAGACCCTGTCGTACTACACGCCCGGCTGGCGGTACGAATACGTCTCCGGCACCTTCACCGAGCTTATGGACATGCTCGAGACGGGCGAAATCGACCTTATGCCCAACATCTCCTACTCCGAGGAACGCGCCCAAAAGCTGCTCTTTTCCTCGAACCCCGAGGGTACCGAGCGTTACTACATCTACGCCAGGCCCGACCGCGACGATCTCGCAAAGGGTGACCCTCAAGCACTCCAGGGTCTCACTATCGGCTACAACCCCAGCGTTATGCAAACCCTCGTTGGCCAGCAATGGCTCGCCAACGAGGGAATCGCCTGCACATACAGGGAGTATGACGGAGGATCCGATCTTTTTGACGCCCTCGCAAACGACGAAGTCGATGCCGTCATCATGAACGACACCATTTCGTCACCCGAGGCGTCGCCCATGTTCTACGTTGGTTCGAGTGACTACTACTTTGCCGTCCCCAAAAGCCGCCCCGACCTGATGGACGACATCAACTCCGCAATGGCGGCAATCAACCGTGTCAACCCACGCTATATCGACGAAGTCAAATCTAACTACTCGGCCCAAAACAGCGGTTCATCATCGCTCAACGGCCCCGAACGTTCCTGGCTCAAAGCAAATGACAACACCATCACGCTCGGCTACATTACGGGCAAACTCCCCTACTGTAACGAAGACGAAGACGGCAAAATGGAAGGCTCGCTCGCATCGCTTGCGACGACGTTGCACGATAAATTTGGCATTACGGTCAAAACCGTCGCCTTTGATAGCTACAAGATGATGTCAAAGGCCCTGTCAAAGGGAAGCATAGACGTTGCGCTGCCGGTATACCGAGATTACTGGTTTGCCGAGCAAACAGGCGTTGTGCAGTCGATATCGTTGGGGACCGTGTCCCTCACCGCCATCCACACCGGCAGCAACCTGAACAAAGACCTTCAGAACATCGCCTGTACCAAATCATCGTTTGTCAACAAAAATGCACTTGAAAGTTTGTTCCCCACAGCGACCGTGACCGAATACCAATCCGGCGATGAAGCGTTCGACGCCCTCAGGAAGGGAACGGCACACTGCATCGTCGCTCCCAGTTCACGCGTAAAAACCATCGGCGACCGTTATGATCTCGAGGGCTACGAGACGGTCGAGCTCCCTGATACCTGTGAGCTCTCGTGCTGGATTTCGCGCGGAAAGCCCGAGCTGCTGGGAATCATCAACAAGGGCATCATCAATGCCGGAGAATCGCTCTCCGCAAGCAATTACTCCTCCACGTCGTACACGGCCCAGGAATCCAACACGCTTCAATTCCTTTATCGCAACCGCGCCGCCGTTGCAGCTACCCTCATCGGTATGTTGTCGGTCGGCGTCGTCCTGCTCATCTGGGCGCTCGTGCGCGCTCGAACCGAGCGCGAAAAAGCCGACGCTGCCAACGCCGCTAAGACGGCATTCCTCACGCGCATGAGTCACGACATCCGCACGCCGCTCAACGGCATCCTGGGCCTTATCGAGATCGAGGAATTGAAGGAAGGCGATATCCAGGTCGCCCGCGAGAGCCGTGCCAAGGCGCGCGTTGCCGCCAATCACCTGCTCTCGCTGATCAACGACATCCTCGAGATGGGCAAAATCGAAGACCGCAAGCTAACTCTGGAACATGCGCCTTTTAACCTCAAAGAGCTCTGTGACGATACGCTGGTGCTGTGCAAGCTCCGCGCATCCGATAACGGCATCACAATGCAGGACAATAGTCTGCCGTACGCCACGGGGCCATACATGATCGGCAGTCCCACCCATATCCGACAGATCATAATCAACCTGTTAGACAACAGCATTAAGTACAACAAGCGCGGCGGCTCCGTCACCTTTAGTTCAAAGACCAAGCCACTCGATGATGGGCGCGCGCTCTTTTGCTTTAGCGTTTCGGATACCGGCATTGGCATGGCTCCCGAGTTTTTAAAGCATATCTATGAACCGTTTGCCCAAGAAGGTGACGATGCGCGCAGCAAGTTCCAAGGAACCGGCATGGGCATGCCAATCGTCAAGTCGCTTATTGAACTGATGGGCGGTACGATTGAGATTTCGAGTGAGGTTGGCGTGGGGAGTACGTTCAACGTCCAGATTCCGCTCGATATCGACAAGAACCCTCAGGCGCGGGCAGATACGGTCGAGGGGGTGCTCGACTGCTCGCTCGCCGACATGAACGTGTTGCTCGCCGAAGACAACGAATTGAATGCCGAGATTGCCCAGACGCTGCTAGAATCCGAGGGCGTCGTGGTCACCCGCGCCGCCAATGGCAACGAAGTCGTCGATCTGTACCTGTCACATCCCGCCGGCAGCTTCGATGCGATTCTGATGGACATCATGATGCCGGGCATGGACGGCTATGAGGCAACCCGCGCGATTCGTCTGAGCGAGAAGGTCGATGCAGCCGATATCCCCATCATCGCGCTCACCGCCAACGCCTTTGCCGAGGACGCCAAGGCGGCACACGATGCCGGCATGAACGCCCATCTGTCCAAACCGCTCGACTTTAACAAGCTCAAAAACATACTCGCCCGCATCAAGAAAAACGGATCCGTTTCGCTATAGTTTGTGCTCAACCACCACGCACGACCAGAAAGGAAACCAACGATGTTTAGGCCCTTACGTCGAAAGAAACGCGCCATCACTGACGAGGAAGCGCGCGAACTGCTCGCTACCTGCAAGCGCGGCGTCTTTGCCGTCAACGGCGACGATGGCTACCCGTACGCCATTCCCGTCAACTACTTCTTTGACGCCGAGCACGACAAGATTTATTTCCATGGCGCCAAGGCTGGCCACAAGGTCGACGCACTCAAGCGCGATGACAAGGTCTGCTTTACCGTTTACGGCAACGAGTGGTACCAGGACGGTGACTGGGCTCCCTACGTTATGAGTACCGTGGTCTTTGGCCGTTGTCGCCTGGCGAATGACACCCCCGCGTTTATCGAGGACAAAGTCCGCCAGCTCGCGCTTAAGTACTACCCTTCTGCCGAGGAAGTCGAAGAGGAAATCGCCAAAGACATCAAGGGCGTCCAGCTCTACGAGATTACGATTGAGCATCTTTGCGGCAAGCAGATTCAAGAAAAGTAAGCCTCTCAGCAGGTCTGCGCCCAATTGCTACAGATGCTTTACCATGTGGGGCCTTCTAGCCAACTTGGCAGAAGGCCCCACATGCAGCGCACGCTTACCGTGCATTAAAAACGTAGCGGTCCAGGCGGTCGCACGCTTCCCTCACGCGCGAAAGCGGCAGCGCCAGATTCACGCGAATGTGGCAGGGCCCGTGGAACGGGCGGCCGTCCTGATACCCCACGCCCACGCGCGCCCCCTCGTCGAGCAACCACTGAATATCGCGGCCATGCTCGCGGCACCACTCGGTGCAGTCCAGAAACACCATGTACGTGCCCTGCGGACGCGAAAACGCGACGCCCTTCCAGTGCTTTTCTGCATACGTGCAGAAGTACTCGATATTGCCGGCAAGCACCTGGTTGAGCTCATCAACCCACTCATAGCCCTGCGGCTGGTAGGCACCGATAAGCGCATGCATGGAGAGGACGTTCATCTCGTTGTAGTGGGTCTTGTTGGACACGGCGCACACGCGGTCGCGCAGCGTCTCGTTGTAGATGATGTGGTAGCTGCCGACCAGGCCCGCCAGGTTGAACGTCTTGCTGGGCGCGTAGAGGGCAACCGTGCGCATGCGAGCATCCTCGCTCACCGACTGCGTCGGGATGTGCTTGTGTCCCGGCAGGATGATATCGGACCAAATCTCGTCCGAGATCACCACGCAATCGTGCTGGCGATAGATGTCCATGGCGCGCTCGATCTCGTCGCGCTCCCATACGCGGCCGCAGGGATTGTGCGGCGAGCAGAACACCGCGGCATGGATGTAGTTTTGGGCGAGCTTGCGCTCCATGTCCTCAAAGTCCATGCGCCACACGCCCTGGTCGTCGAGCTTAAGCGGGCTGTGGACAATACGATAGCCCGCGGCCTCGATGGACTTGGTAAAGCCGATGTAGGTAGGGCTGTGGACTAGCACCGCATCACCTGGCTGGACATACGCGCGTAGCGTCGACACGACACCGCCCAGCACGCCGTTTTCGTAGCCGATATGCTCCGGCGCCAAGTCCTCAACGCCGTTGCGACGGCTCTGCCATTCGATGATGCGGTCGAAGTACTCGGGACGCGGATTGAAGTAGCCAAACATGGGGTGCTGAGCGCGCTTGATGATGTACTCCTGAACCGTGGGCACCGTGGCGAAGTTCATGTCGGCCACCCACATGGGAATGCGGTCGAAGCCCTCGTCGGGTGCGTTCGGAGCCATACCGGGGATCTCGCCCCAAGAGTCAACGGCGATGGCATCCATGCCGTGGCGGTCGATAAGCGAGCTAAAGTCGTATTTCATGCTGAGCTCCCATGCAAAGCGGACTATTTTGGTAGGCGTTATTGTCCACCAGCATGGGCGATTTTGACATGGGGTTTGGCGCTTAATTTGACGGGTTCAGACGAATGGCTGGTTAGTCTTGCGCGTCGTTGACGGCGACTACGGTTAGCTGGGTTTTATCGACCGTAAAAGATATGTCGAGCCCAGCATAAGCTAAGTGGTAAACGCGGTTTGGCTCGTGCTTGCTGCCCGCGCGGCGCGGATCTTGGCAAAGGACCTCGACCAAGCCGGGGAGCTTTGCGGGCGGGACCATATCCTGCAGCGCTTGTGGAAACTCAACATCGAGCTCTTGCCACGGAGCAGCCTCAATCCAGCCGCCGATCGCATCCGGGTGACAGTCGGCAAACGGAATGTAGGGCTTAATGTCGTAGATGGGCGTGCCATCGCGCAAGTCGGCCCCCAGCACATGGATGATGGGGCCGTCGTCGGTGAGCTCCACGCGGTCGAGCTTGACGCAGGTAAGCCCAATGGGATTAGGGCGAAACGGACTGCGCGTGGCAAACACGCCCACGCGCTCGGCTCCACCCAGACGCGGCGGGCGCACGGTTTTCGACCATTTTGCGTTGGTGCCGGACCTGTCCTGCGTTTTGGCATCGGCGGCTATGTCCTCAGCCGTGCCGCCGGGCGTTCCGTTTTCGAAGCGCCACAGCAGCCATAGGTGAGAAAAGGAGTCCAGGCCCTCAACTGCTGCATTGGAGGCAAATTCCGACTCAAAAACGATGCGTCCCTGCAGATGGGGCGCCAAAAAGCTGTTGCGCGGAATGCCGAACTTCTGCGGCAGGTCGGTATGTATGTGTGCGATAGGTTCCATGCCGGTTATTGTACGGCATGGAGGCGTGGGGCGTTGCGCGCAATTCTTCGCCGCGGAGTCCTGTCGTGCAACCAACGGTTGCTTGGAAGGGCGCCTGCCGCCGCGTATGCTTAAGCCATCAACCAGCAGAAAGGAGCCGCTATGGCCTTTGCAGAAAAGCTCATTGCCATCCGTCGCGCCCATCATCTTACCCAAGAGCAGCTCGCCGCCAAACTCTTTGTCACGCGCCAAGCCGTCAGCCGTTGGGAGCGCGACGAGGTCACCCCGGGCATCGACATGATGAAGCTCATTGCCGCCGTAACCGGCGAGCCACTGTCCCACCTGCTCGAAATGCCCGAGCACTATTGCCAGAGCTGCGGCATGATACTCACGCCCGACGACTGCGGCACCGATGCCACAGGCGCCACGACCGACCATTACTGCAAGTGGTGCTACGACCACGGCAAGTACACCTACGACACCACCATGGAGGCAATGATCGAGGATTGTGCCCCGCGCCTGGCACAAAACAACGGCATGTCGCTCGACGAAGCCGTCTCGCTCATGGGCGCCGTCCTGCCGCAACTGGAGCGCTGGCGCGCCGTGCAAGAAAACGAAGAGCGCTACGGTGCCGAGGCGCGGGCGCGCCATGGCGATGAGGCTATCGATGCAGCAAACGAAGCGCTGCTGGACATGGACCCCGAGACATGGAACGACATGAAGGAACTTGAACGCGCTGTTCTGGGCCAGCTTTCGATTGCCATGGGCATTGGCGACCCAGAGAGCAACGAGGCTCGTAAGCTTGTCGCGATGCATCGTCGCTGGATTGCTCTCAACTGGGGATGCGAGCCCCAAGACGAGGCGTACCTGGGCCTCGCCCACGGCTATCTTGCCGACCAGCGCTTTGTTGACTACTACGACAAGCCCTGCGGCACCGGAGCCACGGCGTTTCTGGTCCAGGCGATCGAGTCGTCGTTGACGCGCGCATAGACCGCGGTGGCTTTGGGTATTTCAATCAAAACCGCAACCGATTGGAGACCTATGGCTACTAATCATGAGCTCGCGCTGTACGTTATGACCGGCTGCCCGTATTGCATAAAGGTCAAGCGTTTCCTTGCCGATAACGGCGTGACCATTCCCGAGCGCAATATCTCGACCGATACCGATGCCGAGCAGACACTCATCGCCGTCGGCGGAAAACGCCAGGTTCCCTGCCTGTTCATCGACGGCAAACCGCTTTATGAGTCGAGCGACATCATCGCGTGGGTGCAGGAAAACCTACTCTAGCACGCGCATCCCGTCCGTCCAAGACCCCAACCCATACGGCCCAAACATGTACACCAGCATCCAAAGTCGACATTTTTCGACATCTTTGGATGCTGGCCTACAGCTTTTTGTGGGTAGTCATCGGGGACGTTCTTAAATGACTAGTCGTTAAAAAACGTCCCCAATGACTAGCTAGCTGTGGAAGCGGGCTATGGGCGCAAGTGGCTGCTCGCGAAAGACGCGATCGACGGCGGCGCGGTATTCGTCGACCTTTTTAGTCTTGCGCACGAGCTTGTGGACGGTAGCGGGGTCGGCGAAGGCGCATTTGGCGTAGAACCACCACTCCTTCATGCGAAAGACCGCATTACCGCCAATCTCTTCTGCATATGCCGCAAACAGCGTGTCGTGGAAGCGCTGCAGCTCAGCAGCCGTTGCAGCAGGGCCGCCCTTGACCATGCGAGCCAGCGCGGGGTTCGCAAGCAAGCCACGCCCCAGCATCACATGGCGTGTACCGGGATAGGCCTCAACCAGCGCGTCCATATCCTCAAGATCAAAAATGTCACCGTTATAGGCGACCGGAAACGGCGCGCGCTCCAGCGTCTCGCCATAAAACTCCTTGCGCGGCGTGCCCGTATAGCGGTCCTTTTGTACGCGCGGGTGCACGATCAGCTCTGCCAACGGTATGCGGCAATACAGATCGAGCACGCGCTCGTATTCGTCGTCACTCTCCAGCCCCAGCCTGGTCTTGACCGATACCGGCAACGGCGAGCGTTCGCACACGTCGCTCAAGAACACCTCAAGTTCGTCGAGATTACGCAAGAAACCCGAGCCCTTGCCCTTGGCGACAACCGTCCCCGAGGGGCAACCCAAGTTGAGATTGACCTCGCGATAGCCCATGTCGGCGAGCACCTGTGCCGCCCACACAAACTCGTCCGCGTTCTTGGACATCAGCTGAGGCACTACGTTAAGCCCCTGGTTATTGGCAGGATCGATCTCCTTAAACGCCTTGCCGCCAAAGCGGTTGCCCACCCGCGGCGGCGGCAAAAACGGCGTGTAATAGCAATCGAGTGCGCCGAAGCACTCCGCATGCACGCGACGGAACACATGCCCGGTAATCCCCTCCATAGGGGCAAGCGAAAGAATCATCTACTCTTCTCTCATATCAACGGATGTGACAAAGGAACCGCCCCCTTGTTACATGCATTATGCCTTGTGCTCCAGATGATTCACAAGGCAGAGGCAGCAGCTTGACGATAATCACCCTTCCATCCGGCGCTTCATGCAACGAAGGTGAATGGTTTTCCGCGAAGTGAACGAGTGAAATCGGACCCTCGATGCATCGACACTTTTGGAAGGCCAATTCCTGCGGTTTTATCACTCAAATCCTGCGGTTTTAGCGTCGAAAAATGTGGGTGCTTCAGGGGTCCAAATTAGGTCGTTCACTTCTCGGGAAACCATTCACCTTCGATTTGCTGTTTGTGGGCATCGGCAGCGGCTTCATGCTCCAAAAGACGACGTTCGCGATCAAACGATCACCAACAGCACGCTGTTGACCGCTATGTATGAACAGCAGACATCCTCCACTCATCTATACTCAAGAGCGTGTGCACATCGCCCCCGAAAAACGATAAGAGTCGAGGCCCCATGCAGCAGCTCACCGAGCAAGAAAAGAAACGTATCCAGCGGTACTGCACATACCCCAAAATCGCAGCGACCGCACTCGTCATGTCGTTCGTAGCATGCCTGTTGATGTTGCCGCTCCAAATGGTCAACGATATCGCGTTCCACCAAAAGGAATTCCTACCCGCGGGCATATATACCGCCATCGCACTCACCGTAATCGAACTCGCCATCTTTTGCTATTGCGCTCTTGCGCCGCGCTTTGGAATGCAGGGCAAACAGTGGAAGGAACTGCAGAGCAGGCTTGCGGTGGCCCAGACCAACAAGGACCATTCCGCGGAGGTCGCCGGCGTGCTTGCCACGCAAGCTGCCGGCCGCCTGCTCAAGAACAGCGATAACGATCTCGCGCGCAACCTGGGCGGTGCCGCCGAGGTTGCCAGCGCCGTAGGGGCAGTCGCCACGGCGGCAGACGTGCTGGCCGAGACCTCGAGCAATGCCGAGGCCATGGCAAACGCATACGGCGTGACGATTCCAAACGTCAATAAGCAGATCATAGCTCTCGCAGTGTTGCCCGCCATTGTGCTGCTTGGCGTCTACATCCCGCAGTTTGTCCAGGGAAATAACGAGCTTCAGGCAAGAAAGGCTGCAGCCGCCGAGCAGCTCGCCATCGCGCAAGATGCCTTGGAGCCCGCGTGCGAACGCGTCGCGGCAGACGACCCATACGAGTCGTATCACGACTACGGCTACCGCATTATCGGCTATCTGCGCGATAATGACCTCGGCGCTCAAGCAGCCTATGTCTACCTTTCTTTCGATGCAGATGGCATGCTCACGGACGTCGATTACGTCAGTCAGATCGACCCCGAGGCAAGCCTCGCAGACAACCTCGCCCGCGCCGAGCAGGATATCGCGACGCTCTGCGCCCCGCTCAACGGGTTGGACATTTCCGTTGCCACACCGGGCCTCCTCACGCCATGCAGCCTGTCGGATGAATTTAAACAGACATTTTTAGCTGGCTCCCTATATGAAGAAATCAGCATCAAGACGGAGGACGAATCTATCAAGTCGTACTACACCTTTGACACCGAGGCCGCAGAAGAATTCGACGAATACACCCATCCGGAAATTAGGCTCATGCTCTCTGCAAAGAAGAACTAAAGGCTTTCGATCTAATTGCCGCTCGCGAACATCGTCTATATCTCGAGGTCTAATACTTTTCCGAGAAGTGAACGACCGTATTTGGACCCCCGAAGCATCAACATTTTCAGACGCCAAAACCGCAGGATTCAACAATCAAAACCACAGGAAATTGCATCTCAAAAGTGTCGACGCTCCGGGGGTCCATTTTGACTCGTTCACTTCTCAGAAAAGTATTAGACCCCAATTTCGCGAGGGCCCAATGTGACAAAAGGGCTGTCCCTTTGTCACATTATTCGGAACGTAGGGCTTCTACAGGGTCTTTTTTGGATGCGCTTCGGGCCGGCAGCAGACCGGCAACGACCGTCAGCAGCACCGAAATTGCAATGAGCACCAGCGCATCCTGCACGGGCAGGCTCATCAGATTGGGCACTTGTTTGGCAGCAAGCGCCCAGGCATTAACCGGAAAGCTCACTGCCACCACGACGACAATGGCAAAGACGCCGGCGATGAGGCCCTCGATAAAGGTCTCGGCATTGAATACGTTGGCCACGTTGCGCTTCGACGCGCCGATCGCGCGCAGAATGCCAATCTCCTTTTTGCGCTCCAGCACGCTGATGTAGGTGATGATGCCGATCATGATGGAGCTCACCACCAGGCTGATACTCACGAATGCGATGAGCACCAAGCTGATGGTGTTCACGATGTCGGTCACCGAACCCATGATGATGCCCATGTAGTCGGTGTACGAAATTACCCGATCATCATGGCCAGCGGCTTTGACCTGCTTGTTGTACGCATCGATGTGATCGAGTACGCGCTCCTTGGCCTCAAAGTCGCGCGGGAAAATCTTGACCGAGATGGGGTCTGCCTCATCCGCATAGCCCAACGTGGTCAGATTGTTGTCGTAGGTGAGCTTCGACGCCTTGGCATAGCTCATTATGAACGAACTCAGGTCCTCGGCGTCCATGTTGAAATGGATGGCGCGGGCAAAGGCGCTCGCATCCACACGCATGGCGCTCGCCAGGTTGGCAAAACTCGAAGACATCTGCGTCGCCATCTGGCCCATGAGCCCTGCCGCGCCCGCCTTGAGCTGAGCCGACACCGTCGCCGCAATCTGATCGCTGATCGACTTCATCACCTGATCCATAGCCTGCTGCAGATACGGAGCCAGCTGATTTTGCACATAGTCGGTCATCGCCTGTTGCAGGCGCTCGGCCAGGGCATCGCCGCCGAGGGCTTTGAGCTGGGCCTGGATTTGCTGGGCTGCCGCATCATTCTCAAGATACGCCGAGAATGCGGCAGCGAGCTTTGACGCGTCCTTAAGATCTTCGGGTGTTAGCGCCCTAAACTGATCAGACTGCAAAAAGCCCTCAAACAGTTGGTTGGCGAGCGCCCCCACTTGCTGCATCTGCTCGGGTGTAAGCTCCAACCCATCGAAGACACCCGAGAAATCTGGGGCCGGTGCTTTGGCCATGATGTCACTGAAGTCGATGTCCTTACCTACGCCCGAAAGGTCAATATCCAACCCGGACAAGTCAATACCAGAAAGGTCGATACCGCCGGCCGCACCCGAAAGCACAGATGTATCGAACGAAAATGCACTCTTGAGCGCCGCCTCGTCCACACTGAACATGCTGCCCAGATCCACGCCTTGCTTGGCCTCGCCCTGCAGTTCATCGAAAGACTTGCCCGTAAAGACATCTGTCTCGGGGTGAGCAAGCTGCTCCTGCACAATCTGCGAATTTGTGGCGCGTTCCATAAGCTGACGAGTCAGTGCATGCGTATAGGCAATGCCCGGGGTCAATGCGCTCGCGTTGGCCGTCTCGTTAGGTCGCACCACACCAACGATGCGCACATCAATGCCATCGGCAACCTTGGTGGTCATAAAGTCGGCGTCGTCAGACATGTCAGTCCACATGCCGGTCTCTTCGTTTTTGCGATAGGCATCGGCCGGCGACAGCACCTTAAACGTCGTGGACAGCGCATCGTCGTAGGTAAAATCGGTGCCAGTCTCGGGCGTCCCGACCTTGCCGTCGGCCGCCATAGCACTGTTAACCAGGTCGTTGAGCTCATCGATATCCAGCGCACCGATGCTGTAGAGCGTATAGTCGCCCACCGTGCCGCGGCTCGAAAGCACCATTACGGCTTCGTTGGCAGACGTAGGCCAATGCCCCGCCACGACATCGTACTGGCTGTCGAGCAAGCTCTGGTCGTCGATCATCTCGTTAAAGACCGAGGTTCCCATGGATTCCATGCTCACCGTTGCCGCCGAGCTCGCGCCTCCGCTCATGGCTTCGGTCATAGCGTTGGGCACCAGCCGGACAGGCTTCTCATCGCCCTTGCCGGCACGATAGACAACCGGCGACACACCGTAGCCGTACTGAATGGCGTTGACCTCTTTATCGATGCCGTCGCCACCGGCATCGAGCCATGCCTTAAAGCTCGTCATGTCGTTGGACTTAACGCTCGCAAACATATCCTTTACGGCCGTGACCACGGGAATCTTATCGGTTCCCTTAGCCTTGCCGCCGGCACTGTCGTCGGACGAATCCACGTTTTCAGGCGAGTCATCATCCGTTGCCCCCTGTCCGCCCATCATGGACGACAGGTCGTAGTCCTGCTTGGAAATCGTAAGCGGGTAACTCGAGAGCGTATCCTCCTCGACCTTTTTGATGTAACCGTTTACGCCATTGGACAGCGCCAGAATCGCTGCGATACCGATAATGCCAATCGACCCCGCAAAGGCCGTCATGGCCGTACGGCCCTTCTTGGTCATGAGGTTGCGGGCAGAAAGCCCCAGCGCCGTCACAAAGCTCATCGAGGTTTTGCGCGTAGGCTTGGCCTCGCGGCGCGTGGCGTCGGCGACATCGAAAGGATCGGAATCGTCGGTGATTTTGCCGTCCGCCAGGTTAACGATGCGCGTGGCATATTGGTACGCCAGCTCGGGATTGTGCGTGACCATAATAACCAGGCGGTCGCGCGCCACGTCCTTGAGCAGGTCCATGACCTGTACGGACGTCGTTGAATCCAAAGCGCCGGTCGGCTCGTCTGCCAGCACAATCTCGGGATCATTGATCAGAGCACGGGCGATGGCCACGCGCTGCATCTGCCCGCCCGAAAGGTGGCTCGGGCGTTTGTTAACGTGCTCGCCCAGGCCGACTTTCTCCAACGCCTCGCGCGCACGCTGGCGGCGCTCGGCATGCCCCACGCCCGTGAGCGTGAGCGCCAGCTCCACGTTTTCCAAAATGGACTGATGCGGAATGAGGTTATAGCTTTGGAACACAAAGCCGATGCGGTTGTTGCGGTAGGCATCCCAATCGCGATCGTGAAAGTCTTTGGTCGAAATACCGTCGATCAGCAGGTCGCCAGAATCGAAATGATCGAGCCCACCGATAACGTTGAGCATCGTGGTTTTACCCGAACCCGAGGGACCCAGAATGGCCACGAACTCGTTATCGCGAAAAGACAGGCTTACGTTGTCGAGCGCCACCTGCGTAAACGACTGCGTAACGTACCTTTTGCAAATACCTTTGAGCTCCAACATGGACGGCAACCTCTCCCACGCGAGCACACTCGCCCGCTCTCCCCCGCCGTTCGTATTCGACGCGTTTGTCCTACTCTATCCCCATTTTTTGCCGGAGCCAGTGAGGAATGTAACGAACCGCATCAAAAAACGAACGGGACGACGCCCAAAAAAGAGGCCCCAAGTGGGGCCTCTATATGGTGGAGATTATCTTGAAAGGCAGCGGACTACTCCGCACAGCGACACACGATCCTCGCGATGCTTTACGTGTTTTTTACTGCTCGCTATTCGCAATCGCCTGGTCGATAAGTTTGTTGAGTGCTGCGCGCTGCTCGGCGGAGCTGATGGCTCCCACGATTGGATCCCCTACGATATTGCCATTCTGATCGATGACATACGTTGTCGGGAACGAGAACAAATTTGACGTAAACTTACCGGCCTCGCTATCCGACTTGAACCAGATGTTCTTATATGTCACGCCCTTCTTGCTCAGCACGTCCTTGGCATCTGCAATCTCGCCCTTGTTGCCATCGAGCGTAAAGGAATTGACGCCCACGACCTGGCCGCCCTTCTCGGTAAGCTCCTGATTCAGTTTCTCAAGATCGCCCAGCTCGCCCACGCACGGCTTGCAAGTAGTGAACCAGAAGTTCATGACGGTGACCTTGTTCTTAGAGAACAACTCGTCGCTGTTCACGTCGTTGCCATCCAGGTCCTTGCCCGTAAAGCTGGGGAACTTCGTCGCCTCGCTCGAAGCATTGGCACCAGCCGTCATGCCAGCGGTCGAAGCGTCGACGCTCTCGCCTGCACTCGGCGTGCTTCCACAGCCGGGGAACTCCTTCTCCAGGCTCTCGAGCTTGTCCTCGATCTCCTTGATCTGCTGCGCACCGGCCTTGAGTGTCTTCAGCTCATCCGCCGTGAACTCATCCTTGGCGCCGTCGATAGTCTTGAGCAGAAAATCGCCGTAATTGCTGCCGTCCTCAATCATTGCCGAGTCTTTATTTGCCGCATTGAATACCTTTTCCCACAGCGCGTTATCACTCGAAAAGATCTCGTTCTCCTTCTGCATGAGCTTCGCATACAGCTTGGCGGCCTCGTCGGCATTGGCCGGCTCCTGCGCAGTGAGTTCTGCGATCTTAGGATCGGAGCTCGCAGATTCGCTCGCATTGCCACCAGGCGCCGAACACGCCACAAGACACAAGGCCAGCACCGGCACCATAAACAGGGCCGCAATTTTAGAAAGCTTCATAGTCATTCCTCCGTTTTGTCGAAGCTTGTTTACTTTTTATCGGCGGTCAAGGGAAGCTTTTCCGCCGACACATCCAGGCCATAGCGATAGCTGATGGCATCGACAGGACAGGCCCCGATGCACTTTCCGCACCGGATGCATTCGGTATGATTGGGCGCGCGGACCACATCAACGTCCATCTGACAAACCCTTGAACACTTGCCGCACGAAACGCATTTGCACGCGTCGACCTGAATCCCCAACAAGGACACCTTATTCATGAGCGCATAGAATGCGCCGAGCGGGCAAATCCATTTGCAGAAGGG
Source organism: uncultured Collinsella sp. (assembly GCA_900549085.1). GTDB lineage: Bacteria > Actinomycetota > Coriobacteriia > Coriobacteriales > Coriobacteriaceae > Collinsella. The sequence goes on along the minus strand of URMO01000003.1, from coordinate 4,006 downwards.
GCGATAGAACAAAACGCTCAGCACCACCACGGCAATAAGAACGAAAAGTTTCCAGGTAAAGAGCTGCCCCAGCGCAGATCGAATGCCGGCGTTGGCAATGGCCAGCGGAATGGCGCCCTCGAGCACACCCTGTGGACAGATGTACTTGCAAAAGAACGGGTCGCCCATCCCCAGATCGTTGACCACCAGCACAGGCAGCAATACCACAGCAAACAGCAGCACGACGTACTTGATGTACGTGAGCGGCTTAAGCTTTTTCGTGGAGAACTTTTTGCCGGGAATCTTATGAAGCAGCTCCTGCAGCCAGCCAAACGGACACAGAAAGCCGCATACAAAGCGTCCCAGCAGCACGCCGAGCAAAATGAGCGTACCGGTGACGTAGTAAGAAAAGTTGAACTTGGATGAACCTACCACCGACTGAAACGACCCGATGGGGCACGCACTCGATGCCGCGGGGCACGAATAGCAATTAAGTCCAGGTACGCAGACGGTTTTTCCCGCGCCCTGATAGATGCCGCCTTTGGCAAAGTTTGGCAGGTGAATGTTGGTGACGAGCGTCGCCGCCGCCTGAATGAATCCGCGAAATCGAGCCAAAACATGCGACGCAGTGTTTTCTCTTTTATCCAATTCCGATACACTCCAAGCACAGCCTAATCGCTTTGGCCAGCACGGCATCCGCCTCGCCACGCATAACGCCAAAGCACACCATGGCAATTCCGACGATCAACAAAGCGACCTGTACCACGGGTTTTACCGCTTTGAACAACCTGACCACTCCTTTCGTTACGCGACCATTGGACCATATCGACTATAAAATCCGTGTTAAGCGCGATTTGAAATGTGCAAGGAGACTGTTATGCGTATTTTGATCGTCGAGGACGAGCGGGCGCTGTGTGACGCAATCGCGCGCAGCTTGCGAAACTTGGCGTACAGCGTCGACTGCTGTCACGACGGACAGGAGGCGCTCGACCTACTGGACGTTGAGGCCTTCGACCTCGTGGTACTCGACCTCAACCTTCCCCGCATCGACGGCATGACCGTACTCAGGAAACTTAGGAAAACTGACTGCGAGACTAAGGTACTGATTCTGTCCGCACGCGGCGAAGTATCCGATAAAGTCGCCGGACTCGATGCCGGTGCCAACGATTACCTCACCAAGCCGTTCCATCTTGACGAGCTTGCGGCAAGGATTCGCAGCCTTACCCTCAGACGCTTTACACAAAGCGACATAGTTTTAACCTGCGGAAAGCTCCACTTTGACACCAAGGCGCGCATCGCTTCCGTGGACAGCGAGGCTCTATCTCTTACGCGCAAGGAAACGGGAATCTTGGAATACCTGATGCTTAATCAGGGGCGTCCGGTAAGTCAAGAGGAGCTTATCGAGCACGTTTGGGATAGCAGCGTGAACAGCTTTAGCAACGCAACCCGCGTTCATATCTCGTCACTCCGCAAAAAGCTACGCAGCGCTTTGGGATACGACCCGATTCGCAATCGGATTGGAGAGGGCTACGTTATGGAGGACAGCGAATGAAAAGGCTTTCGTTGCAATGGCGCATAACGATTATGACGGCACTGCTCACGTGTGCGGTATGCGTGCTGACGAACTGCCTGGTCGGCTATACGGGCATGCGCTACATGGATGCCATCGGCAGTAACATCTCGGCATTTAACGCAACCGGCGAAGATTCGCCCCAGGCGTTCGACCCAACGAAAGCGACCCCCGATGACAAGGTCACGATCGTCGTAAACGACGCACAAGAGTCTTTTGGCACGACAACCTGGTGCATCACGGCTGGAGTCACACTCCTTGGCGGCGTGCTGGCATACTTTGTGAGCGGCCGTGCACTCAAACCGCTACGAGCTTTTGCAGCCCAGGTTGAGCGCGTGCAGCCTGACAACCTAAGCGAAAGCAGACTCAGTGAAGATGTGCCCACCGAGCTACAGCGGTGCAGCGCCTCTTTCAACGACATGATCGCCCGTCTTGGCGAAGGGTTCTCTGCACAGCGTCAGTTTACCGGCAACGCCGCACACGAGCTGCGCACCCCGCTCGCCCTTATGCAAGCACAGATTGAACTTTTCATCTCCGAGCACTCCGGTTTGCAACCCGAAACAGCCGAGCTGCTCAGCCTGTTACAAGAACAAACCGAGCGCATGTCTCGAATGACCAAGGTATTGCTCGAGATGAGTGAGCTCCGCAGCGTCCCTTGCGGGGACGCTGTTGAACTCGGTCCCCTGTCCGAAGAGGTCCTCACCGATCTTGCGCCACTTGCCGAAAATAAGGACGTAACCCTCGATTGCGCCGGAGACGCTTTGACAATCGGAAGTGATACGCTCCTCTATCGGCTGGTGTTCAACCTGGTCGAAAACGCCATCCGTTACAGCCGCCCCGGCTCGACTGTCAACGTCTCCATCTGCGACAGCGACAGCCACGTGCTCCTGCGAGTCAAAGATGAGGGCCCGGGAATACCCAAGCAGTACCGAGAGAGCATCTTCCAGCCGTTCTTTCGTCTAGACAAATCTCGCAGCAGGGCATACGGCGGCGCAGGGCTCGGGCTAGCGCTTGTTTGGGAGATTGCAGCGCTTCACGGTGGCACGGTAGAGGTCGAAACAAGTTCCGAGAACGGGACCACCATGCTCGTAAGCCTTCCAAAGGGGGCCACCACGTGATCCGACTGTCCAGGGGTCCCACTCGGCATTGTGAAACGCGTCCCAAAACTTGGACATGAGAAATGGGAGGCAGTTCGCATCTATGCCGAGGACGAAGTCCTGGCGGGGATTCAGGATGCGCAGAGGAAGCTTACGGAAGAAAACCCCCGACAGAGTCGTGACCGTCGGCGGCAACTGTATGGTGTCGCTTGCCCTCCTCGATTACCTGCACGGGAAATACGAGAACGTTGGAATCGTCTGGATCCATGCGCATCCGGATGTATCCACGCTGAATGATGGCTGCCCCAACGTTCACGCCATGGTACTTGGCAGCATTTTGGGACAGGGTGCACCGCAACTCGTTTCGCGGATGCGGCATCCGGTGTTTAAGCCGAACGACGTCCTGCATGTCGGGATACAGCAGTTCCACGACTATCAGGAGGTTTGCTTAAACAAGCATAGGTGTTGCGGTTTTAGCCGATGTCCTCATGGAGGAAAACGACATGCTGGGTCTGTCTGATTAAAGTCCAACAGTTTCCATGAGGCACCTAGCGCGGTAAAAGCTAAAGACCCGGGAGACCCCAAACTGTCAACCATCTTTACGGCTGCAAGGGAAACGGACAAGACGGCCCCCTCTCGCTCCTATCCGAAACGGCGCTTGAACACGGCTGGATTGCAGCGAATGTCTCCGCCATGCCCGGCATGCTCGAAGATATCATCGAGCACGCAGAGGAGGCCGCAGGCCGTTACCTCTCGCAGCCCCATACACGCGTGAGCGGAGTTCAAGTTGGGCGGCGGGGGCGGTTTAGCGCGCCAATATAATCAAATCGTGCACTTCCATAGCCTCTCGTCTACGTGGTGTACCGTCGTCTCCCCTTTTATTAGAGTTGGGCGATTTTCGGGCACCCGAGCTGAACTCAAATTGAACTCAACGATGCCTTATCGGTCGAGGGCTTCCTAGCGAGAATATACAGAGGCGCACATTTCGCAGGGAACCTCCCATTCGTTATCATATCGGGATGCTGTCAAGGCGGCGTCAATGCGTTCGACCTACACCTTCTCGCTTTCCGAGGCTTCGTCTGCAGGACCATCGGAATCGATACGGAATCGATCGGCATACCATTCATCCGAAGCAATCACCTTATGGAGCATCTGGAGATGCAGGTCGACATAGTGGCAGAACGCCTTGCCGCATTCCACGAGAGGCGCATTGTTTCTCTCGTTGGGCTCGGCTCCAAAATTAAACTCGACCTCATAGCCCTCCCCAGGCACACCCATGCTCGGCAGAATATCAGTGGAGAAGTGGACGAATCCAGACGTCATCTTATATACATCTTTTACCTTTGGATCGGACTTCTCG
>URMO01000002.1 GCA_900549085.1 uncultured Collinsella sp. | reverse complement strand
CCGGTCCCATCCGTCTTCAATTTTGAAATCGAGGACCTGTGAAACCGTATCTCGGTCGCGGTACATAATTTTCTTCGTGATCGGTAGGCCGAGTTCGCGTAACAATGGCTTGCGCGTCTCCTCGGATAACTCTGAGAACCAGAAGCCGTTCACCTGGACGCGGTTTCCGTTTTCATCTTCGACGTACGCGTCAACCGGATAAGTTCTCGGTGTTCCCGGAGCGGCATCCGCCGGAACCGACTCGACTTTGCTTTTCGCATCGTCCCAGGTTTTGAAAATTTCACCGTTGGCGCCGTAAATCATATGGCACTCCTTATAGATTTTGAAACACTTTCCTTAGGATACCGTTTTTTGATTAGTCATCCGCACAAATAAAGGAGGCCTCCGCGGCGATGCGGAGGCCTCCTTTTTGTGCACGGTGTACTTTTGAGTGTGCAAGTGGGGGAGTTGTTACTCCTCGACGATCTCGGTGATCGCGCCGGCGGGGCAAGCGTCCTGGCAAGCGCCACAGGCGACGCAGGAGTCCTCGTCAGCGACGGTAGCGACGTCCTGGAGCTCCAGAACGCCAGCGGGGCAGGAGTCGACGCAAACGCCACAAGCGATGCACTCGTCGGCATCAATTACGGGATGAGCCATGGTAGTTTCCTCTCTGTTGACCGACGCTACAGGCGATGCGCGCCGGTTTGATTCGGGCAAAAACATACCACGGGAGCGACCGTTTGCAATACCCTCTGGCCGGCATCTTCATACCGTTCGCCGAGTATGCCAAGGTTTACTAAAAAACACGCAGGTGGGGCCGTTGAGCTGCGCAAATGTTAGCTAAAGGTGACTTGAATTACTGAGCTATTGAGTGCGCCTGCGGAAAGAGCATCCCGTTATTTGGCCGAAAAACGGGTCGCAGTTTCCGGTTGAGTCTTCAGACGGAAACTGCGACCCGGAATCCACGCTCAAACCGGGACGAGCTTTCCGTAAGGCAGCCCAGGCGCCCCCGGACCCAAACCTCAGCCATCTCTACATAGATCTCGATAGATTTGTCGAGAACTCCATCAGCGCATCTACCTGCGCATTTGAGAACCTAAACTCTCGGCAATAAGAAATCTTATATGAATTGACTTAGATTTTGTATATTCCGGCCCATAAGGGGATACACTACATCCTGAAAGACAAGCCGAAGCGCCGCGTGACAGACCGTCGAGGCGGCGCGAACGCACAAGAGAGAGGGAATTTCTAATGAGTAAGATTCTTGGTATCGACCTTGGTACTACCAACTCCGCCATGGCCGTCCTTGAGGGCGGTTCTCCGACCATCATCGTAAACGCTGAAGGCGACCGCACCACCCCGTCCGTCGTGGGCTTCCGTGCCGACGGTGACCGCGTTGTGGGTAAGGCCGCTAAGAACCAGGCGGTCACCAACCCCAAGAACACCGTGTTCTCTATCAAGCGCTTCATGGGCCGCAAGTACTCCGAGTGCACCTCCGAGATCAAGACCGTGCCGTATGAGGTCAAGGAGGGCCAGGGTGGCCGTGCCGTCGTCGACATCGAGGGCAAGGATTATACCGCCGAGCAGGTGAGCGCCATGGTGCTCGCCAAGATGAAGGCCGACGCCGAGAAGTATCTGGGCGAGACCGTCACCGACGCCGTCATCACCGTCCCGGCCTACTTCAACGACGCCCAGCGTCAGGCCACCAAGGATGCCGGTAAGATCGCCGGCCTCAACGTGAAGCGTATCGTCAACGAGCCGACCGCTGCTGCTTTGGCCTATGGCCTGGACAAGCAGGGCACCGACCAGCGCATCCTGGTCTTCGACCTGGGCGGCGGCACCTTCGATGTCTCCATCCTCGACCTCGCCGACGGCGTGTTTGAGGTTCTGTCCACCTCGGGCGATAACCACCTGGGCGGCGACGACTGGGATCAGCGCGTCATCGACTGGATGGCCGATAAGTTCCAGCAGGAGAACGGTGTCGACCTGCGTCAGGACCCCATGGCCCTGCAGCGTCTGAAGGAGGCCGCCGAGAACGCCAAGAAGGAGCTCTCCGCCGCCCAGCAGACCACCATCAACCTGCCGTTCATTACCATGAACCAGTCCGGCCCGCTGCACCTCAACTACACGCTGACCCGCGCCGAGTTCGAGAAGATCACCCGCGACCTGCTCGAGCGCTGCAAGCAGCCTGTCACCAACGCCCTGCGCGACGCCAAGCTTAAGCTCTCCGATCTGACCGAGGTCATCCTCGTCGGCGGCTCCACTCGTATGCCCGCCGTCCAGGAGCTCGTCAAGACCATGACCGGCAAGCAGCCCAACATGTCCGTGAACCCCGATGAGGTCGTTGCCGACGGCGCTGCCGTCCAGGGCGGCGTGCTCACCGGCGACGTCGAGGGCATCCTGCTGCTCGACGTTACCCCGCTGTCGCTGGGCGTCGAGACCATGGGCGGCATCATGACCAAGATGATCGACCGCAACACCACGATCCCGACCTCCAAGACCGAGGTCTACTCCACCGCTGCCGACAACCAGACCAGCGTCGAGATCAACGTGCTCCAGGGCGAGCGCGAGCTTGCCCGCGACAACAAGTCGCTCGGTAAGTTCCAGCTGACCGGTATCCCGGCTGCCCGTCGCGGCGTGCCGCAGATCGAGGTCACCTTCGACATCGACGCCAACGGCATCGTCAAGGTCTCCGCTAAGGACAAGGGCACCGGCAAGGAGCAGCAGATCACCATTTCTGGCTCCACTGCTCTGTCCGACGACGAAGTCGATCGTATGGTCAAAGACGCCGAGGCTCATGCCGAGGAGGACAAGAAGCAGAAGGAAGAGGTCGAGGTCCGCAACCAGACCGACAGCCTGTGCTACTCCACCGAGCAGACCCTCAACGAGCTGGGCGACAAGGTTTCCGCCGACGTGAAGTCCAAGGCCGAGGCCGCTATCGCCGCCGCCAAGAAGGCGCTCGAGGGCTCTGACGTAGAGGCCAGCAAGGCTGCCGGCGAGTCCATGCAGTCTGTGGCCTACGAGCTGGCCCAGGTTGTCTACGCCGACGCTCAGCAGCAGACTGACGGTGCCGCCGGTGCCCAGCCTGCCGACGATGACGTTGTCGACGCCGACTACGAGGTTGTGGACGACGAGGACAAGTAATCATGTCCGCCCGTAAAGCTCGCACGGAGGCGGCTGCCGCTGGCGCCGCCCCCGTTGACTCTGAGGAGAAGGACGTGAAGATTCCCGTAGAGGCCGTCGACGATACCGAGGCCAACGAGGCCGAGGCCGCCGAGGCTGCCGAGAACCAGGTAGAGGATTCCAACAAGGAGGCGACGATGACCGAGGACGAGATGGTGGAAGCTGCTATCCGCGCCGGTGAGGAAGCCGCCGACAACGACTTTAAGCTCAAGTTCGAGCAGGCCCAAAAGGAGCTTGCCGACGTGCGCAATGAGCTCGACGCTGCGGCAGAGGCTCAGAAGGCCGCCGAGGACAAGGCGAAGGACGCTACCGAGCGCACCGCCCGCCTGCAGGCCGACTGGGAGAACTTCCGTCGCCGCACCGCCAACGAGCGCCTTGCCGAGCGCGAGCGCGCGACCGAGAAGCTTGTCACCGCGCTGTTGCCGGTGATTGACGATATCGAGCGCGCGATCGACCATGCCCGCAGCCAAGAGCTTACCGACGACTTTAAGCAGTTCGTCGATGGCGTTGACGCGGTACATGCCAAGCTGCTCGATGTGTTTGCGCACGAGGGCGTTGAGCCCATCGACCCCAAGGGCGAGGCGTTTGATCCGCTTGAGCATCAGGCTGTGGGTCGCGTCGAGGACGCATCGCAGTACGACGAGACCGTCAACGACGTGTACCAGAAGGGCTACCGCATGGCGGATCGCATCCTGCGCTCCGCGATGGTGACGGTGACCTACGGTGGCGAGAAGCGCCCCGCACCGGAGCCCGAAGCGGCGCCCGAGGATGCCGCGGCCGATACGGCCGAGAGCACCGAGGAGTAATTGAGAAGGGCCCCGGGGCAACACCCGGGGCCCTTTCTGGCCTAGTGCCATATGAAAGCATGAGCCGTCGTCTGCATGGACGGCGGACGTAACAGGAGAGGAGCTACGATGGCTGCAGGCAAAACCTTCTATGACATCCTGGGCGTATCCAAGAGCGCCTCCGACAAAGAGATCAAGAGCGCGTTTCGCAAGCTCGCGCAAAAATATCACCCCGATGCCGGCGGCGACGAGGCCAAGTTCAAGGAGATTAGCGAGGCCTACGAGACGCTTTCGGATGAGAAGAAGCGCAAAGAGTACGACCAGATGCTCATGTTCGGCGGCATGCCGGGCGCGGGCGGCGCGTATAGCGGTGGCTACGGCGCCGGTGCCGGCGCGAGCGGCTGGGGCGATATCTTCGACAGCATCTTTAGCGGCAACGGCGCCTGGGGCAGCGATTGGGGCTCGGGCTTTGCCGGGGCCGCGGGTAATGCCGGAGCGGGCCGCAGCCGTGCTCGCAAGGGCGGCGACCTGTCGCTGACCGTCGATGTGACGGCTGAGGACGCGTTTCGCGGCGTGACACACAAGGTCACCTATCGCATTCCCTCGACAGGCGAGCAGCAGACCATTACGGTCTCGGTGCCTGCGGGCGCGGTCGACGGCGGCAAGCTGCGCTACAAGCGTCGCGGCGAGTACGGCGTTGCCGGCGGCGAGCGCGGCGACCTGGTCGTGACCACGCACGTGGAGGAGCACCCGCTGTTTAAGCGCAAAGGCGCCGACGTGACCATGGAGGTACCGATCTCGGTCTACGAGGCGGCGCTCGGCTGCACGGTGGACGTGCCCACGCCCGGCGGGGCGACGGTCCGTTTGAAAGTGCCTGCGGGCACCCAGACGGGCAAGAAGTTCCGCTTTAAGGAGATGGGTGCGCCCGACGTTAAGCACCGTGGCCGCACAGGCGCGCTACTCGTCGAGATCAAGGTACAGGTTCCCACGAACCTATCCATTGACGAGCGCGATGCCATGACCAAGCTGCGCGAGGCCGACACGCGCGACTACCGCGAGAAGGTCAATCGTTACAAGGCGACGTACTAGGGCGGTCGCGGCGCACGCCCACGCCCGCGGGCTTATGATGGACGATAACGAGACGGAAAGGGGTCAGGTAGCATGGCCGAGGACAATAGGAACAAACCGCTGTACATGATCAGCGTGGCGGCCGAGCTGACCGGCATGCATCCGCAGACTCTGCGCGTCTACGAGTCCAAGGGCCTGGTGAACCCCCAGCGCTCGGGCGGCAACACGCGTCTGTATTCGCGTGCCGATATCGAGCGCCTGGAGCTCATCAACCAACTGACCGACGAGGGCATCAACCTTGCCGGCGTGGTGCGCATCCTCGACATGAAGGAGCGTGCCGAGGAGCGCGAGCGCGAGAACGAAAAACTCCGTGCCCGCGTGCGCCAGCTCGAGGACGAGCTGCACGAGTACAAGATGCAGAAGAAGATCACCGCCCTGGCCCCGCGCGACGGCTCGGTTAACCCCGAACAGGTCATGCGCAAGCTGCTGGGCGCGGGAACCGATTTGTAGTTACGCGGGATGCATTCGGGCAATCTGGCATTCAACTTCATGATCCCTTGGGGACGGAGGAAAACGGATCACCCAGAGGGCCAGGCGACCCAAGTGATCCGTTTTCCTCCGTCCCCAAGGGATCAATATGTGCGGGGGAGTTGTGGAGTTGTGCAGGCAGACGAGGTTTTTCTGGAAATACGCTCCCGATGCGCGTATAGTACCGATTGTTTTGTCGGCTCCTGCTGCGTCGAGTCCAAACCGCGAAATGCCATGAGCGGCGCGGATGCAGCCAGGAGGCACGAGGACAACCCATCGTGGCCACGCCCCGTGCTTAAAACCCCAAGAAGGAGTGAACAATGGCAGAAGAGAAGTATGTGCCGCGTCTGAAGACCAAGTACAACAACGAGGTCAAGCAGCAGCTTCAGGACAAGTTCCAGTACGAGAACGTCATGATGATCCCCAAGTTTGAGAAGATCGTCGTGAACATGGGTGTCGGCGAGGCCGCTACCGATTCCAAGGCCATCGACGGTGCCGTGCGCGACCTGCGCGCCATCACCGGCCAGCAGCCGATGATCACCCGTGCCCGCAAGTCCATCGCTACCTTCCGCCTGCGCGCTGGTATGCCGATCGGCTGCAAGGTTACCCTGCGTGGCGACCGTATGTGGGAGTTCTTTGATCGTCTGACCTCCGTCGCGATCCCCCGTATCCGCGACTTCCGCGGCATCTCCGCCAAGAGCTTCGACGGCCGTGGTAACTTCTCCATGGGCGTCACCGAGCAGCTCATCTTCCCCGAGATCGACTTCGACTCCGTCGATCACCAGCGTGGTATGGACATCACTTTCGTGACCACCGCCAACACCGATGAGGAGGCCAAGGCCCTTCTGGACGCCTTCGGTTTCCCGTTCAAGAAATAGGTTCACCTGCCCTATAAGCGCCGTTCCCACAAGGGGGCGGCGCTTGGGGCGAACAATACTCTATGTGAGGAGGATATAAGTGGCTAAGACATCGATGATCGTCAAGTGCAATCGCAAGCAGAAGTTCTCTACTCGTGAGTACACGCGCTGCCAGCGCTGCGGCCGTCCGCACTCTGTGTACCGCAAGTTCGGCCTGTGCCGTGTCTGCTTCCGAGAGCTTGCACTCAAGGGCGAGCTTCCCGGCGTTAAGAAGGCCAGCTGGTAAGTCACTACCAGCGTTTCAAGCATCAGTTTGGAACAGGGAAAACGCGCTAAATAGGCTTTGCCGTTAAGGGCGGCGAAGAACCAAGAGCACGTGTTCATCAAGAACGAAGGAGAATCTGTATGAACCTTACAGACCCGATCGCAGATATGCTTACGCGCATCCGTAACGCTAACTCTGTGAACAAGGCCACGGTCTCCATGCCGAGCAGCAAGAAGCTCGTCGAGATCGCTCGTGTTCTGCACGAGGAGGGCTACATCGAGGGCTACGATGTCGAGGACACCGTTCCCCAGAAGACTCTGCACATCACGCTTAAGTATGGTCCCAAGAAGGCTAAGGTCATCAACGGCATCCGCCGCATTTCCAAGCCGGGCCTGCGTAAGTACACCGGCGTTGCCGACATGCCCCGCGTCCGCGGTGGCCTTGGTACCGCCATTATTTCCACCAGCCATGGCGTTATGACCGACCGCGATGCTCGCAAGCACAACGTCGGCGGCGAGATTATCGCTTACGTCTGGTAATTCGGTCGGTAGGTAGAAGGAAAGGAGATCACCGTGTCTCGTATCGGTAATAAGCCTGTCCAGATTCCCGCCGGAGTCGAAGTGGCAGTCAACGGCAACAACGTTGTCGTCAAGGGCCCCAAGGGCCAGCTCGAGCTCGATGTTTTTGAGAAGCTCACCATCAACGTCGAGGACAACGTCCTCACCGTTTCCCGTCCCGACGACGAGCGTGAGACCCGTGCCCGCCACGGCCTCACCCGCGCCCTCATCCACAACATGGTTGTTGGCGTTTCCGAGGGCTTCGAGAAGAAGCTCGAGCTCGCCGGCGTCGGTTACCGCGTGCAGCAGAAGGGCAAGAACCTCGAGTTCTCCCTGGGCTTCTCGCACCCCGTGATCGTCGAGGCTCCCGAGGGCATCACCTTCGAGGTTCCCGACAACACCCACGTGAACGTCAAGGGTATCAACAAGCAGCAGGTCGGTCAGATCGCCGCTGAGATCCGCGGCCATCGTCCTCCCGAGCCTTACAAGGGCAAGGGTATCCACTATGTTGGCGAGCACATCCGCCGCAAGCTGGGTAAGGCCGCCAAGTAGTCGTAACCGACTCACTCGCATAAGACCAGCACCCCGTTAGGTGCTGGCAAGATCAACCTTTTTAGGAGTTTACGTATGAACAAGCATAAGGCGAAGCTGGAAGGCCTCAAGCGTCGTCAGCGTCGTGTTCGCGGCAAGGTCTCGGGTACCGCCGAGCGTCCGCGTCTTCGCGTGACCCGTACTAACGCCAACATCTATGCCCAGATCATCGACGACAGCAAGGGCTCCAGCCTGACGCTCGTCTCCGCCTCGACCCTCGAGGCCGAGTTCAAGGGCACCCACACCTCGAACAAGGAGGCTGCGGAGAAGGTCGGTCAGCTCGTTGGCAAGCGTGCCATCGAGGCCGGCATCACCAAGGTCGCTTTCGATCGTGGTGGCCGTATCTACCATGGCCGCGTCAAGGCCCTCGCCGACGGTGCTCGTGCCGCCGGTCTCGAGTTCTAGGAGGTATGTAGCACATGGCTCGTAATCAGAAGCAGCAGCGCGAGGCCTCCGAGTTCGAGGAGCGCGTCGTTTACATCAACCGCGTGTCGAAGACCGTCAAGGGCGGTCGTCGCATGAGCCTCGTCGCTCTCGTCGTCGTTGGCGACGGCAAGGGCAACGTCGGCGTTGGCATGGGCAAGTCCGCTGAGGTGCCCATGGCCATCTCCAAGGCGTCTCTCGATGCCAAGAAGAACATGTTCCACGTGCCGGTGACCGAGCAGGGCACCATTCCGCACGAGGTTCTCGGTCACTTTGGTGCCGGTCGCATCATCATCAAGCCCGCTGTCGAGGGTACTGGCGTTATCGCCGGCGGCGCTGTGCGTCCCCTCTTCGAGCTTGCTGGCATCAAGAACGTCCTGTCCAAGTCCCTCGGTACCGACAACGGCCTCAACATCATCAAGGCTGCCGTCGAGGGCCTCAAGGAGCTCTCCAGCCCTGAGGACGTCGCGGCTCGCCGTGGCCTGACGGTCTCCGAGATGTTCGTCGGTAAGGAGAACTAAGCATGGCTGACACCATCAAGATCAAGCAGGTCCGCAGCACCAACGGTTGCAAGCAGGACCAGGTCCGTACTGTCCGTGCCCTCGGTCTCCACAGGATCCGCGAGGTTCGCGAGATTGCTGACAACGAGTCCGTCCGCGGCATGATCTTCAAGGTCAAGCACCTTGTCGAGATTGTAGAGGAGTAGCAAATGCAGCTTCATGATCTTACTCCCGCGCCCGGTTCCACCAAGAACCGCAAGCGCGTCGGCCGTGGCAATTCTTCGGGTCACGGCACCACTTCTGGCCGCGGTCAGAAGGGCCAGGGCTCTCGCTCTGGCGGCACCAAGGGTGCCGGCTTCGAGGGTGGCCAGACTCCGCTGGCTATGCGCCTGCCCAAGCTTCCGGGCTTCCGCAACCCCCGTCGCATCGAGTACACCGCTGTTAACGTTGAGCGTCTCGAGCGTAAGTTCGAGGACGGCGCTGTGATCGACGGTGCCGCTCTTAAGGCCGCTCGCATCACCAAGAGCGAGTTCGAGCCCGTCAAGGTGCTCGGCAATGGTGAGCTCACCAAGAAGTTCACGGTCAAGGTCGACAAGGTCAGCGCTTCTGCGCAGGCCAAGATCGAGGCCGCCGGCGGAAAGGTCGAGCTGCCGTGCTAAATGGTCTTAAGAATGCTTTCCGCATCAAAGAACTGCGCGAAAAGATTCTTTTTACCATAGCTATGCTCGTCGTGTACCGCGTTGGTGCGCACGTTCCTGTGCCCGGCATTCCCTTCCAGGGGATGCTGGGCCTTTTCTCGACCGATAACAATTCGGTCGCCGCAGGTGCTATGGCCCTCCTGAATCTTTTCTCTGGTGGCGCGTTGAGCTATGTTTCGGTGTTCTCCCTGGGCATCATGCCTTACATCACCAGCTCGATCATCCTCCAGATGCTCCAGGCCGTTGTGCCTTCCCTGCATGAGCTTGCCCGCGAGGGCGAGGTCGGTCAGACCAAGATCACGCAGTATTCGCGTTACCTCACCCTGGCTCTGGCAATCCTCAACTCCGTGGGTTACCTCTTCCTCTTTAAGAGCTTCGGCATCAGCTTTACTGGCGCCGGCGCTCCCGAGATCATCTTCGACCTCATGATCGTCGGCACGCTCACCGCGGGCGCCATGCTGATCATGTGGATTGGTGAGCTCATCACCCAGCGCGGTATCGGCAATGGCATGTCGCTGATCATCTTTGCGAACATCATGGCCGGTCTGCCGCAGGCGATCTTCTCCAGCACCGAGGGCAATGCCGGTGGCATCATCACCATGGTGATCATCTGCGCCATCATCTTGCTGGTTATCCCGCTGATTGTTTTCCTTGAGCGCGGCCAGCGCCGCATTCCGGTCTCCTACGCTAAGCGCGTCGTGGGCCGTCGCATGATGGGTGGCCAGACCACCTATCTGCCCATCAAGGTCAACACCGCAGGTGTCGTGCCGATCATCTTCGCTTCGGCGCTGCTGTACTTCCCGGCCCAGATTGCCGTGTTCTTCCCCGGCATCGGCTGGATTCAGGCAGTTGCCTCTGCGCTTTCGACCGGTTGGCTCAACTGGGTGCTTAACGTTGTCCTCATCGTGTTCTTCGCGTACTTCTACACCTCCATGGTGTTCAACCCCGATGACACGGCCGACAACCTTAAGAAGCAGGGCGGCTTTATTCCGGGCGTCCGTCCGGGTAGGGCTACCGCGGCCTACATCAAGAACGCGCTCAACAAGATCACGCTTCCCAGCGCTGTCTTTTTGGCGCTCATCGCCATCGTGCCTTCGATCATCTTCTCCTTCACGGGTAACCATCTGATCCAGGCGTTTGGCGGCACGTCCATCCTCATCATGGTCGGCGTCGTGCTCGACACGGTCGATAAGCTCGAAGGCCAGATCAAGATGTATGATTACGATGGATTCTTTAAATAGGCTAGAGGAGGATTGCTCATGAACCTCGTATTGCTCGGAGCTCCGGGTGCCGGTAAGGGCACCGTCGCACAGGAGCTCGTCGCCGAGTTTGGCGTCGCTCACATTTCCACGGGCGACCTGCTGCGTGCTGCCGTCAAGGGTGGCACCGAGCTTGGTATTCAGGCTAAGAAGTACATGGACGCTGGCGAGCTCGTTCCCGACCAGCTCGTGATCGACCTTGTCAAGGAGCGCCTTGCCGCCGATGACGCCCAGCAGGGCTTCATCCTCGATGGCTTCCCGCGCAACACCGCCCAGGCCGTGACGCTCGATTCCGAGCTCTCCGCTATGGGTCGCGAGATCGACTGCGCCCTTCTGGTCGATGTGGCCCCCGAGGTCATCATCGATCGTCTGTCTTCGCGTCGCACCTGCCGCGCCTGCGGTTACACCGGCACCGCTGCCGATGTCACCTGCCCTAAGTGCGGCGGCGAGATGTATCAGCGCGACGACGACAAGCCCGAGACCATCAAGAACCGTCTCGACGTCTACGAGAAGTCCACGAGCCCGCTCGTCGACTACTATAGTGGCCAGGGTCTCCTTAAGTCGGTCAACGGTGACCAGGCTCGCGAGACCGTGTACGGGGATGTCAAAGAGGCTCTCGGTCTATGATCAAGATTAAGTCTGCAACGCAAATTGAGCAGATGAAGAAGGCAGGAGCGCTATCTAAGATGGCGCTCCGCCACGTTGGAGCCATGGTTCGCCCCGGCGTGTCGACCTTTGAGCTCGATCAGCTCGCGGAGCAGATTATCCGCATGCATGGCGGCACCCCGGCCTTTAAGGGTTACGGCGGGTTCCCCGGAACCATTTGCGCATCAATCAACGATGCCGTGGTCCACGGTATTCCCAACCCCGATATGATTCTGCGCGATGGCGATATCATCTCCATCGATACGGGAGCCGTTCTCGACGGTTGGGTCGGCGATAACGCTTGGACGTTTTTCGTCGGCACCCCCACGCCCGAGGCCAAGGCCCTGTGCGAGGTTACGCGCGATTGCCTTAAGGCTGCCATCGAGCAGGCTGTTCCCGGTAACCATATCGGGGACGTCGGGTATGCAGTTCAGTCCCTCGCCGAGTCTCACGGTTACGGTGTGCTTCGCGATTACGTGGGGCATGGCATTGGCCGTGTGATGCACGAGGACCCCAACGTTCCAAATTATGGAAAGAAGGGGAGAGGCGTTCGCCTTCAGGCTGGTATGGTCATCGCCATCGAGCCGATGGTTACGATGGGTTCCAATCATGTGAGCACAGGCTCCGATGGTTGGATCGTTACGACCAACGACCACCTGCCCGCCGCGCACTACGAGAACACCGTCGCCATTACCAATGACGGCCCGGTGATTCTTACCACGGATGCCCAAGGTGCTTGGTGCTCCTTGCAAGGCGGCGAGATGTAGAGGCCGCGTTCAAATTCGTCGGCATTTACATTTCAAATGTAACAAGTTCCACTTAGATGTGGAGCCATTACGAAGATATTACGATACGTGCATGCGTATTGTAGAATACTCAATCGCTGTCGTTTTCTAGAGAAAGATGATTGCTTGTGAAGAAGGAAGACGCAATTGAGCTCGAGGGTACGGTAAAGGAGCCGTTGCCCAACGCCATGTTTAAGGTTGAGCTCGAGAACGGTCATTCGGTTCTGTGCAACATTTCTGGCAAGATCCGAATGAATTACATCCGCATTCTCCCCGGTGACAGGGTTGTCGTGGAGCTTTCCCCGTACGACCTGACCCGCGGTCGCATCACCTATCGCTATAAATAGCGACACGCATACACGCTCTATTTCCGACTGCAGGCTTAGCTCAACCTACGGTCGGTTTGCGTGTGAAGACCAGCCATAGTTTTAAACGCCTGCGGCTGGGCGAGTAGATAGTAGGGAAGTAGTTTGAGCGCTACCGAAAGGAAGAACGATGAAGGTACGTCCTTCGGTCAAGAAGATGTGCGATAAGTGCAAAATCATTAGGCGCCATGGCAAGGTCCTCGTCATTTGCGAGAACCCCCGTCATAAGCAGCGTCAGGGTTAAGAGAGGAGACTACGTTGGCCCGTATTAATGGTGTCGACCTCCCGCGTGAGAAGCGCGTTGAGATCGGTCTGACCTACATTTACGGCATCGGCCGCACCACTGCGACGAAGATCTGCGTCGAGTGCAACGTTAACGTGGACACGCGCGTTAAGGACCTCACCGAGGATGAGGTTAACGCCATCCGCGATTATATCGATAAGAATCAGATCATGGTTGAGGGCGACCTCCGCCGTGAGCGCAACCAGAACGTCAAGCGCCTTATGGACATCGGCTGCAACCGCGGCCTTCGTCACCGCAAGGGCCTCCCGGTCCGCGGCCAGCGCACCCACACTAACGCTCGTACCCGCAAGGGCCCGAAGCGTCAGATCGGTGCTAAGAAGAAGAAATAAGGAGCGCTAGATAGATGGCTACTGCTAAGAAGAACGTTCGCGCTGCCCGTCTGAAGCGCGCGGACCGTAAGAACATTTCCGTGGGCCAGGCTCACATTCGTTCTACGTTCAACAACACGATCGTTTCGATCACCGATCCCCAGGGCAACGTCATTTCCTGGAAGTCGGCTGGCCAGGTGGGCTTCAAGGGCTCCCGTAAGTCCACGCCGTTCGCTGCCCAGATGGCTGCCGAGGCTGCTGCCAAGCAGGCCATGGAGCACGGTATGAAGAAGGTTTCCGTCTTCGTCAAGGGCCCCGGCTCCGGTCGTGAGACCGCCATCCGCTCCCTCCAGGCTGCTGGCCTCGAGGTCTCGAGCATCCAGGACAAGACCCCCATTCCGCACAACGGCTGCCGCCCCAAGAAGCGTCGCCGCGTGTAACTGAAAGGATCGTATCAATATGGCAATCGACAGGACTCCTGTTCTTAAGCGCTGCCGTCAGCTCGGGATCGATCCCGCTGAGCTCGGTTACAGCAGCAAGAAGGAATCTATCCGTCAGCCCAAGCGCCGTCGCAAGGAATCTGAGTACGGCATGCAGCTGCGCGAGAAGCAGAAGGTCAAGTTCATCTATGGCGTTCTGGAGAAGCAGTTCCACGGCTACTTCAACAAGGCCCGCAAGATGAACGGCGTCACCGGTGAGAACCTCATGATTATCCTTGAGTCTCGCCTCGACAACGTCGTCTTCCGTCTTGGCTTTGCCCGCACCCGCAAAGAGGCTCGTCAGTCCGTCCGTCACGGTCACTTCACCGTGAACGGCAAGCGCGTGGACATCCCGTCCTACCGCGTCAAGGCCGGCGACGTCGTCGCTGTCGGCGAGAAGTTCCGTGACCTCCTCCCCATCAAGGAGGCCCTGATTTCCTCCGAGCGCTTTGAGGTCCCTGGCTGGCTCGAGGTCGATATCGAGAAGCTGTCTGGTAACGTGCTCGCTCTGCCGACGCGTGAGCAGATCAGCGGTGATATCAACGAGCAGCTCATCGTCGAGCTCTACTCTAAGTAGTCCATCCGGGCTGCTGAGGCTGGAGGTAATACATGTCAGAATTCATTAGGCCTCAGGTTCAGGTCGAAGAGATCAACGAGACCTCTGCTCGTGTCTCCGTCGAGCCGCTCGAGCGTGGCTACGGCGATACGCTGGGTAACTCGCTTCGTCGTGTTCTTTTGTCCTCGCTCGAGGGTGCCGCCGTCGAGGCCATTCAGATCGATGGTGCGCAGCACGAGTTCATGACCATCCCTAACATGGTCGAGGATGTCACCGACATCGTCCTGAATGTCAAGGGTCTTGTCTTCAGGGCTCTCGGCACGACCGACGAGGCGACCGCCACCATCTCGGTTGACGGCCCCTGCGAGGTCACCGGTGCGGACTTCTTTATTCCGTCCGAGTTTGAGCTGGTCAACCCCGAGCAGCACATTGCTACGCTCACCGAGGGTGGCCATCTCACCATGAGCATGCGCATCGGCTATGGCCGCGGCTATGTTTCTGGCGAGGCCAACAAGCGCGACAACGATCCCATCGGTGTGATCCACGTCGACTCGCTGTACTCGCCGGTTTCCCGTTGCGCCAAGCTCGTTGAGGCTTGCCGTGTCGGTCAGCACACCGACTACGACCGCCTTGTCCTCGAGATCGAGACCAACGGCTCCATCGCCCCGCGCGACGCCGTGGTCCAGGCTGCCAATATCATCAATCAGCATATGGCCGCCTTTATGAACCTTGCCGAGACCCCCGAGGTCGAGGAGGAGGCTTCGATCTTCGCTCCCGAGGTTA
Organism: uncultured Collinsella sp.; assembly: GCA_900549085.1. GTDB lineage: Bacteria > Actinomycetota > Coriobacteriia > Coriobacteriales > Coriobacteriaceae > Collinsella. Next base: position 102,639 of record URMO01000002.1, on the reverse strand, counting down.
CCAACGACAATGCCGAGCTGGACAAGCAGATCGAGGATCTGGACCTTTCCGTCCGTTCCTACAACTGCCTTAAGCGCGCCAGCATTCACTCGGTCCGTCAGCTCGTTGAGTTCTCGGAGAACGATCTGCTCAACATCCGTAACTTCGGTGTTAAGTCGATCGAGGAAGTGAAGGACAAGCTTGAGTCCATGGGCCTGAGCCTGAAGGCTTAATGCTTCGCATATTTGAGGAGAAACTAGACCATGCGTCACAACGTTAAGAAGGGCCTGAAGCTCGGCACCGATGCGAGCCACACCAAGGCCATGAAGAAGAGCCTTGCTAAGGCCCTCTTCGAGAACGACCGCATCAAGACCACCGAGACCCGCGCTAAGGCGCTGCGTTCGGTCGTCGATCCGATCATCACCTGGGCCAAGAAGGGCGACCTGCACTCTCGTCGTCTGGCTATCGCCAAGCTCGGCGATAAGCAGCTCGTTGCCGAGATCTTCGACAAGGCTGCTCAGGGCATGTGGCAGGACCGCAATGGCGGTTACACCCGCATCATGAAGCTCGGTAACCGTAAGGGCGACAACGCTCCCATCGTTATCATGGAGCTCGTCACCGAGCCTTGCACGCCCAAGGCCAAGAAGGCTGCTCCGGCCCCCAAGAAGGCCGCTGCTCCCAAGAAGGTCGAGGCTGTCGAGGAGACTCCCGCTGAGGAGACCGCTGAGTAGACATTCTGTCTGCATAGGCTATATTCGAGGGGTACGTTCGCGTACCCCTCTTTTTTTGTCGCAATACCGTTGCTAGTTTGTTGGGAGCGCCCATGACTGCGCCGTTTGATTTCGATTCGAACCCCGAGCTCGACGCCACCCTTGTATTTCGTGTGGCCTACGATGGCTCCTCCTATAGCGGATTTGCCGAGCAGCCGGGCCAGACGACGGTTGCGGGTGAGCTACGCCGTGCAATCGAGACGTTGCTGCGCCGCCCAATCGATCTGACGTGCGCGGGGCGTACCGATGCCGGCGTGCATGCGGTGGCTCAATACATCAGCGTGCCCGTAACGGACGCTGAGCTCGCCTTGACGCGCCGTAGGTGGCTGCGGGCTATGGATGCCCTCCTGGGCAAAGATATCGCCATAAACGAGGTCTACAAGGCTCGTAAGGGCTTTTCTGCGCGCTTTGACGCGCGTTCTCGCACGTACACCTATCGTATTGCCGACCGTGACGCGCGGCCCGTGCTGTCACGCGGTGCCGTGTGGTGGCATCGCTATCCCCTCGACGTCGACGCGATGGCGGCCGCCTGCCCTGCGCTTTTGGGCGAGCAGGACTTTAAGAGCTTTTGCAAGGTCGCCTCTGCCGTGGGCAAACCTACGCACCGCTGCGTAATGCGCGCCGAGTTTGGCCATGAGGTCGCCTTTGGCGAGGACATCCTTACGTTTACCATCGAGGGCAATGCGTTTTTACATTCGATGGTGCGAACCATTGTGGGTACCCTTGTCGAGATCGGCATGCATCGCCGCGGTCCCGAGTGGATGCGCGAGGTAATTGATGCCTGCGATCGCTCCGCTGCTGGTCCTACGGCGCCCGCATGCGGTCTTACCTTTATGGGTGTGGACTACGACCCCACCGAGCTTGTGGTGCTCGATTAGGGAAGTGGCTGCCTGACGGCGATCTTTGTTTGCGGTGGCTGTGAGCGGGGCGTGTGCAACATCTGTTCTTGACGTGCATCGCGACGGACGACCGCCCACATTAATTGACGGGGTGTACCATGAACGGCAGTTTGTTACTAGCTGTCGAGAGGACGGAAAACTTGGTTCGACGTGGTTCGCATCCGCGACTTTCGGTGATCCTGATTGTTGAGGGCTCGCCCAGCTATACGATGCGCGCTCTCGAGAGCATCCAGAACCAAGACCTCTACGATTTGCAGATTGTCGTCGTTTGCCGCGGCGTGGTAGCTGGCGTGCGCCATTCGCTCGAAGTTGCTGCCGACAGAGACATTCATATTGATTTGATTGATGTTGAGGACCCAGTGCCTGGCGCCTGCCTGCGTGCCGGCTTTGCGGCTTCGCGCGGCTCCCAGATCATTGCGATGAATGCCAATGAGTGGTTTGCGCCGCAGTCCCTTTCGCAGATGGTCGAAAGCTCCTGCGACGCTTCTGCTGACATCGTGTTTCCCTCTGTTTCGCTCGATCGCTACGATGTTCACCGCGAACGTCATTCCCGAGTCTTGGACGCGACATCCGTTTCTGAAGATGAGGACCGGGCGGCTTGCCTGACCCAATTGGTTTCCTGTGGTTTAATCCGACAGACCTCTGGCGTGCTGTATGATCGCGCCCTCTTTGAGGCGTGCCTTGCGCATGGCGATGCGTTTCGCACGGTGTCTTTTTTGACGTTCGCGCTTTCGCAGGCAAAGCGCGTTTCGGGATGTGGCCGTGCCCGTTTTCATGCAGTGGCGCCGTCGATTACGGAGACGTTTGACCCCACGATGTTTGCCAGGCTTTCTGATGATATCGGGGCGCTCGACAGGCTTGCCGACTCGCTTGCCGTCGCGGGCGGTGGCGATCAGTTGAAGCTGGTCTGCCAGCGGTATTACTACGCCAGCCTGGTTGCCTGCATCGAAAATTTGTGTCTGAGCCCCCATGGGGTGTCTTCAATAGAGCGTTCGGCCCGTTTGCATGATATGCTCGAAGCACAGCGTACCCGTCAGATGGTTGCGGCTCTTAAAGGCAATCATCGTGGCCTAGGTCTGCTCTATGGTTCGATAGCTAGTGCTAAGCCCATGCGGTGTGCGTTGTATACGCATCTGGCGGCCTTTTTCAATCGTTCGGGCGCCAGGACTGTCTAATAGCGTGATTTTCGAAATAAATTGCATGGAATTGTTTCGAAATGCGTTCTTATTCACTAAAACCCTCAAATAGCGCTAAACTATTCAATCACTAAGTGATTGTCTCCGCCATCTTTTGGAGTGAGGTTTTGTATGGCCAAAAAACGCAATGGGCGCCAGGATGCCATCAGAGATATTGTTCGCAATAAGGACGTACGCACGCAGCGCGTTTTGGTAGACGAGCTTCGCGCCATGGGTTTCGATTGCACGCAGGCGACCGTTTCGCGCGATATCGCGGACATGGGACTGCGTAAGCTCCCCGAGGGCATCTATGTCCTTGCCGAGGACCTGCATCTGCAGCGCATGGTTTCCGAGTTGGTTACCGGCGTACTGCGCACCGATAATCTGGTTATGATCAAGGCACAGCCCGGTACGGCTTCTGGTATTGCCGCAGCGGTCGATGCCGCGGAGCTGCCCGACGTGCTTGGCTCGCTTGCCGGCAACGACACGATCTTAGTCATTGCGCAGACGGCCGAGGACGGCGAACGCCTTGAGGCGCTCATCAACAAGCTGAGTAACTCTCACAAGTAGGGGATGCGTGGCACTGCTGCTGTGCCGATTGTTGCTATAGGTAATTGCCGAGGGCGTTGACGAAGGTCAGCGCCCTTTTGCATGCCGGCACCCGTTGCTCTATCGGTCCTGCAGCCGGGGCCGTCGTGGCATCTTGTGGCATCTGCCGAAATAAAGAAGCGCCCGAGCAGCGTACGTGCTGCTCGGGCGCCTTGGTGTCAGATGCCGCTTTGCGTCTACTGGCCCGTAGAGGGGTCGGGCGTGGGCGTAGGATCGGGGGTAGGCGTCGGCGTGCCACCGTCGCCACCCGTGCCGCCATTGCCACCCGTGCCACCGTCGCCACCCGTGCCGCCATTGCCACCCGTGCCACCGTCGCCACCTGTCGTGCCGCTATCGCCGGTGGTGTTGCCGCCCGGGGTTTCAGTGGTCGTGGTTGTCGTTGTCGTTGTGGTGGTCGTGGTCTCTTCCTCTTCTTTTTCCTCGTCTTTATCCTCTTCGTCTTTCTTTTTGTTGTTTGTGCCGTAGAACTTCCAGACGTTATTGTTCTTGTACGTGGGAGCCGTTCCGGTCGGGAATTCCTCGCGCTCGGTGCCCGCAAGAACGGTGTTCATGAACTTCTTAAAGACGGGCAGGTTGGTGCTGTCGCCCAGCAGGTCCGAACCGTACTTTTGGATGGGAATCTCGCCTGCGGAATAACCGGTCCACAGGGCGCATGTCAGTTGCGGCGTGAAGCCGCAGAACCACAGGTTGGTGGTGTTGTCAGTGGTGCCCGTCTTGCCGGCATAGGGCTGGTTGACGTTCAGCGCGCCGGCGGCACCCGTGCCGCTGCCCTGCATGACGCCGGATAGAACATCGGTAACCGCGGCAGCCTCGCCTTCGGTGAGCACCTGCGTTGGATTGTCGGTGTGCTGGTACAGAACCGAGCCGGTACGCGAGTCGATCTCGGTAATGGCGATGGGCTGACGGTAGTAGCCACCGTTGGCAAACGTTGCGTAGGCAGATGCCATCTCGAGCGGTGAGATGGACCCGGTGCCGAGCGTCATGACGGGAACGTCTTCGATATTGTCCTTGGCGGGATCGATGCCAAGCTTTTTGACAAGCGACATGATCTTGTCATTGCCGATGGCTTCGGCCACCTGAATGTAGCCGGTGTTGGATGAGTATGCCGTTGCCTGCTTAAGCGTGATGTTGCCATAGCTCTGGTTGCCGTAGTTTTGCACCTCGGTCGTGGTGCCCTTGGCCTTGAGCGGCGAGTTGCAGTTGAGGGTGACGTTGGGGTTCATGCCGTTTTGGATGGCAGTCGCCAGCGTAAAGGCCTTAAACGTGGAGCCCACGGGGCGCTTTGCCGTAGCGTGGTTCACGTGATTCTCGTCGGCGTTGTAGTCGTAGCCGCCTACCATGCACTTGATGTAGCCGGTCTTGGGGTCAACGACGACCATGCCCATGTCCAGGCCGTCGAGCGAAAGCGTGTCGAGCTGCGAGCGCACAGCCTCCTCGGCCACCTGCTGCATGGTGGGGTCGATGGTGGTCTTGACGGTCAGACCGCCCTTAAAGAGCACGTCGGTGGAGAACTCCTGCTCAAGCAACTGCTTAACGTAGGAGACAAAGTAGGGCTGAGAGTACACATCGACGCCACTGCCCGAAATCTCGGTCACGTTAAGCGTGATGGGCTCAGCCTGTGCGGCATCGTGCTCTTCCTGCGTGATGTGGCCCAGACGCAGCATGTTGTCCAGAACCTTATTGCGGCGGGACAGCGCCAAGTCGGGATTAACCGTGGGGTCGTACTGCGAGGGCGAGTTGGGAAGGCCGATGAGCAGCGCGGCCTCGCTCAGGGTGAGGTCGGAGGCAGTCTTGGACAGATAGGTCTCGGCGGCGGCCTCGATGCCATATGCTCCATGGCCGTAGTAGATGGTGTTGAGGTACATCATGAGGATCTCGTCTTTGGAGTACATATCCTCCATCTTGATGGCGATATAGGCCTCGCGCACCTTACGCTCGATGGTCGAGTCGAATTGTTCCTCCTGCAAGATGGTGTTGCGAACCAGCTGCTGGGTGATGGTCGATGCGCCCTCGTGGCCGCCGGTGAGGGTTGCCACCGATGCGCGTGCAATGCCCCAGAGGTCGATGCCGCCATGTTCGTAGAAGCGCTCGTCCTCAACGTCGACGGTGCCCTGCAGCACGTACGGGGACACTTGGTCCTTGGTGATGGACTTGCGGTTTTGCGTGTAGAAACTCGCAATGGTATTGCCGTTGCAGTCGACGATGTCGGTGGGCTCGCTCACCAGATACGCGTTGGCATCGGTGTAGTCGGGCAGATCGGACAGCCAGCGGTTGACATTGCCGATCATGCCGATGCCAAACGCTACGCCCGCGATAAGCAGAAAGCCCAAAAACGAGAGCAAGATCATGGGAAGGGCATGCGTCTTAGAGCGATCGCGCCCCTGTCGTTGGCGAGGACCCATATGTTGACCTCCTGGTATGTCGTGCCAGGCGGCAGGTATGCTACCGGGCAGGATGGACATAAGTTATTACACGATAAACCAATCGGGGCATGCGGGGCCTCGTGTATGCTGGTTGGCAGCAATTTTCAGAGTGAAAGCACACCTTGGCAAGGAGTTTACCGATGGCGATTCGGCCGATGGAATCGAGCGGACAATGCGAAAGCGAGTTGGCGGCGGCTGAAGTGGCGCTGCCCGAACTGCTGGCGCCTGCTGGCGGACTTGACCAGATGCTCGCGGCGATTGCGGCGGGTGCCGATGCCATCTATGCGGGGCTGGACGGATTCAACGCTCGAGTGAGCGCGCATGGCTTTAGCGATGATGAGTTCGCGCGCGGTTGTGCCGTGGCCCATGCCCATGGCGTGCGTGTGTACGTGACGCTCAACGTGTTCGTGTTCGATGATGAGTTTGCCGACGCCGTGGCGTTGGGGGCGCATGCGCGCGCGTTGGGTGCCGATGCGTTGATTGTGGCCGATGCCGGGCTGGCCTGTGCGCTTCGTGCGGCGATTCCGGGGGTCGAGATTCACCTGTCCACTCAGGCGGGCGCTCATAGCGAGGGTGCCGTGCAGTTGGCTGCCAAGGAGTTGGGCGTTGAGCGCGTGACGACTGCGCGCGAGCTGAGCGTGGTAGAGATTGAGACGCTTTGCGCTACTGGCGTGCCCATCGAGGTGTTCTGTCACGGCGCTATTTGCATTGGATACTCGGGTGCGTGCGGGTTCTCTGCCCTTCGACGTGGCCGCTCTGCGATGCGCGGTGATTGCACGCAACCGTGCCGTCTGTCCTATGACTTGGTGGACGAGGAGGGGCAGAGTGTTGTCGCTGTCGAAGGGGATCGCCTGCTTTGTCCGCGTGACTATCTGGGCATCGCGCATCTGCCCGAGCTTGTTGCCGCCGGCGTGGCATCGCTCAAGATCGAGGGCCGCATGAAGAATCCCGACTACGTCTTTAACGTGGTGAGGGTGTGGCGTCGGGCGCTCAATATGCTGCGCGACGGCACATGGGATGCCGATGCGGTGCCGGCGCTTGAGCGCGAGCTGGGAAGGTCGTTCAACCGCGGCTTTACCGATGCGTATCTGCGGGGTCGTTCGGGCGCCGAGCTCATGAGCTTTGAGCGCGCGATCAACCAGGGCGTGCGCGTGGGCCACTTGGTGGCGGTGGGTCACGAAGAGGTGACGGTTGAGCTTGATGCCGCCGTGGCGGCGGGCGATACGCTCGAAATCCGATTATACCCGGGTGCCGACGCGCGTCCCGATGTGCCCAAGCGCTGGCCACAGGTGCCTTGCCCCGTGGATGCCGCTGCGGGAGAGCGTATCGTCGTGCATTGCAAACGCAAGGTGGACGCGGGCTGCGAGGTCTATCTGATTCGCAGTGCCGGCGTGCTGGGGCAGACGGCAACGGTGTTGGAGCGCATGCGGGTCGAGGCAGATGCGGTCGCGCCTGCTGAGCAGTCCGTTGAGGTGCTGCCGTTTGAGGGCGTTCTGGCAGATGGCGACGTGCCGACGGAGTTGGCGGGACCGGCAGAGCCGGCAAAGCATGAGGCTTTTGCTCGTATGGTCTTTGCCTGGGAGCTGATGGATTTGGATCCGCGCGATGAGTGGGATCTGTCCGATGCGACGGTGGTGCTCGACGAAGTGTGCCGCGCAGGCGATATCGAGCGGACTCGGGCGCTTATGCAGCGTGCCGGGCGCGTCGTCTGCCGCAATCTGGGACAGGTGGCGATGGCCCGCGAGCTGGGCACGACGTTTGACGTGGCGGCGCCGGTGTTCTGCGCCAATCGGGCCACGCTTGCCTGGCTGCGCGGGCTTGGCGCGGGGTGGGTATACTTGCCTGCCGAGTTGCTCGGCAATGACAGGGAGCGTATTGCCGAGCTGGCTGCTGAACCCGGCGTCTTGGGTCCGGTCGACACCGACCGTCCCGAACTCATGGTGTGCGAGCACTGCCTGCTGACCGCCGAGGGCGTCTGCGCCACCGATGCGACGGGGCAGGCCCGTTGCCGCGACTGCTTGCGTCGTCGGCAGGTGCGCTATCTGGTCGAGCGTGACGGTACACGTCTGTCAGTTGCCATCGACGCATGCGGCAGGACGAGGATTTTCCTGTCGTAGATGCTGCGTCGCGTCAGTTTGTTATCATAAGAGAGTTTATGGACTTCCAGCACCGCCGTTTTCGGCGAGGGTGCTATAGCAAAAGGAGGATACCCAATGCTGTCTGTTGACGAGCAAATGCGTATCATCACCTCGGGCGCCGCGCAGATCGTCCCCGAGGCCGACCTTCGCAAGAAGCTTGAGAAGGGCGAGCCCCTCAACATCAAGCTCGGCGTCGATCCCACCAGCCCCGACCTGCACCTGGGCCACGCCGTGCCGCTGCGCAAGATGCGTCAGTTCCAGGACCTGGGCCACAACGTCACCCTCATCATCGGCAACGGTACCGCGCTGATTGGCGATCCTTCGGGCAAGAACTCCACCCGCCCGCAGCTTTCGCAGGAGCAGATCGAGGCCAATGCCGAGACCTACGTGAGCCAGGCCATGAAGATTCTGGATCCCGAGAAGACCACCATCGTGCACAACGGTGACTGGATCTTGTCGATGGATCTGGCCGGTCTGCTGCAGGTGTGCTCCAAGTTCACTGTCGCCCGTATTCTCGAGCGCGACGACTTTACCAAGCGCTACCAGTCTCAGACGCCGATCGCCCTGCATGAGTTCCTGTATCCCGTGATGCAGGCATACGATTCGGTCATGATTAAGGCTGACGTGGAGATGGGCGGCACCGATCAGCTCTTCAACCTGCTCGCCGGCCGTGAGCTCATGGAGAAGATGGGCATGGAGCCCCAGATTGCGCTCACCATGCCGCTGCTCGAGGGCACCGATGGCGTCCGTAAGATGTCCAAGTCCTACGGTAACTACATCGGCCTGACCGACGCGCCCAAGGATATGTTCGGCAAGACCATGTCCATCCCCGACGAGATGATCGGCAAGTACTACCGCCTGGCGAGCTCGCTCACCCCGGCCGAGGTCGACAAGATCGACGCTGCTCTGGCCGACGGCTCCGCCGATCCCTATGAGCTCAAGCGCGCTCTGGGCCGCGACCTGTGCGACACCTACCACGGCGCCGGTGCCGGCGACGAGGCTCAGGCCGAGTTCGACCGCGTGTTCAAGGAGGGCCAGCTCGCCGACTTCCCCGAGAAGCATGTTGAGCTGACCGTCAACGACGAGGGGCAGATCTACCTCGCCGGCCTGCTCAAGGACCTGGGCCTTTCGGCTAGCGCCGGTCAGGCCCGTCGCGATATCGACGGCGGCGGTGTCAAAATCAACGGCAAGGCCGTGGCTCCCAAGAGCTACAACATCGATCCCAGCGTCCTCAAGCTGGGCGACACCCTCTCTGTGGGCAAGCGCAAGGGCTTCAAGCTCATTTAGTTACGCGGTTTTACCAAACCGCGTAACCGGTCGACGCTGCAAACCCGCCAGAGCGGCAATCTGCCTTTCAACTTTGGCGGCATGACCAGAAGGTCAATGCCGCCTCGTTTCAAGGCACCTTGCTCGCTCTGGCGGGTTTTCGCTGTCGGTACCAAAACATCGGCGTTTTTGTTGTCGGGACGGCAGTTAGTAGTTGTTGGGTAGTCGTTGGGGACGTTCTTGAATGACTAGTCGTTTAAGAACGTCCCCAACGACTACCCAAAGCAACCTGCCCCATTGCGCCAAGCGGCGTGTGCCGTTAAGCGGGGAGGCGTATTGCTGACCCATCGTTTGGGCATACAATGGCTATTGGTTTGCTGCGGTGAAGGCCTGTCCGCTCCGCAGCTTTTTTCTACGGTTAAAGGAGTATGTATGTCCGTTGAGGTCATGAGATCTGTGATCGAGGCCGCCGAGGGTCGTGTACCCGTTGACACGCTGTTTGCCAACGCACAGATTGTCGATGTGTACGGCCAGCGCGTGGCACCCGGTAGCGTTGCCGTCAAGGATGGCGTGATCGTCGGTGTGCTCTACGATGGTCGCGACGATGCCGCCGGTACGTATGAGGCTGCCGAGGTCATCGATTGCCAGGGCCGCTATCTTGCCCCCGGTTTTATCGACGGACACTTGCATATCGAGTCTTCGAACATCCGCCCTGCCGAGTATGCGCGCATGGCGGCGACGCGCGGTACCACCACCGCTATTGCCGACAGCCACGAGATCGCTAATGTTTCTGGCTTGGACGGCCTGCGCTTTATGATCGAGGACGGTCGTCGCGCGCCCATTTCCATCAAGTACATGATGCCCTCGTGCGTGCCCGCGCTGCCCGACGAGCAGGCCGGTGCCGTCATCACCGCTGCTGATATGCAGGCGTTTTTTGCCGAGCATCCGGGCGATGTCTTTGGCCTGGGCGAGATGATGAACCTGCCGGGCGTCTTTATGGCCGATCCCGAGACCTGCGCTCGCATTGACGCTGCCAACCAGACGCCGTCCAAGCAGGTTGACGGTCACGCGCCGCTCGTTGCCGGCAAGGACCTCAACGCCTATGCCGCAGCAGGTATTATCGCCGACCATGAGTCGACGATTCCCGAGGAGGCACTCGACAAGCTGTCCCGCGGCATGTACGTGATGCTGCGCGAAGGTACGTGCAGCCATGATCTGGCCAACCTGTCGCCGATGCTGCTGGAGAATCCTGCCCGTGCCCGCCGCTGCTGCTTTGCGACCGACGACCGCGCCCCTTCCGATGCGCTTGCGACCGGCATGATCGACAATGCCTGCCGCGTGGCGATTGAGGCCGGTATCGACCCCGTGGTCGCCATCTCCATGGCGTCCCTTTCCACGGCTGAGGCATTTGGCCTGGACCACGGCTGCCGCGACCCGCACGAGCTCCGCGGCGCCATCGCCCCGGGCAAGCGTGCCGACCTGCTGGTGCTCAATGACCTGACGTTTGCCACGGCTCCGCATCGCGTATATGCCGCCGGTGCTCTGGTGGCGCAGGACGGTACCTTTGTGGGCGAGATTGCACCCGAGATGGCCGAGGTCGCAGCCCTTGCCGATGAGCTGCGCGCCTCCGTTAAGCTGCCGAAGCTTTCGCTCGACGTGTTCGACTATGCCTTTAAGCCGGGCGAGGCCGTGATTGACGTGGTGCCGGGTAAGGCCATCACGGGTATGGCTCGCCCCGAGAGCGCCGAGGGCCTGCGTCGCATTATGCTGATTGAGCGCCATGGCCGCGGCGTGTCGTTGCAGGCCGAGGGCGCCGACGGCGATGGCCCCGCTGGCCTGGGCCTGGTCGGCAAGCATATCGGTCGCGGCTGGGTGCGTGGCCTTACCATCACCGGTGGCGCCATTGCCTCCACAATCGGCCACGACTCGCACAACGTGTGCGTCGTGGGTGATAACGCTGCCGATATGATGGCGGCTGTTGAGGCTGTGGGCCAGGGCGGTCACGTGCTGGTGCGCAACGGCGAGGTCGTGGCGCGCATTCCGCTGGCGCTCGGTGGCCTGATGAGCGAAGGCACGGCCGAGGACGTTGCCGCGCAGCACGACGACTTTATGGTCAAGGCGCGCGCTATGGGTATTGAGCCGCCGCTCGACCCCATCATGGGCATCATCTTCCTGCCCCTGCCGGTTATCCCGACGCTCCGCATCCGCCCCGAGGGCATGTTCGACGTCACTACCTTCACCTACGCCGACTAGTCATCGGGGACGTTCTTAAACGGCTAGTCGTCGGGGACACTCTTTACGTGTTGCCAGGCGCTGCGACTGTGGGACCCCTGGCGCGCGTGAGCTATTTGCTAGGTCCTTGTAACGTTTGCGCCCGCGGAGTCTTACCTGAGCTCCCTTTGGGTACGTTGGAATTGGATACACGTTCGATTCCAACAAGCCCGAAGGGAGCTTTTCTATGTTTAAACTGATTGCATCCGATATGGACGGCACGTTGCTTGACGAAAACAGCCAGGTGCCTCCCGAGACCTACGAACTGATTCTGGCGCTACACGAGCATGGCGTGCATTTCGCCGCATCGTCAGGTCGCCGCTACGATCGCCTGTGCGAGTTCTTTGCGCCCGTTCGCGACAAGATGGACTTTGTCGCCGCTAACGGTGCCCAGGTCTACGCCGACGGCAAAATGGTAGACCGTGAGGTGTATTCGCACCTGGCGATTCGAAGGCTCGCCCAGGCTGTCGCGACGTTTCCCAATCTGCATCTTGCGCTTTTTGACCGAACCAAGTCCTTCCTGCTCGATGACGAGTGCAAGTTCGTGCGTGAGGTCGATAAGGACCTTCCCAATGCCGAGCGTATTTGGGAGCTGCCCGATCCCAGCGTAAATATCATCAAGGCGAGTATCTTTTGCGATGACGGTGTCGTTATGGACAGCGCCTACGTGCTACAGCGTGAACTTGGCCAGCTCTTTACTTTTGCACCTTCGGGCAACGCGTGGATCGATGCCATGCAGCCCGGTGTGTCGAAGGCCTCGGGCATCGCACAGCTCGCGGAGCATTACGGCATTGGACGCGACGAGATCATGGCGTTTGGCGACTCGATGAACGACTACGAGATCATTCGCTTTGTCGGCACGGGCTGCGCGATGGAAAACGCGCGCCCCGCGCTCAAAGCGGTTGCCGATCGCGTCGTAGGCTGCAACCGCGACCACGCTGTCCAGCAGGAACTCCGCCGTGTTCTGGAGAGCCTCGCCTAATCCGGCAGATGGGGACGTTCCCTTTCTGTCGGCAGCCGGGGACAGTCTTTGCGGCGCCCCGCGAGGAGTGTCCCCAACGACTACTTAGCTACCCTGCCGGGTTGATGCTGCTAGGCGAGGGCGGCCATGATGGTGCGGGCGACGCCGTCGTGGTCGTTGTCGTATTCGGTGATGGCGTCGGCGGCCTCGCGGTCCTCGGGCTCGGCGTTGATCATGGCCATGCCATGGCCCGCTGCCTGCAGCATGGGGATGTCGTTGATGTTGTCGCCGAACGCCCAAGCGTCGGCGAGAGACTCGCCCAGATGCCCACATAGCCAAGCCAATGCCGTTCCCTTGGTGGCACCCTCGCCCATGACCTCGATATTCATGGCGTACGAACGCGTGACCTCAATGCCTCCGAGCGTGTCGAGCTCCGCCGCGATGGCGTCGCGATCGGCCGGGTCGTGCCAGTACATGGCGATGCGTTCGAGTGTCTCGACCTCGTCGATCTTGCTGTCGATATCCATGTCGATCGGTGTTCGTGTGCGCTTGAGCGAGGCTGCGATATGGGGGTCGCCGCCGCAGAATTCGTCCAGGCGCGTGTAGAGCGAGCGGGGGAGGAAGCACCGCCCATCCGCGAAGATATCGAAGGTCACATCGTGGCCGGCGGCGATGCGATGGATGCGATGGGCAATGCCGCAATCGAGCGGACGGCTCAATACGCACGTGGCGCGCGAGGCATCGTTGGGCACATCGTCGTCGAGCTGCCAGACGCTGGCGCCATTGGCGCAGACGGCATAGTGCACGGCGGGATGGGCGAGGATGGGCTCAAAGACGCCCGACAGCGGGCGCCCCGTGCAGGGCACAAACTCAATACCGCGTCGCGCAAGCTCGTCAAGCATCGCCCAGGTGGCGTCGCTCATCTGCTTATCACTCGTCAGCAGCGTTCCATCCATATCGGAAAACACAATCATTCGCTGCGATCCTTTCTACTGGCATAAAAAGCGTGGCCGAGGGTGGTGATGCCCTGGCCACGCTCGGGTTCTATAACGGTCCGCATCCTAGCGATCGGCGAGCGGCTTGTACTCCAGCGGCTCGATAACCGGGCGGTAGGCGGGGCGGATGATGCGGTGCGCGCAGAAGAGCTCTTCCATGCGGTGCGCCGACCAGCCTGCCATGCGGGCGACGGCGAATAGCGGCGTAAAGAGCGTCTCGGGCACGCCGAGCATCTTGTAGATAAAGCCCGTGTACAGGTCGATGTTGGCACAGATGGGCTTGGTCATGCCGTGGTCGCGCATGACCTGGGGTGCCAGGCGCTCAATGCGCTCGATGAGTGCGAACTCTTCGCCCAAGTCCTTCTTGGCTGCCAGCGAGCGCGCGTAACGGCGGCAGACCTCGGCGCGCGGGTCGCTCAGCGTGTAGACGGCGTGGCCCATGCCGTAGATGAGACCCGTGCCGTCGAAGGCCTGCTTGTCGAGAATCTTGCCCAGGTAGGCTGCGACCTCGTCCTCGTCCTCCCAATTGGAGACATGTGCACGGATGTCCTCGTGCATGGACACGACCTTGGCGTTGGCGCCGCCGTGGCGCGGGCCCTTGAGCGAGCCGATAGCCGCGGCGTAGGCGGAATACGGGTCGGTGGCCGAGGAGGACAGCACGCGGCAGGCAAACGTGGAGTTGTTGCCGCCGCCGTGCTCGGCATGCAACATGAGCATCACGTCGAGCAGCATCGCCTCATCGTGAGTGAACGCCATGCCGCCGCGTAGGACCTGCAGAATGGTTTCGGCGGTTGAGAGGCCGGGTGTGGGGTGCGGCACGTGCATCTCCGAGCCGTGGCGCTTGGCGACCGATGCCATGTGCGCAAAGGCGGCGATGCGGGGCAGACGCGCCAGCATGGAGATGGCGACGTCGATTTCGTGCTCGGGTGTAATGGCGTCGGGCTCGGCGTCGAAGGCGTAGAGCAGCAGCACGGCGCGCTGAAGCACATTCATGATGCTCGACGACACCGTGGTCATGGGGAACTCGCGGACGTATTCGTCGCTCAGGTGCCTAAAAGCACCCAGGCGTCCGCAAAAACCGTCAAGCTCTTCCTTGGTGGGCAGAGAGCCCGTGATGAGCAGATAGGCGACCTCTTCGTAGCCGTAGCGGTTCTCGGCCTGGGCGTTGTTGACCAGATCCTCGATGCTGTAGCCACGAAGCGTGAGTTTGCCCTGATCGGGCACGACCTTACCGTCGACCTTGTTGTAGCCGTGCACGTCCGAGATGCGGGTAAGACCCGCGACCACGCCCGAGCCGTCGGCATTGCGCAGGCCGCGCTTGACGTTGTGCTCTACGAACAAGCCCTCGTCGTACGGGGCGGTCGGCAGGCCGTGGTAGAGGTTTTCGCTTTCGGGCGAAATCTGACGGCTCGCCTCGTAATCCAGAACCAGGCGGCTCAGGTGATCGTCGAAGCGGTAGTAGATTTTCTTGGCGTCGTAGGCCATGCGCGCTCCTCTCCGGTCCGCTTTGGGGCGGCGCGCTTGGACGATATGACGTCAAGCTGCCCCGAGCGGTTTGTTCGCTACAGGCGGTACATAAAGTTAAAGACGTCCTCGCGCTGGATGGACACGTTAACGCCCGAAAGCTCGCCTGCCTCGGCCAGGGCCTTCTGCAACTCGACGAAGTCGAGCTTGGACTCGGCGGTGTCGGCCAGCATGGTCATGGTAAAGATGTCCTCGATAATGGACTGCGTGATGTCGCGGATGTCGACGTTGGCCTCGCCCAGAACACGGGTGACGCCGGCGACGATACCGGGGCGGTTCTTGCCAAGGACGGTGATGACGATGCGGGAGGACGAGATCTCGGCCATGGGAAACCCTTTCGCGTGTTGGCGGCGCGCGGGGGCGCTCCGCTACGGTACAGTGTTCATCATTGTACCTGTCTGGCGCAAAAAAGGGCACCTTTGCTGCGGCGTTACACGTCTGCAACATGGGAGAAGGGGCAAAGGCGCCCGTTTGCCGCGATTCGTCGTGTCGTCTGCCGTGCCTTGGGCGCGATGCACAACGCAAAGACCGTGAACCTTTTGTGGGACACGCGGCGCCGTGGTACCATAGCCGAGTTTGTTGTCTTGGTCGGAAACCAAGACGCCTTATGCGCTGATCGGTAACCAGCGCCTGACCAATAAGGAGTCCTACCATGAAGCAGGGTATCCATCCCCAGTATGTCGAGTGCACGGTGACGTGCTCCTGCGGCAACACCTTCAAGACGCACGCTACCGTGTCCGAGATGAAGGTTGAGCTTTGCAACGAGTGCCACCCGTTCTACACCGGCCAGCAGAAGTTCGTCGACACCGGTGGACGCGTCCAGCGCTTCGCCGACAAGTTCGGTGGCGCCGCTGCCGCCCAGCTCAAGAAGGCCGAGGAGGCCAAGGCTGCCAAGGCTGCCAAGGCTGCTGAGGCCGAGGCCGCTCGCAAGGCCGCCGCTGAGGCTAAGGCTGCCGAGAAGGCCAAGCGTGCTGCTAAGTTTGCCGAGGAGGCTGCCAAGCAGGCCGCCGAGGCTCCCGCAGAGGCTCCCGTCGAGGAGGCCGCTGCCGAGGCCGAGACCACCGAGGCTGCTGAGTAAATAGCTCGCCGCGGAAACACTCGCATTCATGGCAAAAGGGCCGCGCATCCATTTGGGTGCGCGGCCCTTATCTTTTTATTGGTGCAAACCAACCTGTCCCCATTGCACCAGGTTGGTGCGAAGGGAACAGGTTGGTTTGCACCAAATGGCAGAGAGACGGCGTTTTCCAAGATAAAAGCTGCCAAAATAAACCAGTCTCTTTTTAGCAGGTTGGTCGTAGTTATTACGTGGTCGAGCGTGTCGACCGCATAGGCGACGCCTTGTTTGGCTAAAGTACAAATATCTGTGTTTAACTCGTCCAAGGTTTCATGCCGCGGGCGATGGCCAAAAAGGAAAACCACATGGGATTCATGTCAAAGTTGCTGTCCTTTGGATCTGATAAGGACCTGAAGCGCTACTACAAGATCGTCGACAAGATCAACGGTCTTGAGCCCCAGTTTGAGAAGATGACCGAGGAGGAGCTCCGCGCCCAGACCGATAAGTTCCGTGAGCGCTACGCCAACGGCGAGTCGCTCGACGACATGCTCCCCGAGGCCTTTGCCACCGTGCGCGAAGCTTCCAAGCGCACCATGGGCATGCGTCACTTTGATGTACAGCTCATCGGCGCCATGGCGCTGCACGAGGGCCACATCGCCGAGATGAAGACCGGCGAAGGCAAGACCCTCGTCTCCACGCTGGCCGGCTATCTCAACGCTATCGCCGGTAAGGGCGTGCACGTCGTCACCGTCAACGACTACTTGGCCAAGCGCGACTCCGAGTGGATGGGCCGCATCTACAAGTACCTGGGCATGACCGTCGGTCTGCTGCAGAACAACATGCCGCTCGAGCTTAAGCGCCCGGCCTACCAGGCCGATGTCACCTATGGCACCAACTCCGAGTTCGGTTTCGATTACCTGCGCGATAACATGGTTACCCGTCCCGAGCAGCGTGTGCAGCGCGGCCACAACTACGCCATCGTCGACGAGGTCGACTCCATCCTGATCGACGAGGCGCGTACCCCGCTCATCATCTCGGGCGCCGGCACCAAGTCCGCCAGCACCTACAAGGACTTCGCGCGCGCCGTGCGCGGCCTTGAGCGCGGCGAGGACGTCTCGCACGACATGCTCACCGCCACCGAGGATGTTGAGCCCACGGGCGACTTCGTCATGGACGAGGCCAAGCACACCATCGCCGCCACCGAGCGCGGCCTTAAGAAGATTGAGCACCGCCTGGGTATCGATGACATCTACGCCGATCTCTCCGGCCAGCTGGTCAACCACCTGCAGCAGGCACTGAAGGCCCAGTACATGTTCCACCGCGACAAGCAGTACGTGGTCACCAACGGCGAGGTCAAGATCGTCGACGAGTTTACCGGCCGCATCATGGAGGGCCGCCGCTACTCCGAGGGCCTGCATCAGGCCATCGAGGCCAAAGAGGGCGTGCTCGTGCGTGAGGAGAACCAGACCCTTGCCACCATCACCCTGCAGAACTACTTCCGCCTGTATGACAAGCTCTCCGGCATGACCGGTACGGCACTCACCGAGGACGCTGAGTTCCGCGAGATTTACAAGCTGCCCGTCGAGGTCATCCCCCCCAACAAGCCCGTGCAGCGTGTTGACCACGAGGACCTGGTGTATCGCACCATCCAGGCCAAGTACAACGCCGTTGCCGACGACGTTGAGCGTCGTCATGCCAAAGGCCAGCCGGTCCTGGTGGGCACCGTCTCCATTGAGAGCTCCGAGAAGCTGTCCGCCGCCCTTACCAAGCGCGGTATCGCGCACGAGGTCCTTAACGCCAAGCACCACGAGCGCGAGGCCCATATCGTGGCCCAGGCTGGTCGCTATGGCGCCGTGACCATCGCTACCAACATGGCCGGCCGTGGTACCGACATCTTGCTGGGCGGCAACCCTGACGAGCTGGTGCGCGAGCGCCTGGAGTACGAGGGCCTGACCATGGAGGACGTGACGCCCGAGCAGCTCGAGCAGTTTAACGCCGAGGCCAAGGAGACCTGTAAGGCCGAGCGTGAGCGCGTGCTTGCCGCCGGCGGCCTGACCGTCATCGGCACCGAGCGCCATGAGTCCCGTCGTATCGACAACCAGCTGCGCGGCCGTTCCGGCCGTCAGGGCGATCCGGGCGAGACCCAGTTCTACCTGTCGCTCGAGGACGACCTCATGCGCCTGTTCGGCGGCGACAGGATGGACCGCGTCTCCAAGATGATGGTCACGGCCGACATGGGCGACGACATGCCCATCCAGCACAAGATCATCTCCAAGGCCGTCGAGAGCGCCCAGCACAAGGTCGAGAGCATCAACTTCTCCATGCGTAAGAGCGTCCTCGAGTACGATGACGTCATGAACAAGCAGCGCCAGGTCATCTACGCCGAGCGTAACAAGATTCTGGATGGCAAGGACCTGACCGACCACATCACCGAGGTCATGCACGACACCGTGTATCGCTGCGTGCAGGAGTTCTGCACCAAGGACAGCCACGAGGGTGAGCGCGATCTTGAGGGTCTGCGTAAGTGGGTCGTCGAGCTGACTGGGCATATCGATACCCCCCAGTTCCCCGACGAGGACTTTGAGGCCCTGGCCGCCGATGTCCTGGCTTATGTTGAGAAGTGCTACAACATGAAGGCCGAGCGTCTGGGCGAGGACCTGATGCGCGAGCTCAATACCCAGGTCATGCTGCGCGTCATCGATACGCGTTGGATGAACTACCTGCAGGAGATGGACTACCTCAAGACCGGTATCGGCCTGCGCGGCTTTGGCCAGCGCGACCCGCTGGTTGAGTACAAGACCGAGGCCTACGGCGCGTTCCAGATACTCGTCGATACCATGTACGAGGATTACCTGCGCACTGTTCTGCGCATTGAGATCAAGGCTGCCCCGCAGGCTGTGGAACACAAGGAGGAGCCCGCTCTTAAGGGTGCGCGCTTCTCTGGTCCCGCCGAGGTCGATGGCGACAACAGCGATTCGGTGCTGCGCAAGCAGGCTCAGGTGCAGGCCCGTACCGCCGTCCAGGGTGGTCCGGCTGCCGTTAACAACGGTGGCAAGGTAACGACCTACCGCAAGTCCGAGAGCGATGACCCCTATGTCAACGTTGGCCGCAACGACCTGTGCCCTTGCGGTAGCGGTAAGAAGTTTAAGTACTGCCACGGCAGGAATCGTTAATGGCCGAGACTCTAGAGGTAACGCCCACCGAGTTGGACGCGTTTGCGGATCGACTCGGCGAGGTCGAGTCGTACCTCCATTTGGACGAGAAGCGCACCCGCGTAACGGAGCTCGAGGCCAAAAGCGTCGCCCCGGGCTTTTGGGACGACGCCGATGCCGCTCGCGCCACGATGGAGGAGATTGCGCGCGCCAAGGAGGACATCGCCGCCGTGGATACCGCGCGCGGTGAGCTTTCCGATGCTCGTGCCGCGTTGGAACTTGCCGAGGAAATGGGCGATGACCCCGATGCCGCTGCGCTGCGTGAGGAGGCTGCCTCCACGGCGGAGCGCCTGTCCCGCGCCATCGACGAGCTTGAGCTTGCGAGCTGGTTTACCGGCGAGTTCGATCACGGCGACGCGATTGTGACCATCAAGCCCGGACAGGGTGGCTTGGAGGCCCAGGACTGGACCTTCATGCTCTTTAAGATGTACATGAAGTACTGCCAGCGCCGCGGTTGGAAGGTCACCATCAACGATTGCCCCGCGGCCGAGGTTATCGGCATCGATCGCGCGACCTTTACCGTCGAAGGCAAGGATGCCTTTGGCATGCTTCGTGCCGAGGCCGGAGTTCACCGCCTGGTGCGCATTAGCCCCACCGACGACAAGAAGCGCCGCCAGACTACGTTTGCCGGCGTCGAGGTCATTCCGGTACTGCCCGACGATATCGATATCGAGATTAGTCCCGATGACATTCGCGTCGACGTGTACCATGCAAGCGGCCCGGGCGGCCAGGGTGTCAACACCACCGACTCCGCCGTGCGCGTGACGCATTTCCCCAGCGGTATCGTGGTCACGTGTCAAAACGAGCGCAGCCAGATTCAAAACAAGGCCGCGTGCATGCAGATCCTCAAGGCGCGTCTGTATGAGATTGAGCTCGAAAAGCGCGCCGAGGCCCTGGATGAGATTCGCGGACCCAAGACCACAATTGGTTTTGGCAACCAGATCCGTAGCTACGTGCTCTACCCGTACCAGATGGTTAAGGACCTGCGCACGGGCGTGGAGACCAGCAACGTCGAGGCCGTTCTTGACGACGGCGATCTGGATCCGTTTGTGATTGGCTATCACCGTTGGGCTACCGGCAACGCTGACGCGGAGGCCCCGTCTGCATAAACCGCTCAGATTATGTGGGAATGGGCCAAGGCTTTCCAAGCAGGGTGGTTTTGTATCCAGAACATACCCTGCACAGGGGTGGTTTTTGTCCGGCGAATCGGTAGAATCGAATACAAGAAGTCCAAAGCGCATCCGATGGGGTGCGCTTTTTTGAGGGAGGCAGCATGGCGTATCGTCTGGACATCAAGCGCATTCTTTCGATGAACTTCTTTCACGATCTGCCCCAGATCATGTTGGGGTGTGCCTTGGCCGCCATCGCGACCGACCTGTTTTTGATTCCCAACGGTCTTGCAGCCGGTGGCGTTACGGGCCTTGCGACGATTATCCAGGCGGTCGGCGCAGCGCGAGGCGTGTCACTTCCCGTCGGTATCCAGACCATCGTGATGAACGCCTTGCTGCTGCTGGTCGTTATGCGCGAGGGCGGCATGTTCTACGTGGTGCAGACGGCGACGGGCTTTGTGCTGCTGGGCTTCTTTACCGATCTGTTTGCCCCGTTTGTAGCGCCTCTGGCACATGCAGACCTGATGCTTCCCGCTATGTGGGGCGGCATTATCACGGGCATCGGTTACGGCATGGTGTTGCGCGCCGGCGCCAACACCGGCGGCTCGGACACGATTGGCCAAATCATCTCGCGTAACACCTCGTTGCCGGTGGGCTCGACCGTCATGGCAATCGACGTTGCCGTTTGTGCGGCATCGGCCCCGGTCTTCTCGCTCGAAAATGCTCTGTATGCAGGACTATCGATGGTGATCAGCGGCTATGTGATCGATGCCGTGGTCGATGGCGGCAATAAGCGCCGTATGGTGCTCATCATCTCGGACAATTTCCCCGATATCGCGGCCGACATCATGTATGGTCTAGGACGCGGCTGCACCAAATTAAAGGCGACCGGTATGTATTCGGGCGTCGAGAAGCCGGTGATCATGGTGATCGTTAGCCGTCGAGAGCTCAATACCCTCAAAACGATCGTGCGTGAGCGCGATCCTCACGCAATTGTGACGGTCGCCGACGTTACGGAAGCCTTCGGTGAGGGATTCAAGGACATTAACGCGTAGGGCCGGCTGCGTTCCATCCAAAAGACGTTCACATTGATAAACCGTTTCATCAGCGGTTCTGCCTGCTAAATTGTTCAAATAATGATAAAAACTCTGGTAAAGCCTTCAGTTTCCAGCATAATGAATGACGTACGTGCATTGCGGCTGTGTTGGGATTACCTTCGGTGCCGTGCGCATTTTGTCTAATGAGGATGAAAGGAAGGCACAATGAGCGACGAAGAGCTCAAAAAGGTTGCCAACGAGGTAAGGAAGGGCATCGTCACCGGCGTGCACGCTGCCAAGTCCGGCCATCCGGGCGGTTCGCTCGGCGCCGCCGACATCATGACCTATCTGTACTTTGAGGAAATGAACGTCGACCCGGCCGATCCCCGCAAGGCCGATCGCGACCGCTTTGTGCTTTCCAAGGGTCATTGCGCTCCAGGCCTGTACGCCGTGCTCGCCGAGCGCGGATTCTTCCCCAAGGAGGACCTCGAGACGCTGCGCCATATCGGCAGCCACCTGCAGGGTCACCCCAACATGAACGACACCCCGGGCGTCGACATGTCCACCGGTTCGCTCGGCCAGGGCATCTCCGCCGCCGTGGGCATGGCCGTTGCCGCCAAGCACTGGGGCGATACTTATCGCACGTACGCCCTGCTGGGCGATGGCGAGAGCGAGGAGGGCCAGGTCTGGGAGGCCGCCATGTTTGCCGGCAACCAGCAACTCGATAACCTCTGCGTGATTGTTGACCACAACGGCCTGCAGATCGATGGTCCCGTCGAGGAGGTCAACGACCCCATGCCGCTGGCAGACAAGTTCCGCGCCTTTAAGTTCCACGTGGTGGAGCTTGCCGACGGCAACGACTTCGATCAGATCCGCGCCGCCTTTGCCGAGGCTCGCGCCACCAAGGGTCAGCCTACTGCCATTATCGCCGAGACCACAAAGGGCAAGGGCGTCTCCTTTATGGAGAACCAGGTGGGTTGGCACGGCAAGGCCCCCAACGATGAACAGTTCGAGCAGGCCATGGCAGAGCTCACGGCCGCCGGAGAGGAGCTCTAGGATGGCAGACGTCAAGAAAATCGCCACGCGCGTAAGCTACGGCGAGGCCCTCGTCGAGCTCGCCAACGAGCACGATGACTTTGTGGTCCTCGACGCCGACCTGGCCGCCGCCACGCAGACCGGCAAGTTTAAGGCCGCCTGCCCCGATCGTTTCTTCGATGTGGGCATCGCCGAGAGCAACCTGATGGGTGTTGCCGCTGGTATCGCGACCACCGGCCGCGTTGCCTTCGCGAGCACCTTTGCCATGTTTGCCGCCGGCCGCGCCTTTGAGCAGGTCCGCAACTCCATTGGCTACCCGCATCTCAACGTTAAGATCGGCGCCACGCACGCCGGCATCTCGGTGGGCGAGGACGGTGCCACGCATCAGTGCTGCGAGGATATCGCCCTTATGCGCGTCATCCCCGGCATGACCGTCATCGTTCCCGCCGACGACGTCGAGGCCCGCGCCGTGACGCGCGCCGCCTACGAGTGCGACGGTCCCGTGTACATGCGCTTTGCCCGCCTGGCCTCGCCGGTCATCAACGACCCCGAGACCTACAAGTTCGAGTTGGGCCGCGGCATCGTGATGTGCGAGGGCGCCGACGTCACCATCATCGCCTGCGGTTTGATGGTCGGCGAGGCCCTCGAGGCCGCCGAGCAGCTCGCTGCCGAGGGCATCCACGCCCGGGTCATCAACATCCACACCATCAAGCCCATCGACGCCGACCTGGTCGTTAAGAGCGCTACCAAGACCGGCCACGTCGTGACCGTCGAGGAGCACTCCGTGATCGGTGGCCTGGGCAGCGCCGTTGCCGACGTCCTGTGCGAGCAGTGCCCGACGCCGCTCAAGAAGATCGGCGTCAACGACACGTTCGGTGAGTCCGGCCCGGGTGCCGAGCTCCTGCACAAGTACGGCCTGGACGCCGCCAACATCGTGGCGACCACCAAGGAGTTCCTGGCCTAAGGCAAGACGGATCTCAAGGACTGCTTCGCCAGAACTATAAAACTGCTTCGCCAGTACTATGGAAACCTGGCAGGGGCGCTCTCTTGGAGAGCGCCCCTGTTTCAGTTGCGGTGAAATAAGGACTGTTTTGCCAGCCTAAAGGCTCAATTAATCCGTATTTCACCGCAACTTTCGAAGGCGTTCCCGCTTGTGCTGGCTCCGCCGCGACGATTGATTGCGGCTTGGCACAGTGCGGCGACATCGGGGGCATCGCTGCCTCTGTATGTCATGGCGAGCAAAGCGGCATCATAGATTTCGTCATTGGTTACATCGGCGGCATCAATGGGGCAGAAGGTGAGAATCGAATCCTGTTCTGCAAGCTCGGCCAGATCGATCGTTTCACCCATGGCAAAGGCGTCATCGAGGACGAGCGTGGCACTCGTGCATGGAATTTGATAGATGGTGCCGTCCGCAGCGATAGGGGAACCTGCTGCCTCGAGCGTGTATACACCTTGCGTGAGATTGATGCCAGAGCCATCGGAGGCGACGAACTCAATCCTGTCGACCGTTATTCCGTCGATGGTCTTGCCCGTAATATGTATCGGAACGCGCGATGCTCCGTTATCGGTGTCCCAGCCCGCAGCCGCGACATCCAGCACGATGGCGTGCTCCGAATGGGCGGATACAAAGTGCGACAACACCTGCCGCAGACGAAGACCCATACAGCTACCGCCGACAATGCCAATTACCAGCATGCAGGCAAGGATGACCGCAACGTGGTTCCGAGGCTTTACTCGAAGCTCAGAATCAGCAGAGATGCTATTGACGGCAGCCCCGCACGCCGTGCAGTACCTTACGCCATCGCGCAACTCAGCTCCACAATAAGGACAATTCATACTGGCTCCCCACAACCATGGGCGTTCCTATCGAGGCCACTGTAAATCGACAATCCAAATCCGAGTTGCGCAACAATCAAATCAAAAACGCGTCAAGCAAAAGTCTCTACCGGGAAAAGGGCTCATATCAGCAAAGTGCAATTCAGACCCTTCCAACTTTGCATATGCAGCACCCTAAGATAAACGCGGCGGCCCCTAAGTAGCCGCAGGCCGTGCGCAGGGTTACCTCCCAAATCTTTCCGCAGGACGGAGGACCCCCGCCGCACGTAGTGCGCAGCGGGGCTCCGACATGTCCGAGGACGATTTGGGAGGTAACCCTGCGCACGGCCGGTGAGACCAAAACCCCGCCATGCTTCTTATGTGCAGCAAAGCTAATGCTGCTAAAATACAAAGCGCTCATGTAGTTTAAACGCACGACGATAAGGAGCACCAGTGGGTAACCACTTCCGTACCTCCGGTGCGGGCGATGACGCCCCCAAGACGCAGCCAGGCGCCGTGGGCACTCGTTTCGCCACCCCGGATTCAGAGGATCAGCCGTTTAGCCCGATCCCCGCACAGCCGGCAGATCAGGCACAGCCGGCATCAGATCCCTTTGCCTACAATCCCACCAATGATGTTGAGCTTTCCGAGGCCGCGGGTTTTGAGCCCGTGCAGAAGGTGACCGCTCGCGTGGATCAGCCTCAGGCGGACGTTGTTGCGCCGCAACCTGTCATGGCCGGTATTCCCGACCCCATGGCTCCTGCGACTCCGGCGCCACAGCCTGCACAGTCCGGCCTTTTTGCCGGTATTCCCGATCCCACGCAGCCCGCGGCTCCCGTAGTCGAGAGCGATCAGGCCGCCGAGGTCGCAAGCCTCGACAATGCGCTCAACAACCCCGACTTTACGTCGGTGTTTGCGCCCATCGATCCGCAGGCCAGCCGCAAGAAGATGGCCAAGCAGGCCGGTGTCGAGCCCGTCATCCTCATGGAGCACGTCACCAAGATCTACCCGGCACAGCCCAACAAGCCCGCGCTCGACGACATCAACATCGAGATCTATCCGGGCGAGTTTGTCTTCTTGGTCGGTCACTCCGGCTCGGGTAAGACCACGCTGCTGTCGACGCTCAACCGCGACGTCAAGCCGACGAGCGGCCGTATTTTGGTCGCCGGCCAGGACCTCATGAAGATCAAGAACCGCAAGGTTCCGTTCTTGCGTCGCCAGATCGGTGCCGTGTTCCAGGACTTTAAGCTCCTGCCGCAGAAGACCGCCTACGAAAACGTGGCGTTTGCCCTGCAGTGCATCGGCAAGCCCAAGGGCGTCATTCGCAGCCAGGTGCCCGAGGTGCTTCGCCTGGTCGGTCTGGCCGATCAGATGGACTCTCTGCCCGATCAGCTGTCCGGTGGCGAGCAGCAGCGCGTCGCCGTTGCCCGCGCTATGGTCAACCGTCCGCCGCTGCTTATCTGCGACGAGCCCACGGGCAACCTCGACCCCGCGATTTCGCTGGGCATTATGAAGTTGCTCGAGCGCATTAACCGTACCGGCACCACCGTGATCGTTGCCACGCACGACCGCGAGATGGTCGATAGCATGCACCGTCGCGTGATCGCTCTCGAGGGCGGCCACGTAATCCGCGACCAGGAGAGGGGAGGTTACGGCAACTATGGCACCAACTAACGTGGGCTATTCGCTCAAAGAGGCTATCAGCCACTTCTTCCGTAACTGGACCACCTCGCTCGGCGCCGTCATCACGATCTTCCTTTCGCTGTTTATCATCGGCCTGTTCATTATGGGTTCCGCGATGCTGAACTCCGTGATCGGCACCGTCGAGGATCAGGTTGTCATCAACGCGTTCATTAGCGATGATGCCGATCAGGCAGACGTCCAGGCCTTTGAGGCCGAGCTCAAGACGTGGAGCAACGTCAAGTCTGTGACCTATAAGGACAAGGACGACGCGCTGGCCGAGTACACGAGCAAGATGTCGGGCAACGCCGACGCCACCATGAGCGCACTCGACGGCCAGAACCCGCTTCCTGCCTCGTTCGCGATTGAGATGGACGACCCGTCTCAGGTCGAGAGCACGGCCAAGAAGCTCAAGAAGAATGCCGACTTCCAAAAGATCGCGGACGACGGCGACGTCAACGCGAGCGTGCTGTATGGCCAGGAGGAAGTGAGCCGCCTGTTCCAGGTGACCAACTACATCCGTATCGCCGCCGTGGTACTCGTCGGTCTGCTGACCTTTATCGCGTTCATCTTTATCAACAACACGATTCGCCTGTCCATTACGGCGCGTCGTCGCGAGATTGCGATTATGCGCCTGGTGGGCGCCAGCAACGGCTTCATTCGCGGGCCGTTCATTACCGAGGGCGTGTTGCAGGCCATTCTGGGCTCGCTGCTTTCCATCGGTGTTTTGGAGCTGCTGCGCAATCTGATGATTCCGCGCCTGCAGGCGAGCGTCGGCTGGATGTCGTTTGCGCTGCCGATGCAGTACTATCTGGTGACCTACGCCGCACTGATTCTCGTCGGTGTCATTATCGGTCTCTTTGGTTCTGCCATCGCCATGCGCCGTTATCTGCGCGTGTAAGCGCTGCGGATATGCCGTCTGCAACGGGTCGTCCCTTTCCAGGGGCGGCCCGTTTTTTGATCCCCTGGGGACGGAGGAAAACGGATCACTTAGGGGGTCGGACGATTCGAGTGATCCGCAATCCTGCCGTCCCCTAGGGATCATTTGGGTAGACTCTTGGGGTGTAAACGACTATCGATAGTAAGGAGGCGCCATGGGGCGCAATAACAAACATAAGCGTGGAACTCGCAATAAGCGCGGGCCGGTGCGCAGCGAGCGTCGTCCGAGCCTGACTGGCCGCGTGCAGCTCCATGAGCACAGTGCCTATGTCATAACCGAAAACGGCGACTACAAGGTCATGGGCCGCGGCAAGCGCGAGATCATGGATGGCGATACCGTTGCCGTGAGCATTAAGAACAGCCCGCATGGTGAGCGTCGCGCCGTGATTGAAGGCGTCGTTGAACGTGCGGCTATAAGCGTGGTAGGTACCTACCGGATCGCCGGTCCGCTCGGGGTGATCGAGCCGCTCGATTCGCGCCTGAAGGCTGACTTCTTTATTTTGCCCGAGGACACTTCGGCGGAGCGCCTGGGTGTGCATCCTGGCGATGTCGTCGTCGCGCGCATTCTGACCTACCCGACGCGCTTGGAGTCGGGCACGGTGACTCTTGAGCGCCGTATCGGCGGTGACGATGCGCCCGATCTGGGCGTCCAATATGTTATGGCACGCTACGGCTATACCGACAGCTATCCCGAGGCGGCGCTGGCAGAGGCGGAGGCGCTTTCGCTCGATGTGACTGCAGCGCTTAAAGACCCGCTTCGTCGTGACCTGCGCGATCGCTTTGTCATTACCATCGACCCGGTTGATGCGCGCGACTTTGACGATGCCATCTCGCTCGAGCGCACGCCCGAGGGCGGCTATAAGCTGGGCGTGCATATCGCCGACGTCTCGCACTATGTCGCCTGGGACGGGCATATCGACCTGGAGGCCCGGCATCGCACGACGTCGGTCTACCTTGCCGATCGTGTGCTTCCCATGCTGCCCGAGCGCCTGTCCTGTGACCTGTGTTCCCTGCGCCCCGATGAGGATCGCCTGGCGTTTACCGTCGACATCGAGCTCGACGCGCAGGGCCGTGTGCGCCATTACGATCCCTATCCCAGTGTGATTCGTTCGCGTGTGCGTATGGACTATGACGGCGCCGAGGCGCTGCTGGTGCGTGCCGGCGCAGTTGAGTATTCCGTGTTGGAGGGCGCTGCGGAGGATGTCGCTGCGGCCGAAGCCTCGCGCGAGAAAGCGCTTGAGCGCGGGCTTGCGTGCGAGGGCACTGCTCGCAGCTGTAACGTTGACCTGGCCGATTTCCTGGTTGCCGCAAACGAACTCGCAGAACTCCGGCGTCGCATACGTCGCGCACGCGGTTCGGTCGACTTTGACACGGCCGAGATTCGCGCGCTGCTGGATGAGAACGGCGCGCCCGTGCAGATCGTGGCACGCGAGCGCTCCTGCGCAACCTCGCTTATCGAGGAGGCGATGCTGCTGGCTAACGAGTGCGTTGCCGAGTGGCTGGCCGACCGCGACATCGAGGCGTGCTATCGCGTGCACGATGACCCCAGCGCCGACAGTCTGCACGGTGCTGCTGTGGCGCTGGCGCAGCTCGGCATCATCGATGAACGCCGTGCGGCGGGCATTGCCCTGGGAAGTCCCGATGAGTTGCAGGCGGCAGTCGATGCCGCTGCCGGCACGGCTAACGCGCCGCTCGTCAACACGCTCCTTCTGCGCAGCATGCAGCGTGCGTTGTATAAGCCTCGCAACGAGGGCCACTTTGCGCTCGCCGCGCCGTGCTACTGCCACTTTACAAGCCCCATTCGCCGTTACCCCGATCTGGTGGTGCATCGCGTGCTCAAGCTGCAGCTGGCATACGAGCAGCTGGGAGGGAAAGACGCCTTAGTGCGTACGCCGAGGCTGATCGGAAAAGGCAGAGAGTCGCTTCCACGCATTCTGCCGCAGATCTGCCGCGCATGCAGCGATGCCGAGCGCGCGGCAGATGCCGCCAGCCATGCGACGCAAAAGATCAAGATTGCCCAGTACTATGAGGACCGTCTGGGCGAGCGCTATGCCGGAACCGTCTCGTGGGTTAGCAGCATGGGCCTCTTTGTGCGCTTGGACCTAACGCAGGTCGAAGGCTTGGTTTCGATCAAGAGCCTGGGCAACGAGTGGTTCGAGTTCGACGAGGACGCGCTAACGCTCACAGGTGCCGACACGGGCACCCGTTACGAGCTGGGGCAGCGCGTGATTATCGAGGTCTCGCGCGTCAATACCACGCGTGGGCACTTGGACTTTAAGCTGATCCATTAGCCAAATCCCGACTGATGGTGGGGGAGCGGAGGGCGGCCTTTCGGGACCGCCCTTCGCATTTGAATCATGGCTACCTTGCCGTCTGCTCGGCCGCACGCTTACCTGCTATTTGAGAGGTAAAACCTACCAAAATAAACCTGTCCCTTTTGGCAGGTTTACAAGAAAGCGGGGATGAGATGGCGACGGTGTACGGTTATGCGCGGGTGAGTTCGCGCGATCAGAATCTTAATCGGCAGCTGGATGCGCTGGGCGCCTATGGCGTGGGCTCGGCGAATATTTATGCCGACCATGCGAGCGGCAAGGACTTCGATCGACCGCGTTATCGCGAGCTGCTGCACGTCCTGGGAGACGGGGACGTGCTGGTGGTGCTTTCTATCGACCGACTTGGCCGTAATTACTCCGAGATTCTTGAGGAATGGCGACGCATTACCAAGGAGCTCGGGGTTGCCATTGTGGTGTTGGACATGCCATTGCTTGACACGCGCGCTAGGGCCAGCGGCGCGCCGGATGTGACCAACGTCCTGATTGCCGATATTGTGCTGCAACTGCTGAGCTACGTGGCGCAGGTGGAGCGCGAGAATATCCATCGGCGCCAAGCGGAGGGAATTGCAGCGGCGCGGGCGCGAGGGGTCCGTTTCGGTCGACCTCGCAAGCCGTGCCCTCCTCAGTTTGAGCTGGTGCGCGATAGCTATGAGGCGGGCGATATTACCCGCAGCCAGGCAGCAAAGTGTCTGGGCGTGTGCGTGGGGACGTTCGATCGCTGGATGCGCGAGGCGGGGTAGGGGTTTGCGTCGCTTTGTCGCTTCCTGTTGCGATTCAAATTTTGATACGGTGACGATGCCATTTGGGGCTACACTCGCTGATATTCAAAAAAGGAGGTTGGCCCTTGGCGCGCGTAAAACAGATACTCGGATGGACCGCGATCGTTCTGTTCGCTGCAACGCTGGCGGGCATCTGGGTGCTGACGGAGCAAAATGCGGTGGAGACGTCGTTGCTGAGCGAGTCTACCGCGCGTGTGGTGGAGGGCCAGGCTACGGGCGTTCAGGCTGTCGATGCCACGGGTGAAGCTCAGGCGGAGAACGGAATGACCGGGGGCACCGATTCGGCTGCCTCGAATGTCCGGTCTGGCCGACTTGCTTCCATTCGCATGTGGGCGGGCACGAACGTCCGTCGCGTTGCCCATACCGTAGAGTTTTTCTTCGTCGGATTATTCGCCTCCGTGGTCGTGGTTTGCTTTTCCAGGCGTCCGTGGAGCGTATGCTCCCGTTGCGTGCCCGTATTGCTCTTTTGCGCCGCCTGCTCCGTTGGCGATCAGGTACATAAGATCTTTGTTCCCGGCAGGCATTTCGACGTTATCGATTTAGGATTCGATGCTGCGGGCTATGTCACCGCCATGCTGTTGGTATTGCTGGCGGCGGCGTTGGTGCGCCATGCGACTCGGCCGATCGGCGCCCATGCGAGGCGCTAGCCGGTAACAAACCCGTTTCTGATAATGCGACCTTGTTGAATTATTTTGTGTCGCGCGTATTTCCGAGCGGTCGGATTTGAGGGGCGAGCGGTAGAACGCTCGCCCTTTGTGCGCCACGATGCGGCACAATGTACCGCAAAAGCTGTTTGTATCCGGTACGAATCGTTCGTTGGTCTTTAATTCTTCTCAACGGAGGTGTTTGAGATGGCAAACGGATTGCTTTTGCGGCTTCGCGAGCGTGAGCTCAGCGCGAGCCCGGCGGAACGCAATGTCATCGCATATGTAAGCGCTCATCCGCACGAGGTGGTCGGGCTGTCCGTCCGCGGTCTTGCCGATGTCACGTTCTCCTCGCCCTCGAGCATTTTGCGCTTTTGCAAGCGTTTGGGTTTTGCGGGCTACAAGGAGTTCCAGCGCGAACTGATTGCCGAGCTGGCGCTCTTAGGTGACAAGAAAGACATAGCCCTCGAGGATATCTCCATGGATGACAGCGTCGAACGTATCGTGGGGAAGGTGATGAAAAGCAACGTGCGCACGATCGAGGCGACGGCGCGAACGCTCGATTACACCGTCTTGGAGCGATGCGCGGCCCGTCTTAAGCGGGCGCGCGCGGTCAATCTGTTCGGTATTGGTGCCTCTCGTTTGGTCGCGCACGACCTGGCGCAAAAGCTCATGCGTGTCGACAAAGAGTGCCATCTGTACGACGACTGGCATGATCAGCTCTTATGTGCCAAGAACATGCATGAGGGCGATATGGCAATCGCCTTTAGCTACTCGGGCTTGACGCAAGAGGTGCTGGACTGCACCGCCGAGGCTCAACGTCACAACTGTCCCGTTGTGGCCGTTACCAAAGTAGATGGATCATCCAAGCTTGCCACCATGGCCGATGCCGTGCTCGGCGTCGCTGCGAGTGAACCCTTGGTCCGCAGCGGTGCCATGGCTTCGCGTATGGCCCAGCTTATGGTTGTCGATGCCCTGTACGCTGCTTACGTTGCCAGCGACTACGAACGGGCGACGCATGTCATAAAGCAAAACTACATCGAGAAACAGGAAAGATGAGGTGAATGAAATGCTCGATTTAACAAAATTCACGACCGAACAGCGTAATCAAAGGTCAATGGACCTCGATACGATGACATCGCTGCAAATCGTCACGACGATGAACGATGAGGATCTTCGTGCCGTCCAGTCGGTCACGAAAGTGTTGCCCCAGGTTGCCATGGCAATCGACTGGGCTGCTGAGACACTCGAGCGCGGCGGGCGCGTCTTTTACATGGGCGCAGGCACCAGCGGTCGTCTGGGCGTACTCGACGCTTCGGAGTGTCCGCCCACGTTTGGCGTGTCACCCGATCTGATTGTCGGGCTCATTGCCGGAGGCGAGACGGCGTTTATCAAGGCTGTCGAAGGTGCCGAAGACAGCGAGGAGCTTGGCGCGAGCGACCTGCGGGAGCGTGGACTCTCGGACAAGGATCTTGTCGTTGGCCTGGCGGCAAGCGGCCGTACTCCCTATGTGGTGGGCGGCCTTGCGTACGCCAAGGCAACTGGGTGCAAGACCATTGCAATTGCCTGCAACCAAGGGTCGAAGATCGGGGAGAGCGCAGATCTTGCCATTGAGCCCGTGCCCGGTCCCGAGGTGCTGACCGGCTCAACGAGGCTCAAGGCGGGAACGGTTCAAAAGCTCATTCTCAACATGATTTCGACCGGTGCCATGGTCAAGATCGGCAAGGTATACCAAAACCTGATGGTCGATGTGCAGCAGACGAACGAGAAGTTGGTGGTGCGCGGCCAGAACATCGTGATGGAGGCGACCGGCTGCACGCGCGAGCGCGCTGTTCAGGCGCTTGCAGATGCCGGTGGCCACGTAAAAACCGCTATTGTCTCGGTACTGCTGGACTGCGATGCCGAGCAGGCTGCGGTGGCTCTTGAGTGTGCGCGAGGCCATGTCCGTGCTGCGGTGAGTGGCCATGAGAAGAGCAATGCCGATGCCCAATAGGTGCGCGGCGTGAGCTGATATGACATCCAGACGAGATACCCAATACAAGGAGGAGTTATGACGAACAAAGAGCTGGCTCAAAAGCTGCTGGACCTTTTGGGCGGTAAAGACAACGTGCTCGCAAACGCGGCGTGCATGACGCGCCTGCGCGTGACCGTCAAAGACACGGGCAACGTCGACACGGAGGGCATTAAGGCACTCGACGGCGTGATGGGCCTGGTCGAGGACGACACGATGCAGATCGTGCTGGGTCCGGGCAAGGTGAATAAGGTGCTCGAGGAGTTCTCCAAGCTCACCGGCCTTGCGAAAGGCGTTGCTGACGAGAGCGTGGTTGACGCTGCGGCCACAAACAAGGCCGCGCAGAAGGCCAAGTACGAGTCCAAGCCGGTTCAGGCCTTCCTCAAGAAGATTTCCAATGTCTTCGTCGCCCTGCTTCCCGGCATCATTGCGGCTGGCCTCATCAACGGTATCTGCAACGTCATTAACGTCTCGACGGCAGGCGCGCTTGCAGGCGAGTGGTGGTACCAGGGCATTCGTTCCATGGGCTGGGCCCTGTTTGCCTATCTGCCCATCTTGGTGGGCTATAACGCGGCACGTGAGTTTGGTGGCTCCGCTGCGCTGGGCGGCATCGCCGGCATGATGTGTATCGCCAACAGTGCCATGCCCCTGCTTGCGCCTGGCGCGGCTGATCCTGCCACTGCCATTCTGCTGCCGCTCACCAGTGCGCAGTACAACCCCGCAGCGGGCGGCATGATCGCGGCTCTCATCGCTGGCGCATTTTTTGCCTGGATGGAGCGTCAGATTCGCAAGGTTATGCCCAACGCACTCGACACGTTCTTGTCCCCGCTGCTGGTGCTCATCATCGGCGCCTTTGCTCTGATGCTCGTCATCCAGCCGGTTGGCGCATGGCTGACGACTGCCATCTTTAGCGTTTTGACCTTTATCTTCGAGAAGCTGGGCGTCCTGGGCGGCTATATCCTGTCGGCAGGCTTCTTGCCGCTGGTGTCCGTCGGCCTGCATCAGGCGCTCACGCCGATCCACGCTATGCTCAACGATCCCGACGGCGCTACCAAGGGTATCAATTACCTGCTTCCCATCCTTATGATGGCTGGCGGCGGCCAGGTCGGTGCCGGTTTGGCGCTGTACTTTAAGACCAAGAACGCCAAGCTCAAGAAGTACGTCGCAGAGTCCATTCCCGTTGGAATCCTGGGTGTGGGCGAGCCTCTGATGTATGCTGTTACGCTGCCGCTCGTTCGTCCGTTTGTGACGGCCTGCCTGGGTGCCGGATTTGGCGGCGCGCTCGCGGCGCTGCTTCACATCGGCACGGTTTCTCAGGGCGTTTCCGGTCTGTTTGGCCTGCTGATCGTCGTTCCTGGCCAGCAGCTCGGCTACGTTGCCGCTATGCTGCTTGCCTATGCCGCCGGCTTTGTCCTGACGTGGTTCTTTGGCGTCGACGAGCAGAAGATCAACGAGTTCTTTGGCGAGTAGTTTGATATCGCGAGCCGTGTTGCTCGGGGTTCGCGGCGCGCGGCAGATTTCTTGATGTTATGGTTGTGCCGGCGGGGCTAGCTGCTCCGCCGGCCTTTTTTAAAGGAGCTTTGAAGCGTGAAAACGGGTATTTCAATTTATCTTTCCAGCCCTTTGCAGGATATTGAGCGGACGATTGAGCGTGGCGCCGCGGCGGGTGCGCGCTACGCGTTCACCTCGCTGCATATTCCCGAGGATGGGGGAGCGGCGTATACCGATAAGGTCCGTCATGTGCTGTCGCTGCTTTCCGCCCGCGGCATTGCGCTGATTGCCGATGTGGGGCCTCGCACGTGCGATTTGCTCGGGCTTGAGCGCATTGAGGACCTGCGCGATCTGGGGTTGGAATACCTTCGTTTGGACTATGGCTTTAGCGCCCAGCGGGTCGCGGAGCTGTCCGGTGTATTTCGCATTGTGGTTAATGCATCGACGGTGAGTTCTGATGAAATCGCATCGTGGCGTGAGGCCGGTGCCGATGTGACTCGTTTTGCCGCCTGCCACAATTTTTACCCCAAGCCTTATACCGGTTTAGCTCTGGAGGACATTGCTCGGGTGAATCTTCGTCTTGCGGCGCTTGGATTCGAAATCATGGCTTTTGTGCCGGGTGATGCTAACGTTCGCGGGCCGGTATTCGAGGGACTGCCGACGGTCGAGGCGCAGCGCGGTCGCGCGTCAAAGGTTGCCCTCAATATGCTTGAGCTTGCACATGGCGCCGATTGCGACATTGTGTTGGTCGGCGACCCCGATCTTTCCGATGCGGGCTGGGCGCAGTTTGCTCAAGTTTCCGCCGGATACGTGGACCTGCAATGCGAGCTTGAGCTCGGTTATGCCTATGTGCGCGGGCAGATTCATCACGACCGGCCCGACTCGAGCGTCCTCATCTTTAGGTCTCAGGAGTCACGTACGAAGCTTAAGCCGGATTCCGTGCCGACGGATGCCGGAGCCGGCCTGCCACGAAAGGCGGGGTCGATCGCTGTGAGTAATAGCGGATATGGGCGCTACGAAGGCGAGCTTGAGATTGCGCGGGTCGATCTTCCCGGTGACGAGCGCATGAACGTTGCGGGCCATATCACGCCCGAGGCAATGGAGCTGCTGCCGTTCATCAAACGCGGATTCGGGGTACGGTTCGTTTAGCGTGTGACCCGTGGGCTACAATTGGCCCATCGTACGAAGGCGCCTCGTGTGGCGTGTGCCTGCGTTGGCCGATCTATATTCGGAGGATTCCCATGACCGTACTGTTTGTTGAATATCCCAAGTGCTCGACCTGTAAGAAGGCCAAGGCATGGCTGGACGAACATGGGGTAGAGTATATCGACCGCGATATCGTTTTGGACAACCCCACGGCCGATGAGCTTGCGACCTGGATTGCTCGTTCGGGGCTGCCGGTGCGGCGCTTCTTTAATTCGTCGGGCATGAAATATCGAGAGCTGGGCCTGAAGGCGCGTCTGGATGCGGGCATGACGGATCGGGAGTGCTATGAGCTGCTGGCGACCGACGGCATGCTGGTCAAGCGTCCGCTGCTGGTGGGCGACGACTTTGCGATTCCCGGCTTTAGGGAATCGGCTTGGGCCGCGGCGTTGCTGTAGCGGCTGCGGAAAGTGCGACCCGGAATTCGCTTCCAGAATGGGATGCACTTTCCCAAAGTGGCCGGTTGCGGAAAGCACGTCCCATTCTGAGCTTCGATTGCGGGACACGGTTTCCGGTTGAGGGCTCGACGGGAAAGTAGGGACCAGTTTGAGCTTGAAATCTGGGACGCACTTTCCGCCGGCGGGCCTGCCCCAGTCAGTCCGCCAGCTGTGCCCATTCGTGCGGATCGTAGACCTTTACGTGTTTGTTGGGCTTGCCGCTCCAGTACTCCTCGTCCATAAAGGGCAGATATGCCTGAACGCCGGGGCAGATAAAGGGAATCCGCTGCTGTTGCAGTCGCTCGCGCTGGCGCTGCTCCAGGTGCGCCTCGGATATGACGGTCGGCATGCCGGACAACTCGACGAGGCTTGCCTGGATTCGCTTAAGGTCGGGGAGTCCCGCGTGCCATGACATCCGCATGATCAAAAAGGATGCACGGCGGTATTTTGCCTGCACCACAGTAATGGCGGGGCGTAACGTGGGGTGAATTTTGTCCCGTTCGGGCCAAAGGTCGGCAGTGATCTCGAGGCCCAGGGTCTCCCATAGGTAATCAAGCTCTTCGTCCATGGTGCCTCGATATCTACGCGATCATTGATACTTCGATTGTGTTGCCTGGTGCTATCGTTTTCACGGTAGAATCTGCCAACGGTAGCTATGGTGCGCTTGCGGCATTTTGCCCCCTTGCATGCGGTTTGGCTTCACAGGTCCTTCACGGGTTGGACGAAATTAGGCCAATTTGACCGAATTTCAAAAAAGTCAAAATTGGGGCTTGCGTCATGGCAGGACTTCCCGTATATTTCTTTCTTGCGCAAAGGCACAGCCGAGCGCAGCGATGCAGTCATTGGGATGTCGTCTAATGGCAGGACAGCGGATTCTGGTTCCGTCAATGGGGGTTCGACTCCCTCCATCCCAGCCATTGCATTTGCTACATATGGCCCGTTCGTCTAGCGGTTTAGGACGCCGCCCTCTCAAGGCGGAGATCACCAGTTCGAATCTGGTACGGGCTACCACAAAATGAACGCCCGGGCCTCGCAAGAGACCCGGGTTTTGTGTATACGCCGCATGTGTGGAATGAGCCGCGTTTCACCCGGACCGAGGAGTTACCATGGACCTGCCCATCAGCCTACAAGACATTACGTATGCCGAGAATTACCTGGCGCAGGGAGACTTGGCCACGGCGACGCCGCTGTTGGAGCGTCTGGTTGAGCTCGCCGAGGAGTATATCGATGCCGAGTGCAAGACGGAGGAGAACCGCCAGTACTTTAGCTTCGATAGCAAGTTTGAGCGTCTGGCCTACCGTCGTGTGGAAAAGGATCCGCGCGAGCTGGTGCAGGTCGAGGTGCCCTTTGATCGTCTGTATTCCGACATGGCGTTTGCCTACATTCGCCAGCAGGATTATGTGAGTGCTCGCAACGCCTTGATGCAGGCCGTTCGCTGGGACCCCATGAACTGCAACTACCGACTGGATCTTGCCGAGCTGTTCCGCGCTCTCGAGGACAAGCAGGAGTGGGCATCGCTTTCGTTTTCGGTGCTAGAGCGTGCGAGCGACGGCAAGTGCGCCGCCCGCGCCTACGCCAACTTGGGCCAGTATTTCCTTGAGCCCGAGACCGAGAACGTCTCGGCGGCCGTGGGTTGCGCGCGTCTGGCACTGCGCTTGGCTCCTGGCGATGCGCATACGACGCGCCTGCTCAACAAGATCCATACTGCCTATCCCGATGCCGCCGATGAGAGCGACGACCACGTGATGGGTGAACTGGCCTTGCAAGGCGTGCCGACCTCGCCTTCGGCCGAGATTGCCATCTGCCTGATCATGTGTGCGACCGACGCTGCGGGCGACGGCGACAAGCAGGAGGCTACGCGTCTGACGGTCCGTGCCCGCGACCTGGTGGGCGAGGAGGCCTGCGCGGCAATCATTAAGCTGGTGCGCGAGAGCGATGCCGAGCTCAACGCCGAGCGCAAGGCAAAGCGCGCAGGCGCCGACAAGGGAGCCGACGGCGTCAAGGAGGCCGGCGATGCCCAGTAAGCGTGAACGCAAGCTCATTTCCAAGAATCGCTCGGCGCATCACGAGTATTTTATCGACGAGACGTTCGAATGCGGCATTGAGCTGAGCGGTACCGAGGTCAAGTCGATTCGCGAGCGCGCCTGTCAGATCGCTGATACCTTTGCGCTGATTCGCGGCGGCGAGTGCTGGCTGGTGGGCCTGCACATTCACCCTTACAGCCACGGTGGTGTGTGGAACCGTGATCCCGATCGTCGTCGCCGCCTGTTGCTGCATCGCAAGGAGATTGATTTTCTTGACGGCAAACTGCGCAACCGCGGCTATGCGCTGGTGCCGTTGGAGCTCTACTTTAATACCGATGGTCGCGTAAAGTTGCTGTTGGGCCTAGGCCGCGGCAAGAAGCTCTACGACAAGCGTGAAGACATGGCCAAACGCGACGTTCAGCGCGAAATCGATCGCGCGCTGAAGGAGCGTAATCGCTAGGCGCTCTGTATAAGTTGCGGTGGAATACGGACTGTTTTGCCTGTTTGAGGGGCTATTCAGTCCCTATTTCACCGCAACTGCGGGCGTTCCATCTTGCTTACTGTTCTGACACATATGTCTCAAAGGCGGCGTCCGGTATGGACGTCGCCTTTTTTGTGGGTACATACATCCATGAGGTTCCAACCCGGGTTAGGGGAGTGATCATTATGGACAAAACTGCGTTCTTTACGATGCCGAGCGGCCTGTATGTGGTGAGTGCCGCGGCCGACGGGCTGCGTGCCGGCTGCGTCATCAACACGGCGGTGCAGGTGACGTCCGCGCCGCCGCGCATCTCGGTTGCCGTGAACAAGGAAAATGTCACGTCTGGTGTTATCTCGTCTGCCAAGGCCTTTGCGCTGACCGTGATCGATCAGACGGCCGATATGCTCTACATTGGCAACTTTGGGTTTCGCACCAGCAGCGACTATGACAAGTTTGCCAAATACGAGACCCGCGAGACGGCTCTGGGCATGCCCTATGTGCCCGAGCACGCGGCGGCCTTGTTTAGCTGCCGTTTGATTGACACTGTTGACGTGGGCACGCACCTGATCTTTATTGGCGAGGTTGAGGATGCCGAGCGCCTGAGCGGCGAGACGCCGCTCACCTACGATTACTACCATAAGGTCCTGAAGGGCAAGACGCCTCCGAAGGCGTCCTCGTATCAAGGCTAGAAATGTTTTAAAAATACTTGCATTATATTATTGAGAATATATACTAATAAGCAAGTACACCAGCAGTCACGTTCGAGAGGAGAACATCATGGCTGAGGAGAAGAAGACGTACAAGTTCGTGTGCATCGTTTGCGGTTACGAGGTTGAGGTCGACACGCCCGAGCTGCCCGAGGACTACGTGTGCCCGGTTTGCGGCGTCGGTCCCGATCAGTTTGAGCTCGTCGAGGAGTAACTCGCAGACACACGACTTGCAGCAACACATAGCTCTGTCCAAGGGTCCCGGTCGGATATTCCGGCCGGGACCCTTTTCCTCCGTCCCCAAGGGATTACGGTTGCCGTTAGCCGATCCTGTCTGTCGTGAGTCCAGCCGACCGTTTGTCTTAATCTGTAACATCTAGCAGTGAAAACGGGGCCTACGTGTTACAGATTGAGACAAACGGAGCTGTCCCTCGGAATGATCTCGATCTGTAACATCTAGACCCGCTTTTGATGTCTAGATGTTACAGATCGAGACGTTTGCCTGGGTAGGTGCCCCGTCTCATTACATTCCTGTCAACAACACGACATCGAGAATCGTCACGATGGTGCCGATCCCTACGAGCAGCGCGTTGAGCGGGCGCGAGTTGGCGTATTTGCCCATGACGCGGCGTGAGCTGGTGAGTCGTATGAGCGCAAAGACCGTAATTGGCAGCTGAAGCGACAGCAGCGCCTGACTCCAAATGAGACCCTCAAAAGGATTCGGGACGACCAAGCACGCCGCCACTGCGCCGACGAAGCAGGCCGCCACCCCGATCGAGGAATGTCGGTCGTGGATGTCGTATTCCTCGTCGAACATGCCCGCGATGATGGTTCCCGCCGCCATGCCCGCCGTCACACTACTCGATAGTCCCGCAAACAGCAGTGCCACCGCAAAGATGGTCGAGCTTGCCGGGCCCAGAATGGGGGAGAGTGTAGCCGCTGCGACGGCGAGGTCGTCAACGACAATGCCGTGCGCAAAGAAGGTCGTTGCGGCCAGGATGACCATGGCCGAGTTGATTGCCCAGCCCACGCCCATCGAAAAGAGCGTGTCGAAGAGCTCGTAGCGCAGACGTTCTTCGATAACCTGCTCGCCTTGGCCTTCGAAGTGCATGGATTGGATGACCTCGGAGTGCAGGAAGAGGTTGTGGGGCATAACGACCGCGCCTAGGACACTTACGATAATCGCGGCCGAGCCGGTGGGCATACTGGGTGTGATCCAGCTTGTGGCGGCTTGCGGCCAGTCGACCTTGACTAGTGCAAGCTCGGCTAAAAACGAAAGTCCCACCACGCCCACGAAGGCGATGATCCATCGCTCGGCGCGTTTGTAGGAGCTTGTCATGAGCATGGCAATCGATGCCGCCGCCACGATGACGCAGCCGGCGCGTACGGGCAGGCCAAAGAGCATTTGAAGCGCGATCGCACCGCCCAGGACTTCGGCCATGGCGGTGGCGACCGTGGCTAGATACGCGCTGCCGAGTATCGCACGCCCGACGAGGCGGGGCAGGTGGCGCGTCGTGGCCTCGGCGAGAC
Organism: uncultured Collinsella sp.; assembly: GCA_900549085.1. Lineage (GTDB taxonomy): Bacteria > Actinomycetota > Coriobacteriia > Coriobacteriales > Coriobacteriaceae > Collinsella. The sequence goes on along the minus strand of URMO01000002.1, from coordinate 62,105 downwards.
ACATGCCCGTGGCGATGCCCAAGTGCGCCGCGTTGTGCTGCAGCACGATGAGCATGATCGTGGACAGCGTGACGATCCACAGCAGCGCGTAGCCAAACTGCGAGCCCGCGGCCATATTGGAGGCCCAGTTGCCCGGGTCGATAAAGCCGACGGTCACGAGCAGTCCGGGGCCGATATGCCGTGCGATGTCGAGTCCGCCGTGGCCACCGGTGCGCGGGGAGCCAAAGTGATGTTTGAGATGGTTGAGCATGGTGCGCTCCTGTGTGCCGTTTGCTTGACGCCGCAAATGATACCCGTTTTAGGCTCAAAAGTTAACCATGACTAACAAAATTGCTGTATTTGGACAGGATAGTGAAAGGGGACTGCCGAAATGTCTTGGTCTGTAACAACTGGGGATGGAAATTGGGTCTAGGTGTTACAGATCGAGACAGGAAGAAATGGTCCTATGGAAAATCTCGATCTGTAACAGCTGACCGCCAAAACCGGCCCTTCGTGTTACAGATTGAGACATTCGGAGCCGTCTCTCAAAAACATCTCAATCTGTAACAGCTAGTCGTCGAAATTGGGTCTTCCTGTTACAGATTGAGATGTTTGAAGCGGTGAGCTTACAGGTCGAATTTGGGGTCCTTGTTGCCGCCCTTGAGGTCGGCGGTGTCCACTCGTAGGGCGCGCGTTACGCGATTGTTTCGAAACGGGCGGGAAACACAACGGACCGGCGATGCACCTAGTATGCCTAGTCAATTGACTGTCTAACACCTAGGGGAGGATCGCGATGCAGGCAGATTCCGCTCAGCAGCAGGGCCTTTATCGCCCCGAATTCGACCACGATGCATGTGGCATCGGCGCGCTTGCCGATATCAACGGCGAGCGCCATCACCAGATTCTGGACGATGCGCTGTCCATTCTGGTCAACTTGGAGCACCGCGGCGGCACGGGACTCGAGAAGAACACCGGCGACGGCGCTGGCATCTTGTTCCAGGTTCCGCATCACTTTTTCCGTAAAGAGGCTCAAAAGTGCGGCCAGATTCTGCCGGCAGAGGGCGACTATGGCGTGGCCATGCTGTTCTTCCCGCAGGACGACAAGGGCGTAGAGGATGCCCGTCGCGTGTTTGAGGAGGGTTGCGCCGAGGCCGGCGTGCCACTGCTCTTTTGGCGTGAGGTGCCGGTCGATCCGCACGACCTGGGCGCGACGGCCCGCGCCTGCATGCCTACTATCCTGCAGGCCTTCCTGGGCCGTCCGGACGACACGCCCGCCGGCGATGCCTTTGAGCGTCGCCTGTACGTGTGCCGCCGCACCATCGAGAAGAAGGCCGACGCCGAGTTTGCCCTGCGCGACAAGATCTTCTACGTGTGCTCCATGAGCTCGCGCACCATCGTGTACAAGGGCATGCTGGTTGCCACGCAGATGCGCCGCTTCTTCATCGATCTCAACGACGCCGCCGTCAAGACGGCCGTGGCGCTCGTCCACTCGCGCTACTCCACCAACACCACGCCCAGCTGGGAGCGCGCGCACCCCAACCGCTTTATCATCCACAACGGCGAGATCAACACCCTCAAGGGCAACGTCAACTGGATTCGCGCCCGCGAGCCCAATCTGTATAGCCCCGTGCTGCAGCACGATCTTGAGCGCGTGATGCCCATCATCAACCGCGAGGGCTCCGATTCCGCGATTCTGGACAATGTGCTCGAGTTTTTGGTCATGAACGGTCGCCCGCTCACGCGTGCCGCGTCCATGCTGCTGCCCGAGCCGTGGGACCACAACGACAGCCTGAGTGAGGAGCGCCGCGCCTACGACGCATACCAGTCCATGCTCATGGAGCCGTGGGACGGCCCTGCCGCCATCGCCTTTACCGACGGCCGCACGCTGGGTGCCGCCCTCGACCGCAACGGTCTGCGCCCCGCCCGCTACTATGTGACGCGCGACGGTCGCTTTATGCTGGCAAGCGAGGTGGGCACCATCGAGGTGAGCCCCGAGAACATCCTGACGAGCGGCTGTCTGGGGCCGGGCCAGATGCTCGAGGTCGACTTTGCCCGCGGCCGCGTGATCTACAACGATGAGCTGCGCGCCCGCTATGCCAAGGAAAAGCCCTACCGCGACTGGATTGCCGAGGAGACGCTGACCGTTGACGCGCTTGATGAGCCCGTTGCGGCAACGTCCGCCGAGGACGCCGAGGTGCCCGCCGCCGTGCGTATGGCCAAGCTCGGGTATCACTGGGATGATGTTGACGAGGTCGTGCGTCCCATGGCCCAGCAGGGCAAGGCACCGCTCGCCTCGATGGGCATCGACGCGCCGCTGGCCTGCCTGTCCAAGAAGACGCGTTCGTTCTTCGATTACTTCTATCAGCTGTTCGCCCAGGTCACGAATCCGCCGATCGATGCCCTGCGCGAGCACATGGTCACCTCGACCACGCTCTACCTGGGCAACCACGGCAACCTGCTCGAGGACTCCCGCACGGCCTGCCAGCTGGTGCGCCTGGAGCGTCCGCTGCTGAGCGAGGAGGAGTTCGAGCGTATCTGCGCCATCGACCGCGTGGGCTTTAAGACCCGTCGCTTCCGTGCCGTGTACCGCCGCGATGCCGGCGAGGGCGCACTGCAGGCTGCGCTCAAGCAGCTTGCCGAGGACGTTGAGGCTGCGGTCCGCGACGGCGTGAACATCGTGGTGTTGAGCGATCGTGCCGCTGCGGGCGAGGTACCCGTGCCGTCGCTGCTCGCCGTGGGCTGCGTGCACAACCACCTGATCCGCGCCGGCGTGCGTACCTTTGCCGACATCGTGGTGGAGTGTGGTGACGCCGTGTCCCCGCACGACTTTGCGGCGCTGGTGGGCTACTCCGCGAGCGGCGTCTATCCGTACAACGCGCATGCGTGCATCCGTGATCTGGCGGCACGCGGCGACCTAGACGTGACGGCCGAGCAGGGCATCGCCAACTACAACAAGGCTGCGACCGCCGGCATCGTCTCCATCATGTCCAAGATGGGCATCTCCACGGTGCAGAGCTACCATTCGGCGCAGATCTTCGAGGCCGTGGGCTTTACGTCGGAGTTCGTCAACGCGTACTTCGCCGGCACGGTGAGCCGTGTGGGCGGTATGGGTGTCGAGGACGTCGAATGCGAGCAAAACGAGCGCTACGATGCCGCGCTCGCCATCCTTAAGAGCCCGGCTCCCGATCAGCTGCCTACGCTGGGTCTGACCAAGTGGCGTCCGCTCGGTGGCGAGGATCACCTGATTGACCCCCAGACCGTCTACCTGCTGCAGACCGCTTGCCGTGAGGACAGCTACGACACCTTTAAGGAGTACAGCACCCGCCTGCATCGCACCGGCCGCGCCGTGCGCCTGCGCGACCTGCTGGACTTTGATGCCAGCGACCGCACGCCGGTTTCGCTCGACGAGGTGGAGCCCGCGCTCAACATCGTTCGCCGCTTTAACACCGGCGCCATGTCGTACGGTTCCATCAGCAAAGAGGCGCACGAGTGCATGGCCATCGCCATGAACCGCCTGCACGGCCGTTCCAACTCCGGCGAGGGCGGCGAGGATCCGCGCCGCGAGACCCCGCTGGCTAACGGTGACTCCAAGAACTCCGCCATCAAGCAGGTGGCAAGCGCGCGCTTTGGCGTGACGAGCCGCTACCTGTGCAGCGCCTTCGAGATTCAGATCAAGATGGCCCAGGGCGCCAAGCCCGGCGAGGGCGGCCACCTGCCCGGCAAGAAGGTCTACCCCTGGATCGCCGAGGTCCGTCAGTCCACGCCCGGCATCGGCCTGATCTCGCCTCCGCCGCACCATGACATCTACTCCATCGAGGACCTGGCGGAGCTGATCTTTGACCTTAAGAACGCCAACCCCGGCGCACGCGTGTCGGTCAAGCTGGTCAGCGAGGCCGGCGTCGGCACCATCGCCACCGGTGTGGCCAAGGGTGCTGCAGACAAGATCTTGATTAGCGGCCATAACGGCGGCTCGGGTGCCGCGGCGCGCGATTCCATCTGGCATGCGGGCCTGCCGCTGGAGCTCGGCCTTGCCGAGGCCCAGCAGACGCTGCTTCAAAATGGCCTGCGCTCGCGCGTGGTGCTCGAGGCCGACGGCAAGCTCATGGACGGCACCGATGTTGCCGTCGCCTGTCTGCTGGGCGCCGAGGAGTTTGGCTTCGCGACCATGCCGCTCATCTCCATGGGCTGCCTCATGCAGCGCGACTGCCAGCAGGATACCTGCCCGGCCGGCATCGCCACGCAAAACTGCCGCCTGCGTCGCGGCTTCCGCGGCAAGCCCGAGCACGTTGAGCACTTTATGCTCTTTGTTGCCGAGCAGCTGCGCGAGGTCATGGCGAGCCTGGGCTTCCGCACCGTCGACGAGATGGTCGGCCATCCCGAGTGCTTGCGCCAGCTCGAGGTCCCGGGCAACCGCAAGGCCAACCTGCTCGATCTGTCGCCCGTGCTGGCGAGCGCGACCTGCGAGTTCGGCGCTCATATCCCGGGTGCCGACGGTCGCCACTTCCTGCCGCAGATGGCCGCGGACAGCGAGCTCGACAAGACGCTCGACTCCACGTTGTTTGTGCCCTATACGGCCGATGCCCGTGCGCACCTGCGTCCGATTCGCTTCCGCGCCGATATCGCCAACGTCAACCGCTGCGTGGGCACCATCCTGGGCAACGCGGTGACCAAGGCACATCCCGAGGGTCTGCCCGCCGGCTCCATCACCATCGATTGCGATGGTTCGGCCGGTCAGAGCTTTGGTGCCTTCCTGCCGCGCGGCATTACGCTCAACGTGTGCGGCGACGCCAACGACTACTTTGGCAAGGGCCTTTCGGGCGGCGAGGTGTCGGTGCGCCCCAACCCGCATGCGACCTACAAGTTCGACGAGAACATCATCGTGGGCAACGTTGCATTCTTTGGCGCCACGAGCGGCCGCGGCTTTATTAACGGCCTGGCCGGCCAACGCTTTGGCGTGCGCAACTCCGGCGCCACCGTGGTGGTCGAGGGCTGCGGCAACCATGGCTGCGAGTACATGACGGGCGGTCTGGCGCTCATCCTGGGCGAGGTCGGGCAGAACTTCGCCGCCGGCATGACGGGTGGCGTGGCCTATGTCTTTGACCAGTACGGCACGCTCGATGCCCGTGTGAACCACGAGAGCGTTGAGCTCAAGGCCCCGACGGCCGGCGAGCTGGCGCAGATTCGTGCGCTCATCCAGGAGCACGTGGACGCGACGCAGAGCCCGCGCGGTATTAAGCTGCTCTACAGCTTTGAGACGATGAGCAAGCACTTTGTGAAGGTCATTCCGACCGAGTACGAGCGCGTGCTGGCGATTGTCGCTGCGGCCGAGGCCGTGGGCAAGACGCATGCACAGGCAGAGGAGCTGGCGTTTGACATTGTGACCGGTCGCGCGAGCGCCGCGGATGTCGCTCGCTTCGATGTCGCGGGCGGTGCCGCGGGCGCTGCGCCCGTGGCTGCCAGCTCTGTTGCTTCGACCAAGAAGGAGGCGTAAGTGCCATGGGCAAGCCCGGTGCTTTTCTTGATATCGATCGCGTGACCCACGAGCTTCGCCCCGTGGAGGAGCGCAGCCATGATTTTGATCCGCTGTACGTGGAGCTCGATGACGACGCACGTCGCGCCCAGGCGAGCCGCTGCATGATGTGTGGCGTGGCGTTTTGCCAGATGGGCGCGAGCTTTGGCAAGGCACGCCCCAGCGGCTGCCCGCTGCACAACCTGATTCCCGAGTGGAATGAGTTGGTGTACCGCGGCCGCTGGGACGAGGCTGCCGAGCGTCTGTCGCTCACTTCGCCCATGCCTGAGTTTACGAGTCGTGTGTGCCCGGCGCTGTGCGAGGCCGCGTGCAACCTGGGTTCGGTCGATGGCCAGCCCACAACGATTCACGATAACGAGCGCGCGATCAGCGACCACGAATGGGCAAACGGCGGCCCGCGTCGCTTTGAGCCGGCAGGGGAGGGCGCGCCCTCGGTCGCCGTGGTGGGCTCCGGTCCTGCTGGTCTGGTGGCTGCGTGGGAGCTCGCGCGTCGCGGTGCCCGCGTGACGGTGTTTGAGCGTGACGACCGCCCGGGCGGCCTGCTCATGTACGGCATTCCCAACATGAAGCTCGAGAAGTCTGTGGTCGAGCGTCGCGTGGCACTTATGCGCGAGCTGGGCATTGTGTTTGAGCTGGGTGCCGATGTGACGGACCCTGCGGTGGCAGCCAAGCTCGATGGCTTTGACGCTGTCGTTGTGGCTGCTGGCGCACGTGCGCCCCGCGGTCTTTCGGCTACGAATGTGGATGCCCCAGGCGTGGTGTATGCCGTGGACTACCTGACGGCTTCGACCGTCTCGGTGCTCGATGGCGGTGAGCCCGCGGTGAACGCGCGCGGCCTGGACGTTGTGGTCATTGGCGGCGGCGATACCGGCAACGACTGCGTGGGTACCGCGGTGCGCCAGGGTGCGCGCAGCGTGCGCCAGTTTGAGTTCCTGCCGGCCGCGCCCGATAAGCGTGCGGCGAGCAACCCTTGGCCGCAGTGGCCCAACGTTAAGAAGACCGACTACGGTCAGCAGGAGGCTATCGCTGTCATGGGCGGTGAGATGCGTGCCTGGGGCGTGGATACGCTCGAGGTACTGCTGGACAAGAAGGGCGCGGCAGCGGGCCTGCGCGTGGTCGATCTGGATTGGTCGGCCGGCAAGCCTGAACGCATTGCGGGCTCCGAGCATGAGGTGCCGGCCCAGCTGGTGCTCATCGCCTGCGGCTTTACGGGTCCGGAACACAGCGTGTTCGAAGCTGTCGGCGTGCCTGTTGCCACCGCTGGTCGTTCGCTGCCTGTGATGGCTTCCGAGGGCTCGCACCTTGCGGCCCGCGTGGATGGCGTTGCTGCGGATGCCGCACCGGTGTATGTGGCCGGCGACGCCCGCAACGGCAGCTCGCTCGTAGTGAGCGCCATGGCCGATGCCCTTGCCTGTGCCGCCGAGGTCGCCGAGACCTTGGGGCTGTAAGGTAGTCATTCAAGAGCGTCCCCAACGACTAGTCATTGGGGACGCGCTTTTTTGTCTAGTCGTTGGGGACACCCCTTAACGTCTGACTGCTCATTTGCTGACGTGCGGGCTCGCGGTGCCTTGCTGTTTTCGTGATGGCTGCGGCTGACAAGCTCAAAATCTCTGTTTATTTGCCTATGTTTAACTGGGGTTTTGCTTCGGTATAACGTATCGGTCAAGCGTTCCGTCAAGTATTCGGTCAGCATCTGGTTTGCAGCCTTATGCCCATTTCGCCCGCGCTGGCGGCGACCACCTGCCCTCCTCGTAAGCTCAAATTGAGGTTCATCAGTTTGAGGAGGATGTCATGGCTGATTATGTTTTGGACCGGGGACGTCTGACCGAGGCCGTCGGTAACGATATTGCCGACATGGCCCAGTTTTGGATGCTGCGCAAGTTCCAGTTTTTGGAGTCGGCGCGCACACAGTTCGAAGTGATAGTCGATCCATGGCTCAGCTATTGCGAGGAGCCTTCGCAAAGCGAAATCATGGCCTATAACATGGCATTTACCGATTGGCTGCTGTTTGAGCGCTCCTATTGCCACGGCAAGACGCTGCTTGAGCTGTATGTGGACGAGCCGCCGACGTCGCTTTCGCCTGCTTCGCTCAGACGGCTCGAACAGGTGCGCGACACGCAGTATTTCTCGCGCTTTGGCATTTTGGACAAGGATCCTGTGACTGGTATGGTCGCGCTGCGCGACACGCGCACCGACCGACGTTTTGATGTCTACGACCCACATATCGTGCAAAAAGAGCACTGGCGCGATGGTGCGATTGCGGTGCGCATCGCGTGCGTTGACGATGTTTGGCTGACGGCGGGACAGCTCTACCTCTACGACATTGCGCGCCTGAGCGATACGGCGGTCGACGGGCCTGGCGCCGTTCATCCGGAAGATCTGGAAGATGGTTTCGACACCTCGTGTATCAGCTTCTTTCTGAGGCTGGTCCGCGACATCATGGGTGCCCAGGGACGGTATGTGAAGTCGCTCAACATCTACGAACAGGAATGGGAGTAGGGCTCGTTGGACTGGCGCCGCCGCGTCGTTCTCCGCCGGTTTGTCTTGATCTGTAACATCTGGCGGTCAAAACACGGTCTAACTGTTACAGATCGAGACGAATGATTGGGCTCTGCTGGTTTGTCTAAATCTGTAACGTTTGGGGGCCTGGAGAACGCTTAACTGTTATAGATCGAGACGTTTGGAACCTGGCTGGGGGAATGTCTCAATCTGTAACATCTCCAGGCCAAAATTCGACCTACCTGTTACAGATCGAGACAAAGGTTGGACGCGGTGCCGAAAGATCTTGATCTGTAACATCTAGAGGCTCAAAGACTGTCTTCCTGTTGCAGATCAAGACATTTGTCAGCGGCGGCAACAGCGGCGATGGCCCATTTCTCCGATGTGGTGGTGATGGAAGTGTCTAATACCGTTCTCAAACACAAGCATGCAACACGTAACACCTTGGCGCGGAATAGGATGCTTGCCAGACTCACGGAGGCGGCTGAACAAGGCGTGCTGCTTGTGACGCACGACAATGCCGAGCTCATGTGGCTGCGGCGCCATGTGGGTACAGACGATATTGCGGAGCCCGAATCGCACCTATTCTGTTTTCAGCATGAATGGGATGCATTGACGCCGCCGGAGCGGGCGCGGTTGACCATCAAGGGGCTTGCCGAGTTTCACCCCGATTGGGCGTTTTGGGGTTATGACGCGGCACTTTTGTGGGGTCTGGAGGTGCCGAATGATCTGCTTGGGCCGCGATTTCTTGTTAAGACAGGTTGCTCGGTGCCGCTGAGTGCAGGATGCCGGCTTTTGCGTCCGCAGGCGGCGGGTGCGCTTGAGCGCGTCGGCGGCGTGCGGGTGACGCCGTTTTGGCGCACGGTGGAGGATTGTCTGCTGCGTGCGCCGTTTTCGTATGGTCTGGCGATCGCCGATTCTGCGCTGCGGGCGAAGGGCATGTCGCGCGACGACCTCTGCAATCGGCTTCAGGCCGATTGCGAGGGCAGACGAGGGTATCGCAGAGCTCAGGTGATTGCGGCGCATGCGGACGGCCTGTCCGAAAACGGTGGCGAGTCTCGGTTCCGAGCATTCTTTATTGCATACGGCTTTCCGGTTCCGGAGTTGCAGGTGGAGTTTCGCGATCCGCTCGATTCGAGCCAGGTGTTTCGGGTCGATTATTTCTGGAGGCTCGAGGACGGGACGTGCGTGATTGGCGAGCTCGACGGAAAGGGGAAGTATACCTTGCAGAACGGCGAAGGTCGGGAGTCGGTCGACCCGTTCGTGGCAGAGCGTCAGCGAGAGTCTCATCTGACAATGCTCGGGCACAAGGTGCTTCGGTTTACGTTTGATGAGCTCAAGAATCCGGGGAAGCTGGTTGAAAAGATGAGGCTAGCAGGTATTCCGCGACGGGCCGATTTGGCTGGGCAATGGAGGCGGCAGTGGTATGGGCGCTGAGGCGCACCGTCTCAATCTGTAACAACAGGGGACCGTTTGGCCTCGTAACTGTTACAGATCAAGACGGAAGGTTGGCTGCCGCTAAAAGATCTCAATCTGTAACATCTAGAGGCCGAAAACCTGTCTACTTGTTACAGATTTAGACGTTTGACGACGGGGTTGGGAATATCTCGATCTGTAACATCTGATGGCCAAAAATCGGTCTATCTGTTACAGATTGAGACAAAGGCTGGAGGCACGACCGAAAATCTCAATCTGTAACATATGGGGGGTGTTTGGGGCCGTATCTGTTACAGATTGAGATGTTTCGTCAGCACGGCCAGAGCAACGCCGCGCTGTCTCCGTTTGTCCCTACATCTCTCTCTTCCCTCCGTTAACCGATATGTTTGACTTTAGTTCGCTGCATTAGATGATAATGGACAAATGTTCAAGTTAATCGTGAGGGAGGAGCTCGATATGGCGTCTGCCGATCGTTCCACGTTGTTTATCAATGCGACCGTCCTGGATGGTTCGGAACATATGGAGCCGCAGCCCGATATGGCCGTGGCCGTTGAGCGCGGTCTCATCACGTGGATGGGGCCGAGTGCCGTGACGCAGGCGCCTGCAGGTGCCGAGGTCATCGACCTGGCAGGGGCGTATCTCATGCCAGGCCTCATCAATATGCATGTGCATCTATGCGGCTCGGGCAAGCCGGTTTCGGCGGGCGATGCGGGCGCGCTGATGAAGAAGCTCGATAATCCCGTGGGGCGCGCCATCGTGCGCCACATTCTTAAGGGCAGCGCCCAACAACAGCTGGCAAGTGGCGTGACTACGGTGCGCGGCGCGGGCGACCCGCTGTTTGCGGATCTTGCCGTGCGCGATGCTATCGATGCCGGCAAGTATCAAGGTCCTCGCCTGGTGGCGCCGGGAACGGGCGTTACGGTGCCGGGGGGCCATGGTGCTGGCTTGTTCGCCCAGGTGGCTAACAGTCCCGCCGAGGCGGCCGAACAGGTGCGCGACCTGTATGCGCGCGGTGCCGATGTCATTAAACTGTTCGTAACGGGCGGCGTGTTCGATGCGACTGAGGTGGGCGAGCCGGGCGTGCTGCGTATGCCCGTGGAGGTTGCCGCGGCGGCATGCAAGGCGGCGCACGAGGTTGGCCTTCCGGTCATGGCTCATGTCGAGAGCACCGAAGGTGTGAAGGCCGCGCTTCAGGCTGGCGTCGATACGATCGAGCACGGCGCTCCGCTGACACCTGAGATCCTGGAGCTGTACCGCGGCGCCGCGGGAACACAGCTCGAGGGCCGCGCACCGAGTGTGACCTGCACTATCAGCCCGGCGCTGCCGTTTGTATTGCTCGATCCGGAAAAGACTCATTCGACCGATACGCAAAAGAAGAACGGCGACATCGTGTGCTCGGGCATCATCGAGAGCGCCCGTGCCGCACTGGAAGCTGGTGTTAGGGTGGGCCTAGGCACGGATTCGAGCTGCCCGTTCGTGACGCAGTATGACATGTGGCGTGAGGTGGCCTATTTTGCCAAGTATGTCGGCGTTAGCAACGCCTTCGCGCTGCATACGGCTACGCAGATCAATGCCGAGCTACTGGGGTTGGGCGACGAGACCGGCACGATCGAGTGCGGTAAGGCCGCCGATATCCTGGTGACGCGCGAGAACCCGCTCGATGACCTGTGCGCTCTGCGTGAGCCGATACACGTGATGTGTCGCGGTGATCTGGTGCGCAAACTCAAGGTGAAGCGTATTCCCGAGGTTGATAACGAGCTCGACACGATTATGGCCATGCCGGCTGAGGCGCTGGCCGAGGAGCTTGCCCGCGACGGCGTGGCATAGGTGTGACAAAGGGACGGCCCCTTTGTCATAATCAAAAAAGCCGAGGTCCCAGTGCGAGGCCTCGGCTTTTATTTTGTCCCATGGTATGGCGGCTATGAGCGCGTCTCCATCTTGGCGTGGCACTTGGGACAGGTGACGCGGATCTTGCCCTTGCCCTTGGGGACGGAGAGCATCTGGCCACAGTTAGGGCACTTGAGGTATGCCGTGGTCTTGCGACCCTTCCACATCTTCTTGGCCGTGCGCTTGGCACGCTCAAAGTCTTCCTTGCTGGTGCCGGCCGCGCGCGAGGTGCTGGCCGCTGCGGCCCCGCCGCCCAAGCTGGCGACGAACTTGCCCAAGCCGGGGACCTTAGCCGAGCCGGCGACAAAGGCCTCGTTCTCCTTGCGACGTGCATCGATATTTTTGGACAGGCCGCGCAGCACGCCAATCACGATGACGGCGATGGCGATCCAGCTGAGCCACTGGATGCGGGCTATCGATCCGATCATCGCGATGACGATGCCGGCAAGACCCATCACGATGGTGAGCTCGTCGGCACCATTGCGACCCTTCATAAAGTCATTCATGCAAATTGCCTTTCGTTCGATATGCTGCACGCCTTTATACCCGATTTAGAGCAAGGGGGACAGGTTAATCTGCGCCAATGTGGTGCAAACATACCTGTCCCCGGAGCACCAAGACGGTGCAAAGAAGTCTGTCCCCAATGCCCCAATTACTTGGCGAGCTTGTCGACGACGCGCTCTATCTCGGCGAGCTTGGCGGCCTTGAGTTCCTCGTCGCCCGATTCGATGGCCGAGGCGACGCAGCCCTCGATGTGAGCCTTGAGCACATCGGCGTTGATGCGGGCGATGAGCGCCTGCGTGGCCATGAGCTGCGTGGAAATATCGACGCAGTAGCGGTCCTCCTCGACCATCCGCAGGATGCCGTCGATCTGACCACGTGCCGTTTTGAGCATGCGGGTCACCGATTTATGGTCTGCCATCATGGCGGGTCCTCGTTTCTGGTCAATCCTTCAAATACCTCGCCCTCAGTTGCGGTGAAATAGTTCTTGATTGAGGGCTTGGAGCGCTAAAACAGGAACTATTTCACCGCAACTTCTGAAGGGCTGGTTGAGCGGTGGTTGCTGGGCGGCTATGTCGGCCGACAGCGGTGCCTGCTGGTGCGGTGGCAGCTAGGCTGCGGTCACGGACAGGGCATGGAACTTCTCGCCCGCGGCCTCGACAGCGGCGGCGAGCTGCTCGGCGGTCACGGTGTCGGCACACTCCACCTGGACGGTCTGGGTCTCGTGATCGGCGTCGGCGTCGGTCACGCCGGCTACGTTGAGCAGCGCCGTCTCGACGGTGGCGTCGCAGTGGCCGCACATAAGGCCAGACGTTTTAACGATGTAGTTCATGATTATCTCCTTTTCGTTGAGTACCTAAAGTTGCGGTGGAATACGGACTAAATAGCGGTTTAGCTAAGCATGTTACGCCTTATTTCACCGCAACTGATGGCTTAAAGGTTCGCAGGCGCAGCGCGTTGCTTACGACACACACGCTCGACAGGCTCATGGCCGCGGCGCCAAACATCGGCGAGAGTTGCCAACCGGTGAGGGGGAAGAACACGCCCGCCGCCAGCGGAATGCCGATGCCGTTGTAGAACAGCGCCCAGAACAAGTCCTGCTTGATGTTGCGAATCGTGGCGCGCGAAAGCTCGATGGCACGGGCGACGTCCATGAGGTCGCTGCGCATGAGTACCACATCTGCCCCTTCTTTGGCGATGTCGGCGCCGGTGCCGATAGCAAGGCCCACGTCGGCGCGCGCCAGGGCGGGGGAGTCGTTGATGCCGTCGCCCACCATGGCGACCTTGCCGCCCGCATCCTGCAGCTCGCGGACGTGGCGCTCCTTGTCGGCGGGGAGGACGTCGGCGATGACCTGCTTGCTGTTCAGTCCCACGCGGCGGGCGATTGCTTCGGCCGTCACACGGTTATCGCCGGTGAGCATGCGCACGTCGACGCCGAGCGAACGCAGCGCGGCGATGGCCTCGGCGCTCGTCTCTTTGACCTCGTCAGCCACGGCGATGGTACCGACAAGCTCGCTGTTCTTGGCAAAGAACAGCGGTGTCTTGCCTTCGGCGGCGAGCTGTTCGGCAAGGCCCGCGGGCACGGTAACGCCCAGCTCGTCCATCAGGCGCACGTTGCCGGCGGCGATGACATTCTGCCCCTCGCGCGCCGTAACGCCACGACCGGGCACGGCGGCAAAGTCCTCGACCATGCGCGCGACAATTCCGCGCGCCTCGCACTCGGCCATAATCGCCTCGGCCAGCGGGTGCTCGCTTGAGCGCTCCAGCGCAGCGGCCAGCTTGAGCAGTGCCTTTTCGCTCATGGCGGGCGAGCCGTCAGTGCGCGTGGCTACCACGATATCGGTCACGGCAGGCTTGCCGCGGGTGACCGTGCCCGTCTTATCGAGCACCACCGTGCCCACGCTGCGCAGATTCTCCAGCGCTTCGGCGCTCTTGAACAGAATGCCCATCTCGGCGCCCTTGCCGGTGCCCACCATAATGGCGACGGGCGTGGCCAGGCCGAGTGCGCACGGACAGCTGATCACCAGCACGGCCACGGCGGAGGTGAGCGCCTCGTTCACGCTGCTGGTCAGTGCCATCCACACCACAAAGGTCACGGCCGAGATCGCGAACACCACGGGCACGAACACGCCGGCGACCTTGTCGGCCATGCGGGCAATGGGCGCCTTGGTGGCGTTGGCGTCCTCGACGAGTTGGATAATCTTGGCAAGCGACGTGTCGGCGCCCACACGCGTGGCGCGGAAGGTAAACGAGCCCGTGCGGTTGACCGTGGCGGCGTTGACGGTGTCGCCGGCGGTCTTTTCCACGGGGATAGACTCGCCGGTGAGCGCGCTCTCGTCCACGGCCGAGCTGCCTTCGAGCACCACGCCATCGACGGGGATGGACTCGCCGGGGCGCACACGTAGGACCTGGCCGGGAAGGATGCTGTCGACGTCGACGGTGGTCTCGCTGCCTTCCTCCGCCACGACGGTCGCAGTCTTGGGCGCCAGGTCGATGAGCGCCTCGATGGCGCCGCCGGTTTTGGACTTGCTGCGCGTCTCGAGGTATTTGCCCACGGTGACGAGCGACAGGATCGTGCCGGCGCTCTCAAAATAGAGGTTGTCCATGCTTGTCATCATTGCCTCGTGCACCTGACCTGTGGCCAGCTGGTCGGCCATGATGAACATGGCGTAGAGCGACCAGGCGATGGAAGCGGTGGCGCCCACGGCAATAAGGGCGTCCATGGTGGGCGCGCCGTGCGCGAGCGATTTAAACCCGTTGATAAAGTACGCGTCGTTGACATAGACGATGGGGATGAGCAGGACGAGCTCGGTGAGGGCGAGCGTCATGCTGTGGGTATGGTCGGTGAAAATGCCAGGCAGCGGCCAGCCGAGCATGTGTCCCATGCCTATGTAGAACAGTGGGATAAGGAATGCGATCGAGACGATGAGGCGGGTGCGCATGGCAGAGGCGGCGGCCTCCAATTTTTTGGTGGGCGACTCCATGTGGGCGGCGCCGGACCTGGCTTGCGTGCTGCCGTTTGAGCCGGCGGCACCGGTGCTCGCATCGACGAGTGAGGCCGAGTAACCCGCGCGGTCGACGGCGGTGCAGATATCGTCGGGGGAGACCTGCGCTGGGTCGTAGTCGACCATCATGGAACCGGCGAGTAGGTTGACCGCGACGCTTTGGACGCCGTCGAGTTTGCTTACGGCGCGGTCCACGTGCGCCTGGCAGGCGGCGCATGTCATGCCGCCCACGTCGAACTTATCTTGAGCCACGGCTTCTCCTTCCTGTTGTTTGGTGTTGGAATTGTTAACCTGCCGATACTATACACCCATACCCCCTGGGGGTGTCTAGTACAGAATAAATGTATGACATCTCGCTACAGATGAGGGTAGTTGGTTGACCGATGGTCCGCCCCAACAAATCATCTCAATCTGTAACATCTGGATCGGTTTTTGAACCATAGCTGTTACAGATTTGGACGAACATTTCAGCCGAAAACTAACGTCTCGATCTGTAACAGCTAGATCCCGTTTTACCGAGTATTTGTTACAGGTCGAGACAAACAACTGGCAGGAAACTCAATGTCTCAATCTGTAACATCTAGCAGGGAAAATGACCTCTAACTGTTACAGATCAAGACAGACTGCCCGGGGTCAACTC
This sequence comes from uncultured Collinsella sp., assembly GCA_900549085.1. Taxonomy (GTDB): domain Bacteria; phylum Actinomycetota; class Coriobacteriia; order Coriobacteriales; family Coriobacteriaceae; genus Collinsella. The sequence continues at coordinate 46,627 of URMO01000002.1, read as the reverse complement.
AAATGTCTTGATCTGTAACATCTAGAGAGGTTTTTGACCCCTTACTGTTACAGATTGAGATGTTGTCTCGCGGGGTTGGGGTTTGTCTCGATCTGTAACATCTAGACCCGTATCTGCCGAGCTAGTGTTACAGATCAAGACAATTGCCGGGGTGGGGTCCCGTCACGGCAAGACGCCCGCTGCTTAGATGCAGAATCCAGGAATCACGCAGGTTCGCTTGTTTGGCTTTTCCGCGGGCGTTGCGTACGTAAAGACGTCGCCGTCGTGTCCCACGCGATTCATATAGAGTGTGCCTTCGCTCTCCGATGTGTCGGGACTCGCCGTTCGTTCCCACCAACAGGTGTCCTTGCCCTTCCACTGGCGAACCAACGTCTCGTTCGTGGTATACGGACTTACCTTGAGCTCACGGAAGAGCTGATACTCCTTGCCCTCGCCGTTATAGATGTCGGCCAGGTAGTGAAAGCCCTCGGTAAACGACTCGGGCGGCTGCACTCCGCACAGCTCGACCATGGCGGGCAGCCAAAGAGTTGCGGGCAGCTCGCTCAGACACGATGCACTTCTGGCGGCGCCAACGTTATTCGAGATCTTTTTGACAGATTTAATGAGTGCGCGCAACTCGTTGGGCAGCAGCTTAAGGCCGTCGCCGTCGAGCCATTCCCGCAGCTCGCAATCTGCCCAGCCGGCGCTCAACGGTTGGGCCGCGGCGTTGCGCTCGGCAATGCCGGCATCGAACATAAACGTTAACCCTGCCTTGCCCGTACCGTCTAGAAGCTCGTCGTGGCGGATGCCCACAAGCTGCGCGCCGACGTGCAACCCGTTGGTGAGCCTCACGCGCTTGGTGCACGGATAGGGGATGTGCCCATCGGCATCGAGCAGATGGTAACGCTTTGCAATCTCGCGTGCCTCGCTACGGGTCTCGGCGGCCTTAATCTTGAGCGAAATCTCCTGCAGCTGATCCCAGGTGTAGTCGTCAAGTGAACCGCGGATGCCGTCCAGGTAGTCGGGGATGCCAAAGCCATGGGTTGCCGCCCCGATAACGCCGAGCCCCGCAACGGCTGCGACAACGCCACCGATAATAAAGCGGCGGCGGGTCATGGCATCGTGCCGGGCCTGCTCCAGGATCTCTCGCGCGCGCTCGCCGGCGACGTCGACCTTAAGGTGCGTGCCAGAATCGATATCAATCGCGGCCTCGTCTCCTGCGCCTTCGCGGCCCTCGGATTCGGCATCGGTGAGGTATGCCGAGAGCACCTCGAGCATCTGCTGCTCGGTGGGACGATCGCACTGCTCGACTGAAATGCCTTTCATGATGATCTGGACGAGTGCCTCGTCGTCATTGCATCGCGGCTCGAGCGGTGCCGGCTTGGTCTTGGTCTTTATGAGGTAGAACGAGCCGGTTGCCGCGGCGCCCGTCGACTCAACATCGAACGGTTTGTGACCGCTGTAGAGCTGGTACAGAATGCTCGAAAGCGCGTAGACATCGATGGCGGGCGAGCGGCGAAGGGCCGCGATGCCTTCGATATCCTGCGTGAGCATCTCGGGCGCGGCGTATGCGGGCGTGGCAAAGCGCCAGATGTCGGCGCGCCGGGTGATCGTGTCATCGCCGAGGGCCATGGTCGCGGAGCCCATGTCGATGAGGCAGGGGTCAAAGGAGCAATCGACGATCTGCTGCTCGAGCGTTCGACTGGTGGTACGGAACATGATATTGGCGGGCGACAGGTCGCGATGGACGACCGGATTTACGAGTCCCTGGGTCATCAGGAGTGCGCGAAGCACGGCGTTTCCAACGGCGGCCACCATCTGGGTGGTTAGCCCGCCCGAGACATCGTGCGGAAGCAAGGGCAGCGCCTGCTTGAGCGAGGTGCCCTCGACCCACTCCATGAGGATGAGCGGGTCGTCCTCGCACGATCCATAGCCATAGACGCGCGGAAATCCGCGCAGGTGCGAGACGGTGCACAGATGACGGTACTCCTCGAACAGGGCGGCGGTGTTGGCCAGGTGCGCAGCCGCTTGCTCGGCGGAGCGATCGGGGGCTTGGCCGGAAAGGATGGCGTTGTCCTTGAGCAGCTTGACGGCAAAGACCTCGCCGCTTGTGTTGGTCGCGCGAAGCACGTGTCCGATATTGCCGCCGTCGCGGTATGCAGTCTGAAGAATAAGCGTCATAAACCGTCGCTTGGCGTCGTCCTCGGCGCTGGGGTCGACCGCCACGGCGGTGTCGAACGTGTCGAGACGGATGAGTTTGTCGCCAGGGGCGGTGTTGGTGGTATCCAAGACGTTCCTTCATTTGGTGGGGCCGCGTGCTCACGCCGAGAACGCGATTATCGATTAAAGCCCATGATAGACGTGTTCGCCGATAAGCTGACTCGTATTGCTATTTATAGTGCAGCGCGCAACGTAAATGATATAAGACGAGTGACACCTGTTTCCCACGTCTCTACGCGCTAGTCCACAATAACGAGAAACGTTGTATAGAGACCCAAATGAAGTCTGTCACTGTTAGCGATTTCCACGGGGGGATAGACTTTGCCGGGCTCTCGTTGGTCACGGGGCGGCTCGATTACGGTATCGCCGTCGCCTGCACCCGATTCGAGCACCGTGCCGTTGGTCGATCCAAGGCCCTGGGCGTACCAGCGCTCACCCTCAAGCCAAATGCGAAGATGCTCGCGCGATGCATCGGCACCCACATCGGTGATGCTGGGCGAAGTTTTGGGCAAAGAACCAATCACGGTGCCGCGCGGATCGCGTGTGAGGGGATGGATTTGCATGTCGACGCAGTTGTCGGCATGTGTCCTGAGCAGACCGAGGTTGGGGGCAACGGTGCGCGGCTGCTCCAGGCTGCCCATAAAGCCACGTCCGACGGTAGTTTCGGTGGTGCCAAAGTGCCCGCCCGTCTTGCTGTCGCAAAAGCGCTCGACGGTGGCCACGCCTTGTACGGGGTCGGCAAGTGCGCCCGTTGCCACAAAGAGCATCAAGAAGAGCGTGCTTTTTTCGCGGGGGCCGTGGTCATCGGAGCTGTTGATACGCCCCAAGGCATTGGCGTAGAGGCGGTCGTCGAGGTCATAATCGGCGAGAGCCGACATCATGCCTTGGGCCGCCGGGCCGCTGTAATGCTCGGATATTTCCTGATAGGCGCGATCGCCTCCGCCGAGCTTGTTACTAATGGCGGCGGCAAGGTTAAGCGTGGAGACGGTAAGGTCATTGTAGATACCTGGCGCACACTGATCGGGCTCGCGGTGGACGATGTAGCGAGTGAGGTACGAGCGGTTGGTAGAGCATTTGTCGAGCAGGGTACTGCCTGCATACGAATTGCCGTTAATGAGCATTCGCGCAATCTCGAGATGCTTGAGACCGCCGAACGATCGGATGTCGTTGTAGAGGACCGAGCACGGTGTTTCCGCCGCCATGGCTGCCTCCCCAGATAACTTTAATGACGTACTGCAAACATGATAGGAAATAATGGCTACGCTCAAAGCGTACCGACTCGAAAAATGTTGCGCAACGCTTTGCATAACTATTGAGACATTATAGGGCAGATACGCCAAGTTGCAGGATGGCTGCAAACGACACATTTTGAGAGGTCGTGCCCTATGGAATGCCCTTATTGCGGTGCATTGTTGACCGATGACGCTAGTTTTTGCTCTGAGTGTGGATCGCCTCTTGCCGCGCCCTCGTCGACTGCGCCCGTTTCCGAAGATCCCTATACTACGCCCCAGACCGTGTCGCAAAGCCCTGCCTTTTCTTGGCGCGACGGCGAGGCCGCTACGGCGGCAACGGTGGAGTTGCCTAAGGCGGATGCTGCCTCGAAAGCAGACGAGCAGCCGGTGGCGGCACCCGGCGCGTTTGAGCCCGCTGTGCCCGAATCCGATTCGGACGCCACGCGTGTAGTCGATCCCTTGTCAGACTTTGGCACTACGATCGAGGACGTGGAAACTGAGCCTGCCTGCCATGCCGATTTTGGTTCTACGCCGCTCAGTGAGGAAGAGCAGCTCGAGCAGGACCGCGAGAGCCTCAAGACGGCCAAGGCCGAGTACAAGCTGGCACGCAAGCGCCTGGGCAAGTCGTATGCGCCCGCCATCGCCGCCGGCGTTATTGTCGTTGCCGCCTTGTGCGCGGGAACCGGCTGGGCGGGCTACTCATATGGTTTGGCTCATCCGCAAAATACGGAGCAGATTCAAAAGCTCAAGAAGCAGCTTGAATCTTCCAAGGACGAACTCACAAAAACGCAAGACGAGCTCGATCAGACAAAGTCCGACCTTAAGGATGCTAAGGCAGAGCTCAAGACCGCAAGCAAGAACGGCGAGGACGCCAGCTCCAATGCCGAGGGCTCTTCCACGACGGGCAATGCGACCTCGTCGACCACTACGACCTCTGGTAGCACAGCGAAGCTCAACATCGATAAGCCCACGAGCTTTGCCAACACCACGTGGCGCGGATCACTTAAGGAGACGGGCAACTCTTGGGGCCATACTTGCTACGGCGCGAGCAAAAACGACCTTGTGATTGTGTTTAAGAGCATCAGCGATTCCGGCGAAGCGGTCGCAGACATCTCGGCCACGCTGCATGCCCACGATACCTACAACGCCGAAAAAACCGTCGCCCAATCCGATGGTGACGACTATCGCACCTACACGGACGTCACCGGTACGTTTGTTAGAAACAAGGGTTTTGAGTTTTCGCTTCCCGTCGAGGAGGAGGACTGCGACCTTACGGTTACGGGTGTACCTAAAAAGAAAAATGGCAAGTACTACCTGAATACCACAGTCGAATCGGGAGACGGCGCCGTTAACATGGGAACGCGCATCACGGATTCCTTTGAGCTTTTGATTTCCTAGTACCTCGTATTGTCAGCGTGCGATGCATGGGGACGGTGGCGGGCGCGGCTTTATTGAGAGTTGCGCCCGCCACCGCTTTTTGCAAATGGGTCTATTTGCTGACTTTGGTTTTACTGCCGGCTAAAGCATGCCGGCAGATGCGAGGACGAGTATGACCACGATTGCTGCCAGGGCAACAATCACCATCGTGAGTGCTATCGTGCGTTGACGTTTGACGGCAAGGCGCGCGCGACGCATGGACTCGGCGCTGCGGACGGTCTCGGTGGATGGGGCTGGTCGAGACGCGGGCTGCACCTGTGCAACCGTGCGGGTGGGGACGGTGGCATCCACCCGCACGGTAGCGCTGCCGCGATCCGCCACGGGCCGGTGCTTTCGCGGGGCACCCGTACGGGCGAAAGGCTCAAGGCGCGCCGCGAGTTCATTTGCCGAAGGGCGTGCGTCTTGCGAGACTGCCAAACAAGCCATAATCGCGTTGACCAAGCCCTGTTCGCGGGGAGTTGCGGGCGTAAGGGGTTGCGGCTGCACGGTGCGCTTGAGACGCGCGTGATCTCCAGAGCGCCTGAGCTCCGCCTCAAAGGGGGCGCGTCCGCAATAAAGCTCGTAGAGGATGCTTCCCAGCGCATAGATGTCGACGGCGGGATTGTCGCGCGCACCGGGGTCGGCCTTAAACCGCTCCAGCATTTCGGGTGCCGCGTATGCCGGCGTGGCGCCGCGAAAAGCGTTGACGTCGACGGTAAAGGAAAAATCGGGCTTAACGAGTTTTGCACTGCCCATATCGATCAGGCAGATGTCGAAATAGCCACTCGAGACCTGCTCCTCGAGCGGGATGCGATCGTGACGCAGCATGATGTTGCGCATGGAGAGGTCGCGGTGAACAAAGGGCGTGTCGAGCGATTGCGTGGACAAGATGATCTTGAGCACGCTCAGACCCAGCGCGGCGACGATATCACCGGGGCAGGTTTCAGCGCCATCACTCAGAGCCCGCCGTGCATCAAGAAGCGAGACGCCATCAACCCACTCCATGAGCAGTGCCGGGGTTCCGTCTGCCGTGTAGCCAAAACCATAGACATCGGGAAAACCCCTTAGGTTGGATACGACGGAGAGCGTGCGGTACTCCTCTTCCAAAGTTTCTCGGTTGAGCTGTTCTTGCTCGGGCTGGGCATCGGGGCGCGGCATCTTAAGCGCGAGCTCAAAAGCGCGATCGCCGCTCTGGACGCGGCGGACATAGGCGTTGCCGCCAAAGCCGCCCTTTTGCGGCGGAACGAGAAGCGTGCAAAAGCGACGCCGTGCCGCGGCCTGCTCACGCTCGGAGAGCAGTGCTGGCGTATGAAACTTGACGAGTCGAACTTCTTCGTAGGATCCGGTCATGGCGCGCTTTCATCCTTTCTTCCATTAGCAGGATATGCGCTAGCCGCTGCCTTCTGTTGCGCAACATCGACAAATCTGCCACTCGCCAATGTTGCGCAACAGAATCGCGCAAGACGGCGGTAGAAATGAGGCAGTAAAAACGCTTGATGACCGGGATGGCCCCGTTATCCATGAAGAAGGGAACGTGACAATGAGCGGCTCGGTGGGAGATAATTTTGTAGTCGCTGCCGGAATAGCCACTTCACCGCTGGCAGTGCCATTGGCCCCCGCTGCAATTGTTGCCGGGGCAGCGGCGTTGCGCATTGAGGCGGAGAAGGCCGAGGCAGAAAATGCCGTTAAGGACTATAGGCATGGGCTATTGGACATCAAGTCGCAGATGCTCCTTGAGTTTCCCGATATGGATGAGTCGACACGCGCCGCGTTGGATAGCGTGATTGACGAATATTCGAGGAAAAACGTGACGGGACCGCTTGTGGGCGAAGAGATCGTCATGGGTCGAGGCACGGTGACGCGGATTCGAACTGAGTCGGCGTTGGCTCAGCTGGCGGCGACGCTTCACACTCTGATTCCGACGTTAACTTTCGATGCCCATACCCATCGCAGGGCAGAGATGGGCCAGAGCCGTATCGATGCCGCGCAGACGTCCGAAAAGCTCAGGACCCAGGGTCTCCTAAAGGCAATCGATTACGACGTTGCCCGCGACGGTTCCATCGACCTCGAGAAAGCGCTCTTGCATATTGCGGACACCGCCGCAAGCTCCTCGGCGGGTTCCTTTGAGGATGCAGCGCGCGCGTTTGAAGAGTGGGCGGCGCGCATTATCCCGCTTATGCAGGATGAGGTGCTCGATATGACGTTGCGAAATCGCCTAAGTGCAAAATTCGAGACCGCCCGTGCTTCGTTTAGCGCGCTTGGTCCGGATTCGAGCGAGGAACAGCGCCTTGCCGCCATGAAGATTCTCAAGGACTTCGAGCATGTGATGAAAAGCGCTCAGCATGAGTCGAATGAGCTTCATGAGCAGTATGAGGAATACCGCCTGCGCGTTGATCTTCTTAATGAACGCTATCATCGTCCGACGGTGCTCAGGCGGCCTCATGAGATTGAGGATTTGTACGCTGCCGTGGATGCCGCAGACGCCGCGCTTGCTTCGGCGGCTAAAGACGAATACATCGAGCGCTGCGTTAACGAGGTTATGGCCGAACACGGGGCTGACGTTGTCCGTTATGCGGTTATGGATGGGTCTGGCAAGCCGTGGCGCCTTATCTTCGACACGAACAAGCGCAAGGCGGTTGCCGTCCTTAAGGGATCGCACGAACAGCAGCTTGTGATGCGAGTTGTCGAGGCCGATCCATCCGAGTTTTCGGAAGATCCGGTTAACCCCACCATCATCAAAGATATGAAAGCCCAAGATCAAGCGACGGTCGACAAAGTCGTTCAGGACCAAGTTGAGTTCTGCGATTTTTACCAGCAGTTTAAGGAAGACCTTAAAGAACGCGGCGTTGTTGTCGCGTCCGACGCCCCTGGTCATTTTGTTCGACCCGCTGATCCCCAGACCGCCGTCGAGATTCACCCGCACGATTACGTGCCGCCCACGCCTTCCGCAGATGCGGAGCGTCGCCTGCGTAATCGCCGTCAAGCAAGCCAGCTCAAGCAAAGGGAAATGAGGTAAACCATGACATGGGAATGCCCTATCTGTGGTCTTATGAACGATGATGCCCGCGATATGTGCGAGGACTGCGGGACGCCGCGTCCCGCTGGTGCGGTTCCCGCGCCTTCGGCCCCTGCGCCCGCGGTCTCGGCACCCGAGGTGCCAGCCGCCTCAGTGTCCGGCTTTGCCGCCGCGGTCGCTGAGCGTCCGGCTCCCGCCGTCTATCCTGCGACATCATCGATGGGCGGTGCTTCGCGGCCTCAGCGTCCCGCGCCCCAGCAGGCACATCAGGCTGTTCCTGCTCCCACGCCGCAGCCTACCCCCATGCCCGTTCCACAACCTGCTCCGGTTGCTGCGCCACGGCCGACGCCTGCGCCAATGCCGCAGCCCATGGCGAATGCTGCAGCTACTCCTGCGGTTCCTGCGCTTACGCTTGCCGATCCAGTTATGGGTGAGCAGCTTCGTCTCACGGACGCTGCCGTGCTTGGACGCAACGTGTTTCCTTCTATGGCTTCGAACTTTGCCATGTCCCGGCAGCATGCCAGCGTTCGTTTTGAGCGGGGCACATGGATGGTTGCCGATGAGGGGTCCAATAACGGAACGGCTCTTATGCGTGGCGGCCAGATCCTCAACTTGGTTCCCGGCGTGGCCCAGCCGATTCATACCGGCGATACGCTACTCATTCCGGCTGCGTCTGGCGAATTTGCCCAATTGCGTCTGACGGTTACTGTGGAGGAACCGCCTGCGGCGCAACCCGTGCAGACCCAGGCTTGGTCTGCGCCTCAGCCCGCGTCTGCTGCGGCACCGGTTGTTTCTGCTGCTGGTGAGTCTGCGGGTGTCGAGGGCTGGTTTGTCGAGTGCCCCGAGTGCGGTCGTTTGCATCTCGTTGCTGATGAGCGTGCAAAGGTTGGGGATGGCTGTGAGGAATGCGGTTGCTCGCTTGCACGTATCTCGGCCGTGTACCGTACACTCGATCCGGGCGAGGATTACGCCGATGTTCGTTAGCCATGTGCTTGCCCCCGTCGTCTCGCTGGGTCCGGGAGAACGTATTGTTGTCTGGACCGCTGGTTGTTCAAAGCGTTGTGCCGGATGTATTTCGCCCCAATGGCGCAACCAGCTGCCCGAGCAGGATGTCGATGTTGATGAGCTTGCGCAGATGTTGCTCGATACCGCGCGCGAGCACGGCGTACATCGGCTGACGGTTTCGGGTGGAGATCCGCTCGAGCAGGCATCAGAGCTCGTGAAGCTACTGGCAACGATCCGCTGCGCTTACGATGACATTCTCGTTTACACCGGATTTACGCTCGAAGAGTTGCCGCAGGTGATCGGTGCGGATACGTGGGAGACGCTTAAGTCTCTTATCGATGTGCTGATTGACGGTCCGTACGTAAACGAGCTCAACGTGCCCGATTGTGCGCTGCGCGGCTCGACTAACCAGCGCGTAATCTACCTGAGCGACCGCCCACACGATGATTACGACCAGTATCTTCAACAGCCTCGTCAGCTTCAAAACTATGTCCAGGACGGCACGGTTATCACCGTTGGTATTGCCGACCGTTACCACCATGAATTTTCTGCCAAGGAGGTATAACACATGGCAACTGATTTCGAGCGCCAATCTTGGCAGCGCGAGATGCTCAACTTTAAAGGGGTTAAGAGCCTCTTTATCCTTGAGGGCAACGTCAACGACAAGTATCCCGATGTGGTTGACGGCGGCCTTCAGTTCTCGGAGCTTGCCGAGGTTGTGCGCGGTCTTTTCGAAGACGCCAATGGCTCAGTTGAGTACAACGTGGCATATTTTGACCCCATCCAGTTGTTCTCGGGCAGCATGGGCAACGTCGATTGCAAACGCCTGGTGTCGCTGGCCCATGACGAGGCTTCCAAGAGCGACGACCGCATGATGGAGGCGAACGCCTGCATCGCCGATGGCCGCCAAGCATATGCCACCGAGCAGTCGAGCCTGCCATCATACGGCGAGGTCATCCGCTCCATGCTGCGCCTGAAATACAACGACAATCCCGATGGCGGCACCGAGGCCAAGCCGCTTTGTGTGATCGTCAACATGGCGTCGCGCCTGCTTGCATCCTCGACCGGTCTTATGCCCGACGAGACGCAGTTTTTCCTCAACTTGTACCTTGGCGCCAGCAAAGCACGCCTTATTAACCGCACGGCTGTCAACACGCTCATTCTTGTAACGGATAACGTGCGCAACCTGCCCGTGTGGTTTATCGAGGAGAACCCCTTCTTGCGCACCATCACGCTGCCGCATCCCGACCGCGACATGCGCGAAGCCTATATTCAGAGCAAGTTTGGCTTTGGCGAGGCGCTGTCCGATTCTGATAACCGCGCGGTGCGCCGCTTTATCGACACCACCGACGGTATGAGCGTTAAGGAGCTCGAAGGCCTGCAGCGCATGTATCAGCGCGATATGCAAAACCCCGATGCTTCCATCGATGCCATCCTTCCCAAGCTCGTCGACGTGTATAAGTACGGTTTTCGCGAGAACAAATGGCAGCAGATGTTCGAGAAACCCGAAGAGGATCCCGAGGCAAAGATCAAGCGCCGCGTGAAGGGCCAGGACGAGGCCGTCGAGAAGGCCGTCACCGTGCTCAAGCGCTCCGTTATGGGCCTTTCGGGCGCCACCCATTCATCTGGTTCCAAGCCCAAAGGTGTCCTGTTTTTGAGCGGTCCCACTGGTACCGGTAAGACCGAGATCGTTAAGGCCATTACGGAGCTTCTCTTTGGCGATGAGCGCAGCATGCTGCGTTTTGATATGTCCGAGTACGGTGCCGAGAACTCCGATCAAAAGCTCTTTGGTGCTCCTCCGGGATACGTGGGCTATGCCGAGGGCGGTCAGCTGACCAATGCGGTCAAGGCCAATCCGTTCTCGGTGGTTCTTTTCGACGAGATTGAGAAGGCCGCGCCCAGCATTATGGACAAGTTCCTGCAGATCCTCGAAGATGGCCGCCTGACCGATGGCCAGGGTAATACCGTGTACTTCTCTGAGACGGTCATCTTCTTTACGAGCAACATCGGCTTTTCCAAGATTGAGATCGATGCGCAGGGCAACGAAGTTCGTAATACAATCGCGCCCAACACGCCCTATAACGAGATTTGCGAGCGCGTGCGCACCGAGATGGATCGCGAGTTTAAGCCCGAGTTCTTGGGCCGTATTGGCGACAACGTGGTGATCTTTAACTTTATCGACGACGCCGTGGCGCTTCAGATCCTCAATTCCAAGATCGATGCCGTTAACCGCAACGTGCATAAGGCACAGCCCGATATTACGGTTGAGGCGACCGATGCCGCCCGCGAGCTGCTGCACTCCATTGCCATGACGGACGCCGTCAAGGCCAAGGGCGGCCGCGGCATTGGCAACCTGGTGGAGAGCGGTTACCTTAACGGGCTTTCCGATTTTCTGTTTGAGCACCGCGCCGAGTGGCGTGGTCGTCCCGGCATGGTTGCACGCGCCGTGCCGCAGGGCGAGGGCGAGGATGCGCATATCGCATTTGAGCTCGTGCCCGGATCGATGGGAGGCGATTGGCGATGACGAAGTTTATCGCTGCAGCAAAAACTCAAGCGGGAACCAATCACCCCGTCAACGAGGACCGTTTGCTTCTTGACGGTAACGTCCTTTGCTATGGCCTGGTAGGCGATGGCGAGCGCGAGATGGGCTGCATGGCAGTCTTTGACGGTGTGAGCGAAGGCGGGCACGGAGCGGCCGCCTCGACGCTTGCTGCTCAGGCGTTTGCGCAGGCCGTGCGCGTCTTTGAGGCCGATACCGTCAACGCGTTACAGGAGCGCCTACGCATGGCGGGCGAGCGAGCCGAGAACGATGTTGAGTCGTATGCGGCTCGCTATGGACTGTCTGTTGCCGCATCCACGGTTGCTGGCCTCGTGGTTGCTCCTGACGGGCACGGTGCTGTTTTTAATGCCGGCGATTCTCGCGTGTACCGACTGCGTGGCGGTGTGCTTGCCGTGCTTAGCTGTGACCATACGCCTGAGCGGCGCGTGGGCGGCGTTGGCGCTGAATACAGGGATGATGCCGTTTCGCATTGTATTGAGCTCGCGATTGGACTCAATCAGGGCGGTCGCAATCTTGAGGTCAAGACGACCGTGATGCTTCCGGGCGATCGCTATCTGATCTGTTCTGATGGTATCGATGGGCAGATTGCGCAGGAACGTTTGCAGCAGATGCTTGCGAGCGATTCGACATGTGCGCAGTTGTGCGAAGAGCTATATGCCGAGGCTCGGGTGAACGGCTCGACGGACGATGCAACGCTGATTGTAATTGAAGTGGGGGAGTAGCCATGTCTGATGAGACGATTACGGTACACCGAGATGGTGGCAATGGCAATGATGAGACCGTAACGGTGCGCCGCGGGAATGCGCCCGTAGGGGGAGAGACGGTTACCGTGAACCGTGGCGACCAGGCCTCTGCGCCTGGAGAGACCGTGACGGTACGTCGAGCTGACGCTCCGGCATCTGGTGAAACGGTCACCGTCCGCCGCGACGACGCGCCATCGACAAACGAAACCGTAACGGTGCATCGCCCGATGACCGAATCGAATGGTGAAACAGTAACGGTTGCGAGACCGTCTGTTGGTGCGTCCGCCGACGGCAAGACCGTTACTGTTTCACGCCCTGGTACTTCTGCGGCAGGCGAAACTGTCACGGTGCCGCGCGCTGCGAGCCCCGACGGCCAGACGGTAACTGTCTCGCGCGGCGCCACGGCCAGTCCCAACGGTGAAACGGTGACCGTTTCTCGTGGGGGCGCACATGCTGCCGCTGCATCTGCCTCGCCTTTTGTTGCGGAGAATGCGACGGTTGTCTCGAATGACGGACAGCAGTTTATTATTCATTTGGGACAGGTCATTGGCCATGGCGGTCAATCTACCATTGTTGCCGCCGAGCGGGTGAGCGATGGTTTGGCATGCGTTGCCAAGGTTTTTAAGCCTCTTGTGGGCGCCGAGCGTTCGGCATATCAAAAGGTGGTAAGCGCCGTAATGGGGCTTAATGGCCGCCCCGTGTCTCAAACGCATCTGCTGCCCATCTTTGCCTATCTGCACCAGGGCCTGAGCGCGACCGAAGTGGGTGCTGCGGCTCCTCAGCTGTGGGATGTTTCCATTACGCCGCTGGCCACATGCCTTTTTGATCGTCCCCGTAGCAAGAATATGGTTAAGAGCCGCGTGATTCCCGAGCTCAGCCAGGCAATCGAGTTGCTCCATACCGAGCTTGGCATTGTCCATCGTGACATTAAGCCGCAGAACGTCTACCTGTACGACAAGCAGATCGTGCTCGGAGATTATGGCTCCGCCCGCTCGCTTGCCGGATTTGACAGCCGACTGACGAACACCATGACGCGCTCCGACGGCTACACGCCCGGTCGTGGTGGCATGGTCGACCCTCGAAACGACTGGTATTCGTTTGGCTACACGATCTGGACGCTCTACGAAAACAATGTCCATCCGCTGCAGGAGTTCATAAACGACAATACGCTTTCCGATCGCCAAGAGACGGGTGAGCCTGCGGACTTTAACCATCCAGATGATGCAACCCTGGGAAACCTCCTCAAGGGCCTGACGTTTGAGCTATCGGGCGAGCGTTTTGGCTACGAAGAGGTCAAAGACTGGATGGCCGACCCAGATCATTTCTATCGCAAACTTCCCACCATGGATGCCGGTAGCGCACGCAAACCTTACGAGTTTGCCGGCAAGCTGTATAGCGATCCGGTGTTGCTCGCTCGCGCGCTGTCCTCCAATTGGGACGAGGCCAAGCTTCGCATGAGCCAGCAACAGCTCGAAAACCTGATGGGCGACTGGGGTGAAAATGACCTGCAGACCAGGATTCACCAGTTGGTCGAAGAGGATATCCAGACAGCTTCCAATCCCGACTTGGCCCTTGCTTGCGTCATCTATGAGATGTCTAACGGCAAGATTATGTCGTGGCGCGGCGAGGACGTCTCGCTCACCGATGCGAGCGATGCCCTCCCGGCACGCATCGCCAAGATGGATGTCACCGAAATTGATCGCTACGCCGTCCTGTCCGGTCTCGACGGGTCAAAATCGTCAGGCGTGCTGCCTTCGGGATTTTTATCTCGCATTCTTTCTCAAGACAACGATCTCAACGATGAACGCGCAAAGCTTGCTGCCGATATTCATGAACTCGAAAAGTTGGCGCTGCACTCGAGTGATCCTCATTTCGCTGCTTGTTTATTCAAGGGGTTGCTGACGCGCAACGAGGAGAAAAGTTCTGCTGCTCAGACGGTGCTTATGTCGGTTGTTAATCGTCCGGCGGCGTTTTTTGGCGTTTGCTCGTCGGCTCACAAGCTGGATGAATTCTTGCTCAATTTTGCGGGCGTTTCTGAGATGGCGGCAATTATCTCGGCTCGAGATGCGGCAACTTCGCACGGAGCCATCGATATAGATGTCGTGATCGATTATATGGATAAGGTCGCGGTCAATAAGAAGGCGGTGCGCGCGTTTTATCGTAAGTTTGGTAGCTATGCTGCTTGGCTGTGGCTTGCCGCCCACACCGACCTCTACGACTCGGCCCAAGGCTCTGTGGGCGAGGCGGTTAAAATTGCCCTGCTCGGATTGAATCCGCCGGCAAACACTGCCGTTTCCATGCTCATCCAGGCTGGTTCCAACGCGCGTCTTGAGGGAATCAAGCTTCGGGAAGATATGGAGCTCACGCCTGTTCCGTATGTGAACGGCTGGGAAGTCGACGGAAAGCACGGGACGCGCCCCTGCACGCGCAATGCGCTGTTTTGCGCTCAGGTCGGCGACGATGCCGTGCCACGCGGCTATGTGGCCGAGCTCATATCCCAAGGCGTTGACGAGCGGTTGCTCGCGGCTCGTGGCGTAAGGCTTCTTGCAGATGAAAGCTTGATCTCCTCTGCCGAATATGCTGAGTTCCTCGAGGATAGCCGCGGTGTTGCAGACGGCTCCTTAAAGGCCGCTATCGAGCAGGATACACGCGATTACGGTGTCGTTGAGGGTATTGCCGATAGCGATGCTCGCGCTGCTGCCATAAAGAAGGAGCAGCGGGGTGTTTTGATGTACACCGTTCTTGTGGCGATTCTTTACTGCATCCTTATCATGTGCTCCCGTGGTGCCTTTGGTCAGCTGATTGTTTCTTGGGGTTCGTTTGGTCCGCTTGCGGGCATTTTCCTGGCGGTTGCGTTTATTGGCTGCTTTGGTTTTCTCGCTCTCAATCTTCTTCGCTCTTATTCGGCCGCCGATCGTGTTAGCGCGCTTAGGAACGATATCGATGCCAATTCGGATGCGCTTGAACGATATTTGCTCCAGCTCGTTGAGTTTGCCGATCGTAAGGGACAGGTTTTTGAGGAGCTTGCGATGTCGGCAGACGACAAGCCTCTTGCTCAGGTCGGTTCGCTTGCATTTTCAAGTGGTCGTGCGCCGGCGGCGTTTTACATGGATCCGCAGTTGATGGACAGACTGGGACGCTATGCTGGCCGCTTGGTCGTTTTCGTTCCGCTTGTCACCAGCGCCTTTGGGTTTATGGGAACGATGTTTGTTGATGGCGACACGTTTACCAAGCTTGACGTAGTAATGGCGATTCTCATCGGTGGTATGACGGTCATGCTTCTCTTTGGAGACGATGCTCACCCCGGTAGTGCGAAGTCGATTCGCACCTGGCTTTTCTCTTGGATCCTGCCGATCGTCATCGAGTTTTTCCTCTGGGGTATCGTGACCATTGCACAGCTGCTTAGCATCTTCGGATTTATTGTGATGCTGATTGGCTTTGGTATCTGCGCGTTCTTCTTCTACCTTTTCCTTACCGCCTAATAGAGCGGGTCGCTCTTTTCATGAACTGTTTTGGGTCGCCAAGGAGGGTTTCTGACTCCTTGGTGACCTGTTAATTTTGATAAACGTTAGGAGCATGGTATGCCCACGCTACGACTGGGGAATCTTTTCTCGGATTCCAATAATGGTCGCCAACAGCGACCGATGGTGCCTCGACCGCAGGTTCCCAATACACCGCAACGCAATGACGGCCTCCATGGCACCGAGCGACGCGCCATGGCTGCCTTTGATGACATGTTGGGTATTGAGAACGTGGCGTCTCAACGCGGCTCTCAAACAAATACACACTCGCGTTCGAACATGGCTCAACGTGAGATTCGAAACGACGTGGTGATCAATGAGGGCTTGGGCTCGTACGATGGGCGTCCATGTTCTATTAGGATTTACGAGAACCACCTTGAGATTATCGCCAAGCGTGAGGGGTCAACGCTCGATAACCATTCTGTGGTCAAGTCGCTCGTTCCAGGCTTGGGTCATAGCAAGGCGGTGGCGGGCAGGCTTTTCGCTCCGGGCAATTCCAATCCGCCGATTATCATCCCCTTTAATTCGCTGAGCGGGTTTCAAGAAGTGAGCGGCTTTATGCCCACGTTCGTCTTTAACCGGCGTAATCCTCAGACCAGAAAGATGGAGACGCACACTATCAAGACGGTGACCAGGGAGTTTGGGTATGCGCTTAACCGCTATGCCCAGACACACTTCCATTACTAATAGATAAAGGCAAAACATATGGCAAACGATAAACAGCAAGAAGGCTTGTCGGCGCAAGAGCGTCTCGCGCGTCTTTATAGTGCTCGTGCTGAGGGACAGCAGGAGGACGCGACATCGTTCGCGGGTGAGACTGCGGGAGCGTCCATTTCGTCAGATGTACCGCAGGCTCAAACGGTTTCTACTCAGGAGCGTCTCGACCGCCTGCGAGCGCGACGCGCTGGCGTGCCTCTTCCGGGCGATCCTGAGGCAGCTACTCCGGTAAACAACGAGGGTGCGAATCGTCCTCGCTTTAACATCAATCTTTCGCGCATCGTGGACGCGATTCCCACCATTGTTCGGTTTTTCCCACTGCGTATTTTTACGGTTTGGGGGCTCTGCTCGGTCTGGTACCGCATGTACTTGAACGTTGGCGGAGACGATGTGTTGCATACGGGGCTTCCGGCGCCGGGGTATAGCGCATTCAATCCATTCGCTCTGGGTGCTGTTGTATTCATTGGTCTTCTCGTAGTTGTGACAGAAATAATTGCCGGCCCTTTGAGCTTGATCATTAAGCAACTGATCATCGGCGCCACATATTTCTTCCGCGGTTCTGCCGCCACCCGCGAGGCCCACGACCGTGCGCATGCGAACTTCAGCCTGCGCCGGCTCGTCACCGAGACGGTCCGCGGCTACCACAGCGGCTACTCGGTCTTCGGCTCCATGGCCCGCGCGACCCGCGGCGCCCGCAACAGCGCCTCCACGCTCGATTACGGCGTCGGGGCCTTCACGGGGGAGGATCCCAACGCGCCCGTCTACGACGACGGCCTGGGCGACCGCCCCTCGCAGATGGAGCTCACTGACGACGCGGCGTCGAGGATCTGGGACCTGTACTACCCGGCCTACGGCGCCGAGGGCCCCATGTCCAACCTGCACGAGGCGCTCGCCTCGGGCGACCCGCAGGACTACACGACCCTGATGAGCCTCGCCCTCAACGTGGCGGAGTGGTGCGAGCAAAACGGCACGCCCGACACGCACGGCTGGTTCGACGACCCCGCCTACCCGGGCGACTACGTCGACGCCGGCACGTTCTACCTCATGGCGTACTCGTTCTGGGAGCGGGAGGCCGAGGCGCGGCGCGTGGGGCCGATCGAGCCGCTCGCGGACGACATGAGCCGCTTCATCCTGCGCCACCTGAGCGACTGGTCGCGCGAGAACGCCCACGCCTACCGCTGGCGCGGCGACTGGCGCGACGCTGACTACTTCGACAAGGACCGCCTGTAGGCGGCGGAGGGGGAAACACGGATGGCAATTAATCAGAACGGGTCTGGCCGCGGGGGCGCCGGGTCCAACGGATCGGATGTCAACGATATCGTGAACCGCTTGGGCGGTCCGCGCGTGGTGATCGTTCTTGCCGTGGTGGTGGTCATCGCCATTGTGGCGGTCACGTCCATTACAAGTGGCATCTCCGATACCAATCAGCAGACCGAGCAACGCGCCGAGGCCAAACAGCAGCAGGAGGATGAGGCGGCGCGCGCTCAGCGTAAAAAGGAAAAAGAGGAGCGCCACCAGGAAGAAGCGAAAAAGGCCACAGTGCTCACGCTCGATGAGATTACGGACGAGGCGCTGCGCTCGGACTTAGCGCTCGATGCAGATGAGGACGGCAATATTTCGCAAGAGACTGCGGATGAAGCTAGCTCAATCGATGTCGAGTCGTTTGATTCGCTTCCGCTGTTGGCCAGCTTCCACAACATCACGACGTTTGGCATCGGCGATTACGACAGCGAAAGCTACGACATAAGCTCCATTAGCAATATCACTCATCTGTCCATTGGCGACTGCTCGGTGTCTCAGGTTGATCTCACGCGTTTTCCTCAGCTACAGCGCGTTACCATAAACAGGCTCGAGAGCCCCGTCGATACCTTGAATGCCAAAAACATGTCCTCGTTGACGAACGTTCAGATCGAAGGCCTTGATGGCAGCATTGGGACACTTGACCTGTCGGGTGATGTGAACCTCGAGGTTCTGAAGATCGGTAGCAGAGTCGAAACGCTCAATCTGTGCGGGGCAGGCAGGGAAGATGCCTTCCATTTCACTTTTACACCCAATCGTGTTGGCAAGATTTTGTACGACAGCCACACGAGCAGCAGCCTGGTCGAGTATTTGCAAAAAATGAGCAGTGACTACGGCTACACCATGGAGCAGCAGTAGCGATGCGCTCAAGTGAGGAGAAGCGATATGGCGAATTTTAAGCCCGACATGTCTTGGCGGGATGACGAACGGGTTCAGCGTGTGACCGAGCAGCCTTCGGGCGGGGCTCATGAGCAGGCTGCCGAGACGCCGGATGTGCGGGTGAATATGCGTCCGAACGAGCAGGCAACCGAACAGTCTGCTGGGCAGGCGCAGCAGACGCCGGGGCGTTCGACAAGTCGGATCCCTCGCCCTGCCAGGCAGCCGAATGGACAGGCGGCTGAGCGTGCTAATGAAGCCGTCTCTCGCTTGGGCGGCGTTCGCGCCCTGGTAGTGCTTGCGGCGGTTGTGGTCATAGGCGCGGTTGCCGCTTTCGCCGTGATTGGCGGCGTCGGTGATGTGCAGGGCGGCGGGGGAGCCTCGTCGAGCGCCTCTAAAGAGTCGAGCTCAACTGACGCCTCTGGCTCCGAGACCAAGAAAGAAAAAGGTCTCGTCGATGTTGATGCGATCTCGGATGATACGCTGCACGGGCTGCTTGCCGACTACGATAACGATGACGATGGCCAGCTGACCGCCAAGGAGACCCAGCGCATCACAGAGCTGGTCGTGAGTGACGAGGTGACGGACTTCACGCCCATTAGCAAGCTGGACAAGCTCGATACGCTCGGCATCAATACCCTGAGCGCCAAGAGTGCGGACTTTAGCGAGCTCGAGGCACTCGAGGTACTCAAGTTTGGCGACATGACGACTCAGAACCTCGATCTGAGTGTCTGCCCCAAGCTTAATTCCTTTAAGATCGAGGGCCTTAAGGGTGCTGTCAGTTCCATCAACGCCTCGGGTCTTAAGAACCTGATGTTCTTTACCGTTGACCAAGGCCTTCAGGGCGACGTCGAGAAGATTGATCTTTCGAACGATGACATTCTTGGCGCACTCGAGATTACCTGTAACGTCGGCGAGCTCAACCTGTCGGGTTGCAGCCACTCGTTCCCCAAGCTCAACATTGCCGCTGATCACATCGACAAGATCGTGGTCGACAGCAACACCAACGCGGACCTGGTGGCTACCCTGCGTGACCTCTGCGCTCAGAAAGGCTGGACGCTGGAGGAGCGGTGACGAATACGATGGATGCGCGCCGCCATGGTTCGAGGTAGCATTCAGCGGAATGGGCGACGATGGGTTATGCCTGTGGAGGTGGCTCAAATGGAAGATATGACCAGTAAAGAATACGATGTCTTTTTTAGCTACGAGACTTCGACTTCTTCCGAGCTTGTGCGCAAGCTGGCTGAGGTGCTTGAAGGGCATGGCTTAAAATGCTGGTATGCTAAGAACAATATAACGATTGGAAAATGGAGAAAGCAGATTTATGAGGCGCTGGACAGTTGTCGCGTCTTTATCTTGCTGCTGAACAGGGCGGCGTCATTGTCTGATGAGGTTGATGATGAAATCGAAAATGCTATCGTTCTGAACCGCAAGGGCGATCTCGAGCTCCTTCCCATTCGTTGTGATAACGAGATTGAGCCGAGTCTGGACCGGCATTTGCTGCGCTATCAGCAGCTTGATTGGACTTCGGGCGTTAACGAGCAAGCTATCTCGCAACTGTTTGAGTATCTAAAGGGTGTCTTGCCTGATCGTTTTGACGATTCCGGCAATGTGGTCCAAACCGCACGAACGGCAAATAAATATTATGAACTGTACGGTGACGAAAGCGATCAAGAAGCAAAGTGGCTTCATGTCCAGCAAGAGATGCTTCGCAGCTATGACGCCCCTGTCTTCCAGAAGATATTCAATGAAATAGAATGCCATAGCGTTCTCGATCTTGGCACGAATGATGGTTTCCAGCTTGTTGATCGCTTGGCTTCGTGTGATTCGCTTGAGTTTGCGTTGGGTATTGATGTAAATCCCAATGCGATTCGCATGGCTTCGGAAGCGTATGCCGACGACTCTCGTTATTTGTTCGAAGAAGCCGATTGCGAAGCTGCTTCGTTTTCCGATTACCTTGAAAGCCGTCTTGCACAGGCGGGGAAGAAAGGATTTGACCTCGTAATCCTGTCCATGGTGCTTCTCCATTTAAAAAACCCGTTTAAGCTGCTTCGTGTTGTGCGTAAGCACATGAATCGCGGAGGCTATATCTTCATTCGGGATATCGACGATGGATTTAATATCGCCTATCCGGACGATGAGGGCTACTTTGCGCGGCTGAACAGGCTTTGTGGGGAGATTACGACGACTGGCTTCCGTTTTAGCGGAAGACAGCTGCTTGAAAAACTAACGAGGGCTGGGTTCAAGGACATTTCATTCGAGGGCAGTGGCATTTCAACTGTGGGGATGGACCAGGATCAGCGTTCGGCTTTGCTGTCGGCTTCTTTTGGATGGCTCGGGGGAGATTTAAGGCTTCGCGCCAAGAACAATCCCGACAACGATGAGTATCAACAAGATGCTGATTGGTTCGAAGAGACATACGATGAAATTGAGGAACGTTTTCTAGATGTCGGTTTCTTCTACCATGAGGGATATGTCATCTATACTGCACGAAAGTAGTTCGCATGAATAAAAAAGGGGCTCGGTTTTGAACCGAGCCCCTTTTTTGTCTATTTCTGAACAGCAGCTGTCTTTTCTTTTTTCTCCTTGAGTAGCTCGCCAAGCTTCTTGCCGTCTTCGGTCTTCCAGTCAGCCATACCACTGCTGCAGCGACCGATAACAAACGCAGACGCAGCTGAGGGGGTTGGGAATACCAGTTCTTCGGTTAGGATGTTGTCCTCATTGATGAGGTGCTGGTATTTTTGACGGCTTTCATATGTGGGCTTGCGGGCAGATGCGGTGGTGCCTTCGGCAATTCGTGATTCGGCTGCTACGATAAAACCCTTGCTAGTGAAGAACCCGTATGCATCGGATCCACGACCGTCCGTATGAAGCTTGATTTGCGATATGTCTTGTGGGGCGCTGATCTTAACGGGGATGTCTTCGATTTCTTCAGTGGCGTCTTCTCGCATATGATCGATGGCAGCTTTGACCTTATTGGCAAGCCATTGAACAATACAGTCTCTAACAAAGAAATAATCAGGACCTTGGGCTTCGTTCTTGAGCAAGTCGATTAGTTTTGGCAATATGCCCTCGACGCCATTGACCTCTTTGATTTTTTTCCAAGTATCGCAAGCATTTTCGTAGGCGACTTCAAAACTGTCTTTACTATCAAAATGCAGGTGGGATTTATCGCTCAGTTTGTCTGCAACGGTTTTTTGATCAGCCCAAAAAACCGGAACACAAAGGCTTTCGTGGTGTTCTTCACTATCGATTCGATTGTCAATTTGATTCATGCTAAACGTGTTGAATTCATATCGGCAAGGATCGCTTGTAAGGTATGCTTCTGTAATAAATGCTAGGAGGATATCGCTGTTGGACAGGTCTTTATCAATCTTCTTTCGCCACTTATCGCCGAGACTGATTGAATTTAAGTCGATCACTTTTTCCACTCGGTATTCGCTGTCCTTGAGAAGATCATTGTTAAGCTTGTCCATTGTTCGGTCAACAATATCTAGGAGATGGTTGAATAGATTGTCGTTGCGTTTGTAGCTAATAAAGACCTTTACTAGGGTGTTGCCATTTCCATCCTTTTCAACTCCTAGTATGGACTTCTGCTGGTTCATGGGTTCCTCCGTTTTGCCGATTGCTGTTATTTGACGATGCTGCCCTTGGCGATGCGAGCTGAGAGGGCGACGATGATTCGGTCGTAGGCGTAGACGTCCTTGCCCAGCAAGAATCCACGGGCGCCGAGGATGTCGTTGTCGGGTGTCATGTAGGCGTGACGCATGAGGATGTCGGACTTGCGAACGCCTTCGGCCCCACTCTTGTTGGCCTTGCCGCTCAGGAACGCATCGACGGCTGCTGCACGCATACGCTGCTCGCGTTCCTGTTCGATGGTGCCGTGTCCCAGTTCGGTCATGCCCGTTGCCCGGCAATAGGCAAGCCAACGATCGTGCTCCATGTCTCCTAAACGGCAGATAAGGGAGAATTCCTCGCGGTTCTTCTGCTCGCTGGCATCGAACTCGGCTTTGGTGGCTGCGTCGGGAACGACGGAGCTTAATATCGCATTGGCAATGTTGTCGTTATTCGAAGCCGGCTTGACCTTGCCCTGCAGCTTCTCCCTCCAGGCATGCTCGAAGGATCCCTGCTCCACGTCGGCGTCGCTAAAGCCAAGCGCCCAGAAGCGGTAGGGGATATGTGCTGCCGAAGCTCGGCTGCTGCTCTTGTTGGATTCTTTGCCGTTGTAACTATTAACTGCCTTCTCAACGGCGAGTGTTGCGTCAAAATCATTCTCAATAGAGCCATTAAAGCAAAGGTCGTATGCCGCATTGAGCTGCACGGCC
Source organism: uncultured Collinsella sp. (assembly GCA_900549085.1). GTDB lineage: Bacteria > Actinomycetota > Coriobacteriia > Coriobacteriales > Coriobacteriaceae > Collinsella. Next base: position 23,718 of record URMO01000002.1, on the reverse strand, counting down.
AGGCGCTCGCGCTCGTCATTGATGATATTGCTGTAGGTGTAGAACGCCTTGCGGGCACCAAACGGATGCATGATATTGGCGGCGTCTTTGCCAGTTGTCTGAGCCTTATCGAGGCTTTTAAGGGCGCCTAGGATTTCTTCGCTCTCGATATGGGGACAGATGACGGGTTGCTGTTTGGTGTAGTCCGGTGAGCCCTGGTCGATAAAGCGATTGAAGATCTGACGTTGGAGCATGAGCGAATAGGAGAGGTTTTGTCCACAATCTCCCATGGTTACAAAAGCGTAAAGACGAGCGTCATCGGTAATTAGCGCGCTGTCGGCCTTGGACGATACACACTTGCTTTGAGCATCGTAGTGCAGCGTGGTGACGGTGCCGCCTGCAATAAGGCGATCAGTTGTAACCGAGGGCGCCTCAGCTTCTACAAAGCGAATTGTCGGTATGCCGTTGCAGCTTTCACCAAACATCTCGGGGTAGCGGGCTGCTTCGCGTTCTAGTATCGTTCGGGCGTTGGGGTCGACAACAACAATGTTCAGACGAACGCCCGGCATGCGGCCCATCCAGAAGGAAGTGCGTGTTGCCTGCATGCCGAAATCTCCTGCGCCGAAAACGAGAACGGTGAGATTCTGAGGCTTGGGATTTGGGTTGACGGAGATATCGATGGGCTCGAGCACGCTGTAGAGTGGGGCTTCTTCAAGTACATCGTATATTTCGTCTTGTACGCGTGAGAGCAAGTGAAGACAAGTCGGCTCTTTGTCGGCTTTGATGGCATCGAAGATCTGGGCATCATCGGGGTTCTTGTGGGTGCAATGGAGCGTAATCTTGGGCGCGCAGCCGGCCTGAGGATCCTTGTGCGTCGCTTCGAGCATGTCGATCGTCGCACTGACATTGTGTTCGGTTTCTTCGCTCGTTGCGACGACATCGACTGCGAGCAGATGCTTAACTGCATCGCGCAGCGATGTAATCGTTGTGAGCACATCGGCCGCTTCGGAGTCGGTGAACACATAGCGCACATAGCCCTGGCACAGATTGCGCAGTACGCGCTGACGCTCGCTGTCCTCGTCGCTGCCTAGACAAAAGATGAGGGCGATGTCGCCGTTGCCATTCGCGTTATTGAGCGTTCCGTCCTTGATGTTGTTAACGATATCACGTGCGAGTAACTCGGTGTTGGCGTCGACGCTCTCAAAGATAATTGCATGGTCGGCATATTTGAGATGACGCTTGATAACGCTGCCCGAGAGACGCGTAGCAACAGCGTTGAAGGCAAATAGGCCAATTTCGACGGGAAGGGCGATGATGTATGCAAGTGTGAGCAGCGAATAGAGCAAGTTGAATACCTGGCCGGCAATGCTGCCGCCAAGGGGAATAGTGCTATAGACGGTTGACGTCACATCGGTGAGGCCGGTCTGGATGGTCGTTGTCCATCCCACGGCAAAGAAGTTGGTGATGACCCAGCTAATAAAGTTGAAGGCTCCCGGCTCCCAGCCCTCGCCAAGATCCGAAGAAAAGCACTGCGCCCAGGTAACGGGGGCAAATAGGCAAAAAGCGCCAAGAGCAAGAATTCCAAAGGCGACGATGCGACGGTTGGAATTGATCTCGAAGCCAAAGAGTTTGTGCTGATAGTTGTGCCGTTCCAAGTGTATGGAATAGCAGAGCGCGACGAGAGCGACGAGGAATGCCGCGGACCAACAGATTGGAGAAATCAAAGTAGGTACCTCCTGTGAGTATAGAGATGAACGGATAACGTGATCTGGGCCTGTTGCCGCCTACGTAAACATGCGGTCTCTCAGCTCGGCCGCCTCGTTAATCTCGACATTGGTGCGGCCTTGGTGGTCTTCGGTGCGCTTGCTGGTGAGTTTGCCGTCCTTTAGCCCGTAGGTGGTGTACTGAACGATTGCGCCGGCGGTTTCGGCTTCCTGACGTAGGGGCTCGTAGGTGTCGGCTTGCTCGCACCATGCATAGAAATCATCAACGGTGGCGTTGGGATTGCCGCTAAAGAGTCGATACCATTCGCGCCCAAAGCTGCCAAGGACCGAGAACGTCTTTTTCTCGACAAGCTTGTCGCCCTTGTATTTGTAGTCCAGCGTGAGGTCCACCAGATAGGCGGCGCCCGTTTCAAAGGCGTTCTCATTGCCCTGATGACCGATGACCTCGGCCTCCGGGTAGTACTTGTCAATAAACTCGGCGGCGTCGCCTTCGTAGTCGGCAACGATGCGCACACTCTGCACTTTGCCCCGCTTGTACGTGTAGTGCAGGATGCGCAGCAGTCGCTCCTGCCAAAACGCATAGGAAAACAGGTGGTCGACAAAGTGCGGATTCTCAAGCCGATTGGCCTGACCCATCCAAACGGTTTGGAACAGCTGGTAGTCGGCCTGCGGCTCGCCCGTGACCTCGCGGAACCACTGTACGGCGACGTCGGCGGGGATATAGAACGATAGTCGCTCCTGCGGAGTACCGCTCTTGGTCGTTTTGGCGCGCAGGGGAATCTCGACCTCGTAGCCAGAACCGTCGTCCGTTCCGCAGCTTAAAACGGGCGGCAGCATAAACTGGCAGGGGCCCTCGTCGCATACGCGCATCGGCTGGGGGCTAACAGGTTGCCCGTCAAACTCCATCTCGATGTCTGTGTCGTCTTCTTCGTCCTCGTCATCATCTTTGATGCCAAGGTCGTAGCCGGTGTAGTAGTCATCCAGGTGTCGTTCGTTTACATTTCGCCCGTTTACGACGTCAAAGACGGTAACACCCGTCATGCGGTCGCAATACTTTGCGACTTCAAAGAGGTTGCAGCTCTCCTCGGGCGTAAAGTTATCCATGCGGTGCAGGAACTCGGTAGCGCATTCCTCGGGATCATAGCCGTCCATGACGCTGTCACCGACCCAAAAGTTGGGATCACGATTGCTTTTGAAGTACCACCAGTACCAGACGGGGCAGAATACCGCATTTACGCCAAAAAAGACCTTTTGGATGATGTTGCCGTTGCCGTCGAACTTGTAATCGAGCGGCAAGTTAACAACCGGATCGTTTGATGTGTCACGCGCCATGGTGTGCTCCCTGCGATGATTTGTGTTGCGCGCGAAGGCTAGATTCGATGCGTCTGACCTGCGCGCGCCTGTTACTTCGCATACTAGGCCGCCTGCGCTGCATTCTGTTGCGCAACATCGTGGACGGCGCGGTTCGACGTCCAGGGCCGATGCCGCGCAACAGATACATGGCTTGGTCGTGCCAATCGCTCTCTAGTAGCGCGCCGAGCGCTGGGCGTTGCCCGGGTTGTAGCCCGCCCAGGCGGCGATGACGTCCGACTCAACGACGCTCGTTGCAATGTTGATAAAGCTGCCGGCACGGGGCAGGTCGGTATGGAAGTCTTCGAGCAGGTTGGGCTGGAACCTAAAGTCCTCAAAGTTGATGGTGTTGGGGTTGTAGAGCTGACAAGTACCATCCTCGGTAGAGATCGGGCCAACCATGTAAACGGCCTTGTGCTCTACGACCTCGGTATCGTCGACGTCGATCACCTCTCCACGATCGTGCGCGGCAGCGGCGTGCTCCATGAGCTCGAGGAATCGGTCGGCTTCGGCGCTGCAGAGTACGCAGCGCGAGAAGAGCACCGTAAGGGCATAACCCGTTTTACGACCCAGTTTCTCTCGCAGCTCGCTAAATCGTTGCGACTGCTCCGGGGTCATGCGCGTTTTGGACGGTGCGGTCTGCTTGAGTCCGCACGCCTTAAGGAACATCGCGTTGGCCTTGCGAAGAGCGCTCATAGCGGCGGAGTCGCTCTTTGCCGCGGAGACGTCGATGCGTCCTCCCTCGGGAATCTGCTTATAGCGAGAGAAGCCCTTCTCGCCCTCGACGGGCATCCAGTACGTAATGACGTCATTTTCCACTACGCTAAAGCGGCACGTAAAGGGCGCGCCGATTGCCGGCGCCTCGCCGTAGAACTATACGCGTACGGCTTGGTCGGTGTCCGCCATCCACATCATAAAGCGCTGGCTATTGTCGCCGTCATGGCTCCGGAGCTTTGCAATAAGGTAGCAAACCGAGTCGCAGCGGCTCTCGAGTGCGGCACCTCTTCCGGTGGCGATGGCGCTTATGCCTTGGGCCTTGAGCTCGATGTCGCGGTGCAGCGCGTTGAGCTCTTCGGATGTCAACAGGTCTTGGCCGAGAAGCCTCGCGACAAGCGCGCCGACTTTTATGTCGGTAGTAAGGGCGGCGTCGATAACCTTGCGGTGCGCCTGGTGGCTTGCATAAGCCGGCAAAGGTTTGCGGCCTGTGGCAAATCCAAATGGGTCTCGGATCTGATCGCCGCCGCGATAGAGCGGCTCCAAAAAGAACATGTTCATGTCATTTTGCTTGCCCTGCTTTTGACCGTAGGCATCGAGGGAGTTCCAGACATGCTTCTCTGCAATGGGGTTCATCCACAGGCTGATTTTCGATTTTTCTGCTGAGGAGGTCGAAGTGCTCTTTTTGGAGCTTGCGGCGGGACGCGAGGCGGGTTTCTGAGATCCAGCGGGGAGAACTTGCTCAAGATCGAATTTTTTAAGCAGCCTAACGTAGACTCCGACCGATGCTTCTTCTGCCATTTCCGCCATGACCGACTGCGATGGGTCGTCGACAAAGGAAATGCGCGTTTTGCCATCATCGGAGACTGCCTGGCAATAGCCGCATCGAAGTGCAACGTAGCCTTCGTTGTCGCTGCCATGGTCAAAGTACATCTGCTCTTTGCAGCCGAGTGTGCCGGGGATAAATGCGGTCGGGTTTGCCATGTCGGGGATCGTAATGGCAGCGCCGGTCGCGCGTTTAAGCTCATCGAAATACTCGACGTACAGCGGAATGTTGTAGTGCTGGACGAGCGCCTCGAGAACGACGGCGTTGGGCACGGAGTGCGCCACGCGATAGCGCACGGAGTTATAGCCCCATTCGACATTGGTTGCATCATCGGGGATTCCGTGGCCCGCCATGGTCCTCAGGACCTCATCGGGTGAGTCAAACGTGCTATCGGGCGTACCACAAATCGCCTGGAGCGAGAACCCGCCAAAGCACTTGTCGAGATCATCGCGGATATACTCGCAGCAGTCATGATTGGGAAAGACGATGCGAAACGTCATCGCGCCCATGGCCTGGGACATGTAGACGTTGCCCGATGCCTGGGCACCGGACTCTGCCTGGGGCTCGTCATCCTCGTCTTCGTCGTCATCGTCCGATGGGTCTGCAAACGAGCTGTAGTTTGCATTGATCAGATCGAGATACATGGAGACGGTCCCGCGGGTTGCCAGCTTTTGCATGATGGGATTGAACGTGTCCGCAAATGAGACCTCGCGGTCCTGGGGCACGCCATTTTGGGTCACGGAAAGCGTGACGGTCGCCACGCCGCAACGAACTGCCGTGGCATCTCGGTACTGGCTGTTGTCGGGGAAGAACGTCCACTGGCTTTTAGTGAGGCTTGCCGCAAACGAGACGTCGTCGTCATCGGGATCGGCTAGCCATGCTCCGGCCTTGTAGCCGTTGGTCACTACGTACTCGTAATAAACGGGCGCCCCGAGCAGGCCGGCGAGCGCCTTTGCAGCTCGCAGCAGCGGGATGCCGTCGTATTCGTATTGAAGCGAGTTGTAGCCCCACATCTCGTTGAATGTCTGCCCGCCTAGGGCGCCACAGATATGGATGCACATGGCGGCGTTTTGCGGCTGGCTCAAATCGCCAAGGTCGGAGATTGCGGGTATCAGCGTGGCGAGCGAAAAGCCGCCAAATTCCTGTTCCAGGGTCTCCTTTACCTGCATACAAGCATTGTGTCCGGGAAAGACGATGCGGTTGATGACCCTTTGGGGCTGGATCTGACCGCCTGTCTCTTCGATTAGATGGCGAAAGAGCACGTCAACGTCCGATACGTCCATGGTGGCGGTTGCGACCTCCTGCGTCTTGGTCGACTTCTTTTTGCGTTTGCTTGCTGCAGAAGACGATTTTTTGCGCGAGGGCGCTGGCTGGGGCTCCTCTTGGGCGCCAAACTGGTCCTTGAGAAAGTCGAAGTACAGGGACACGTTTCCGCGCTGCGCATACGAACGCATGATGGGGTCGGTGGTGTCCTCAAAGTACTTTTGGCTTCCGTCGGGCATGGACATGGTTCCCATGCCACAGCGGAACAGGGTGTCGGTGGCACCGTCGAACCCCTCCGGGAAATACACCCAGCAGCTCTTGTCGACCACGTTTGCAAACGAGACGCTATCGCCCTGCGCATCGGCGATCACGGCGCCGGCGGCAATCTCATCGGCATCGGTGTACTCGTAGTAGACGGGAACGCCGATCATCTTGGAGATAGTCTTGGCAACCTCCAGCGAGGGGATGCCGTTGTATTCGTACTGGAGTGAGTTGTAGCCTCAGACGACGTTGGTGACCTCTTCGCCGTCGGACCCGCAGGTTTCCAGGGCGGCATTGGTGGCGTCGGTCGGATCCATGTGCTGGAAGTCCTCGTAATCGGGGATCACGGCAGCAAAGCAGAACTCGCCATAGTCTCGCTCCAGGGCAGCTTTGGCCTGCATGCAGATATCGTGGTTGGGAAACACGATGCGATTGACAATCTGGTTGATCGAGATTCCTCGGTCGGTATCTTGAAGCAGATGCTCAAAAATCTCGTCCATCGTTCCTTCTTTCGTATGTGGTGGAAACCCACGATCCCGGGTTTTAGGGCTCGTGGCTTTGCTAACTCGAACGCTACCGCCCCGATGGGCAAGAACGTTGCGCAACATCCGCGAGTGCGCAAATTACAATGCGGAACGGTCTGTGCTGGGGCGTTTTGAGAGCGGATCCGTCTCGTTCCCGGCGATGTTGCGCAACGTCTGCTCGGTATGGATTTCTACACTTGAGTTGTCCAAAAGGGATTCGGTTCTTGAATGAGGGATGAACGATGAGCAGGAACTCCTATTACGATGACGATATGTCTGAAGAGGACTACGAGCGGGTCATGGAGCATATGTACGAGCTTGAGTGCGAGCTCGAGGAACCTCATGATGCTCGCACCGACCAGTTGATTCGCGAGGAGCTCGAGCAGCTTTCGAGTGCCATGTTGTTTGAGCCGGTGGTCAAAAACGGTGAGTACCTTGGTGAGCGCGACCATGTGCCCGGGTATTGGACGGATCGTCGCGATTTGGAGTCCGAGTCTTCAGGCGCTTCGAGCGAAGTTGACGAGGTGGAGAAGGATGAGCCGTTTGATTTAATTGGCTATCAGGGCTCTTCCTCGGGCGGTTCGGTGCTCGACATGTTTACTCCCATTTTAAGGAGTCGCGTGTTCTGGATCTTCATTGCGTTTCTGGTGTTTATCGGCATGCTCGACATGTTCTACGACAGCTTTATTGTTCCTTCGGGCTTCGCTATTAGCCGCATTAATTTCCAGGGCTTGGTGCTGCTGGCGATTGTCGTTGCATGCATTGCCCTGAGGCGTCGTCGCCGTTAACGGCGGTATTGACGCAGCTTCCGATGTTGCGCAACAGAGTGTTGGGGCAGCGCCGTATGCTCGGGTTGTCCTAAAAGCGAGAGAAAGGACAGGACAATGGCTGAGGTTGAAGTAAGGGCTTTGGGTCCCGATGACGTCGACGATATGGTCGATTTGGACGAGCAGTCGGGCTACGAGGTCTACGACGAGTGGGCGGACTTTGTTGAGGACGAGGACGAGGAGAACAGTTACCTCTGGGGCGTCTTTGCCGATGATGAGCTGGTTGGTTTTTGCGTAACGGGCGGTGCGGATGACCCCGACCTGCCGGATGCCGTTACGGAGCACCCGCTCAACGAGTACACATCGACGTTTTTGAGCCATGTGTATGTTGACCCCGACTACCGCGGTAACGGCTATGGCGCGCGCCTGGTGCACGACGCCCTGTTGGGATACTGGGAGAGCGAGGGCGAACAGCAGCCTACATTCCTGGATCTGAGCGGATATCTCTTTGATGATCCTGATGCGGATCCGATTAAGCTCGCGCATCTGCTCATCGACTTCTTTGGCAAGAACGGGTTTGAGCCCATTCCCGACGATGAACACGACATCACCTACACCTGCATGGTCTTGGATCCCAAGAACTTTAAGGACCCGGACGCAGAGTAGAGGCTGCGATCTGTTGGTTCAGCTTCCCTAGTTAGTGTTTGGCGGGGCCGGACGTTCCAGTTGTGATGGCTGGACGTCCGGTCTTTTTTGGCCTGTCGGGTTTGGTGATCGGCACGTTTATCTCGATCTGTAACATCTGGCGGGGGATACGGGGTCTAGTTGTTACAGATTGAGATTGTTCCTCGGCAGACAACTCAACTGTCTCAATCTGTAACATCTGGGGCCGGTTTTGCCCCGTAACTGTTACAGATTGAGATGTTTGTGAGCCGTGTCGGCTGTTTGTCTCGATCTGTAACACCTAGACGAAAATTCGGCCTGTAGATGTTACAGATCGAGATGTTAGCCAAGGGGCTGACTGAATGTCTCGATCTGTAACGTGTAGACCCGGTTTTGCCCCGTAACTGTTACAGATTGAGACGATCGGTCCAGACCCGCTTCTCCTGCTCCGTCATCTGTGGTTTACGTGGGGGCATACGGAGTACGGGTATACTAACCGGCGGCGAATCTGCTCCATCGCTTAGAGCTGCTGCGTCTGGACGGCGCGTGATAGGGCTGCCAAAGCGATCGCCAGCGTGCTGAGCAACGTCCTCTCTGTGCGCACCCGTTTTTGTATGTATTAGCGCACTACCAAGCACGCCCGCGCGGCCGCATGCCGTGCCCATTGCGCGTGCAGATAAGGAACAACAACATATGCGTAATTCTGTATCCGACGTCACGGACGCCGAGATTCTGGACGAGGCCCGCGAGGCCATGACCCAGGCTGCCTTCGATGCCGCCGACGAGGCAAATGCTGCCCAGGCCGTCGAGTCCGCTACCGAGAGCCTGCCCGCCTTTGACGAGCTGGGCCTCTCCGACGAGATGCTCCGTGCTATCGAGAACCTGGGCTACACGGCGCCGACGCCCGTGCAGGCCGGTTCGATTCCTGTGGTGCTCGAAGGCCGCGACTTGCTTGCCGCCGCTCAGACCGGCACCGGCAAGACGGCCGCCTTCTTGCTGCCGACCATGAATAATCTGGAGCACATCGCTCCTCCCAAGCCCGTGCGCGAGCGCGGTGGCCGCAACCGCCGTCGCGGTGCTAAAAAGCCCGAGGGCAACGGCCGCGGCCCCGTGATGCTCGTTATCACCCCCACGCGTGAGCTTGCCCAGCAAATCGACGAGGTCGCAAGCAAAATTGCCGACGTCACCGGCCATGTCGCCGTGACCGTCGTGGGCGGCGTGAGCTACAAGCCGCAGACCGCTGCCCTCAAGTACGGCTGCGACATCCTGGTCGCAACGCCGGGCCGTCTGGTCGATCTGATCGAGCAGGGTGCCTGCCACCTGGACGAGGTTAAGGTCCTGGTGCTCGACGAGGCCGATCGCATGCTCGACATGGGCTTTTTGCCCGCCGTCCGCCGCATTGTGCGCGAGACGCCGGCCGAGCGCCAGACGCTGCTGTTCTCGGCGACCCTCGACGAGGAGGCCGTGGGCGAGATCACCGACCTGGTGAGCGACCCGGCCCGCGTGGAGATCGCGCCGGCCACGTCGACCGCCGACACCGTCGACCAGTTTGTGTTCCCGGTGTCCATCGAGGCCAAGAACAACCTGCTGCCCGAGTTTCTCAAAAAGGAGGGCCCGGAGCGCACTATCGTCTTTATGCGCACCAAGCACCGTGCCGATAGCTGCTGCCGTCGTCTGGAGCGCAAGGGCATCAAGGCCGCCGCGATTCATGGCAACCGCAGCCAGGCTCAGCGCGAGCGCGCGCTTTCGGCCTTCCGCGACGGTACCGTCGACGTGCTGGTGGCAACCGACGTGCTTGCCCGCGGCAGCGACATCAGCGACGTGCGCTACGTCGTGAACTTTGACGTGCCGGCCGAGCCGACCGACTACATCCACCGTATTGGTCGTACGGGCCGCGCCGGCGAGCTGGGCTGGGCCATCACGTTTGTGACCGAGCAGGACGTCGATGAGTTCTACGAGATCGAGAAGCTCATGGACAAGACGGCCGACATCTACGAGGCCGGAGACCTGCATGTGGGTCCCAACCCGCCCGCGGTTGACCCCGAGCGCGACCCTTCGGCCTTTAAGGTGAAGAAGAAGACCAAGCGCGGCAAGTCCAAGAGCAAGAAGAAGCTTGAGCAGGCACGTCGCGACGGCAAACGCAACGGCGATGACTACGGCGATGTGGCCGGTCGTTCCAGCCGCGGTCGCGACGAGCGTCGCGGCGACGGCGAGCGCCCGAGCCGCCCCAAGCGCGGTGGTAAGACTCGCGTGCGCGAGGGCGTTCAGGCTCGCGTAGACGAGGCCGTGGAGAGCGTGGCCCGCGAGATGACTGCCGAGGAGCGCGGCGGTGCTGCTGCCGTCGAGCAGGCCCCGCGCGGCAATCGTGCCGAGCGCCGTGCCAAGCAGTTCCAGGGCGAGGCGCATCGTCGTCGCCGCGAGGACGAGGACCGCGGCGGTCGTCGCCGTGTTGAGCGCGAGGACGAGGGCCGCGGTTCGCGTGGCGGCAAGCGTGGCTCGGGCGATCGTCGTCGTTCCGGTCGCAATGACGAGCGCAGTGGCCGTGACGAGCGTCGCGGCAGCGAGGGTCGCGGTGAGCGTGGCGCCCGAAGCGGTGAGTCCCGTGGCGGCAAGCGCTTTGAAGAGCGCAGCGGTCGCGGCGGCGAGCGTCGCGAGGGTGCTCGCGGTAATGGCGGCCGCAGCGGCACCGGCCGTTCTGGCGAGTCGCGCGATCGCCGTGACCCGCGTGCCAGCCGCGATCGTCGCGATGACTGGCGCAACTACGACGATACCCGCGAGGAGCGTCGCGGCGGCTATCGTGGCGGTCGTGGCGGTAACCAGGCCGGCTCCCGTGGCGGCCGCGCCGGCGGTCGCGATAACCGTGGCAGCTATGGCAACAGCCGTGGCGGCAAGCGCGGCGGCAGCTCCCGTCGTCCCGGTGACGGCGGCGGCAAGCGCAAGTAACATACGCGTCGCGCGGTAAGGCGAGACGACCAGAGGGCTCCGGGCATGTATTTGCTCGGGGCCCTTTTTTGGTGCAAGGGGGACAGGTTCATATGCACCAACGTCTTGAAGTTGCGGTGGAATACGGACTGTTTTGGCCTTTTGAGCGGCTTTTCAGTCCCTATTTCACCGCAACTCATGATTGGTGCAAGGCGGCCTGACTCCTTTGTACCAAAAATGATCCGGTTTCCTTCGTCCCCTTCGGATCACATGACCCCTTGGGGACGGAGGAAAACGGATCAGATAGGAAAAATTGTAAGGCGTTATTTGCCCACATGGGCTATTGCTATTTGGTAACGCGTTTTATCAAATATGGCATTTATCTGCGGTAATGTCCTTTTTCACCGCTGAGGACGACGTTTCATACCGCCTGCCGAACCGTGTTGCTGCCAAACAACTTTATAGGTCAGTGTGTTGCGTATAGCAACTTCGCTCGGCTTCGCCTCCGGGCTGCCATGTGAGAGGGGATCTTATGGCTCGACTGCATGTAATGGAACGCAGCCACGCTCAGGCCGTCATGGACGACCTGCACGATGCGCTCGGACGTCGTCTGGCGGTGAGCTCGCTCGCCCCGTGTCCCGTGGAGTTTACGGCAGCGCTCGTCAACCTGTGCTCCACCCAGAGCTGCGGCAAGTGCACGCCCTGCCGCGTGGGCCTGAGCGCTCTGAGCGACCTGCTCGCCGATGTGCTCGAAGGGCGCGCCGATGAGTCCACGCTCAACCTGATTGAGCGCACCGCCCGCACCATCTACCTTTCGAGCGACTGCGCCATCGGCTACGAAGCTGGCGCCATGGCACTCACGGCTATTCGCGGCTTTCGCGACGATTTTGAGCACCACATCCGCGAGCACTCCTGCGGCTTTGACCGCGAGGCTCGCGTCCCGTGTGTCTCGGGCTGCCCGGCGCACGTCGACATTCCCGGTTACATCTCGCTCGTCGAGGCCGGCCGCTATGCCGATGCCGTCAAGGTCATTCGCAAGAACAATCCGCTGCCGCTCGTCTGCGGCCTGGTGTGCGAGCATCCCTGCGAGATGCACTGCCGCCGCGGCATGGTCGATGACCCCATGAATATCCTTGCCCTCAAGCGGTTTGCCGTTGAGCACAGCGACCTCAACGACCGCAAGCCGCATGTAGTGGACAACACCGGTAAGCGCGTCGCCGTGATCGGCGGCGGCCCGGCCGGCCTTTCCTGTGCTTACTACCTGGCCGTGATGGGCCACAAGGTGACCATCTTTGAGCAGCGCCACCACTTGGGCGGCATGCTGCGCTACGGCATCCCCAGCTATCGTCTGCCGCGCGAGCGCCTGCAGGCCGAGATCGACTGGATTTTGAGCGCCGGCATCGACGTGGAGCTCGACCACTCCGTGAACGGCGAGGAGCTCGCCCGCCTGCGCGACGAGTTCGATGCCGTCTACCTGGCCATCGGTGCCCACAGCGATAAGAAGCTCGGCCTTCCGGGCGAAGAGGCGCCCGGCGTGGAGTCGGCCGTCAAGATGCTGCGTGCTATCGGCGACGACGAGCTGCCCGACCTGAGCGGTCAGCGCGTGTGCGTCATCGGCGGCGGCAACGTTGCCATGGACGTGGCTCGCTCTGCCGTGCGCTGCGGTGCCGAAAAGGTGAGCATCGTCTACCGCCGTCGCATCTGCGACATGACGGCCCAGGATGCCGAGATCGCCGGCGCCCAGGCCGAGGGCTGCGAGGTGCTGGAGCTGACGGCTCCACTCGCTATCGAGACGGGCGAGGAAGGTCGCGTGAGTGGCCTGCGCGTGCAGCCGCAGATTATCGGCGAGCCCCGCCGCGGTCGTCCGGCTCCGCGTGCCGCCGCCACGCCCGAGCGCGTCATCCCCTGCGAGCGCGTGTTTGTGGCCATTGGTCAGGACATCGATTCCAAACCGTTTGAGGAGATGGGCATTGCCTGCAAGTGGGGCTGCATCGTCACCGATTCGGACGGCGCCGTGCCCAACTTCGATGGTCTCTTTAGCGGTGGCGACTGCCAGACCGGCCCCGCCACCGTCATCCGCGCCATCAATGCCGGTCGCGTGGCTTCGGCAAACATCGACCACTACCTGGGCTTCGACCACAAGATCAAGCTCGAGGTCGAGCTGCCGACCGTTCAGTTTAAGGGCAAGCATGAGTGCGGCCGCTGCGAGCTGGGCGAGCGCGAAGCCGGCGAGCGTATTCACGATTGGAATCTGGTCGAGCAGGGTCTCACCGAGCAGGAGGCGCGCCAAGAGGCGAGCCGCTGCCTGCGTTGCGATCACTTTGGCTTTGGCGCGTTCCGCGGAGGGAGGAACCTGGAATGGTAGAGCCCAACAAAACCACCGTCAGCGACAACACCGAAAACGGAGCGCACAATATGGTCAAGCTCACTATCGATAATTGCGAGGTCGTGGTACCCGAGCACACCACGATCCTGGACGCGGCCAAGTCCGTCGGCATCCAGATTCCCACCCTGTGCTACCTGCGCGATCTGAACGAGATCGGCGGCTGCCGTGTGTGCGTGGTCGAGGTTGAGGGCTGCGACCAGCTGGTTGCCGCCTGCAACAACTACGTGCTTGACGGCATGGTGGTCCACACCAACAGCCCCAAGGCCCGCGAGGCCCGCCGCACCAACGTGCAGCTGCTGCTGTCCCAGCACGATTCGCAGTGCACGAGCTGCGTGCGCAGCGGCAACTGCAACCTTCAGACCATCGCCAACGACCTGGGCATCTTCTATCTGCCGTATCAAAGGCATTTGGCGGGCGAGGGCTGGGATTTCGATTTCCCCATCATCCGCGAAAACGACAAGTGCATTAAATGCATGCGCTGCATCAAGGTGTGCGAGAGCGTGCAGGGCCTGGGGATTTGGGACCTGACCAACCGCGCCACACATACCGCCGTGGGTACCCGCGGACGCGCGCCGATCGGCAAGACTGATTGCGTCGCCTGCGGTCAGTGCATCACGCATTGCCCGACGGGCGCGCTGCGCGAGCGCGACGACACCGAGACCGTATTTGACGCGCTCGCTAATCCCGACAAGATCGTGCTGGTGCAGATCGCGCCTGCCGTGCGCAGCGCTTGGGGCGAGGAGCTCGGCATTCCGCGCGAGGAGGCAACCGTTGAGCGTCTGGCTTGCGCGCTGCGCCGCGTGGGCTTTGAGTACGTGTTCGACACCGATTTCTCGGCCGACCTCACCATTATGGAGGAGGGCTCCGAGCTGCTCGAGCGCCTGGGTGCCGCAGCCAAGGGTGAGGGCGACAGCCGCGGCTGGCCCATGTTTACGAGCTGCTGCCCGGGCTGGGTGCGCTTTGTGAAGGCGCGCTATCCGGAGTTTGTCGACAGCCTGTCCACGTCCAAGTCGCCGCAGCAGATGTTCGGTGCTATTGCCAAGACCTACTACGCCAGGGTGCTGGGCGTGGAGCCCGAGCGCCTGTTCGTGGTGTCCGTGATGCCGTGCACGGCCAAGAAGGCCGAGTGCGCGCTGCCGAGCATGGTGGGCGAGGGCGGTGCGCCCGACGTAGACGTTGCACTGACAGTGCGCGAGATGGTGCGCATGATCCGCGCGAGCCACGTGAGCGTCGACACGCTTACCGAGGAGCCGCTCGATACGCCGCTGGGCTTCGGCACGGGCGCGGGTGTGATCTTTGGCGCCACGGGCGGCGTGATGGAGGCCGCCGTGCGCTCGGCATATTACCTGGTGACGGGCAAGAACCCCGATGCGGACTTCTTTACCGATGTGCGTGGCCTGGATGGTTGGAAGGAAGCCGTCGCCGATATCGATGGCACTAAGGTGCGTGTTGCCGTGGCACACGGGCTGGGCAACGCCGCCCGCCTGCTCGACGCGATTCGCGACGGCCGTGTAAGCTATGACTTCGTCGAGGTTATGGCATGCCCGGGCGGCTGCGTCGGTGGCGGCGGTCAGCCCATCCACGACGGCTGCGAGCTGGCAGCCGAGCGCGGCCAGGTGCTGTGGGGCCTGGATGCGAAGGCGGACATTCGCTTCTCGCACGAGAATCCCGATGTCCAGGCGTGCTACCGCGAGTTTTTGGGCGCGCCGCTCTCGCCGCTGGTCGAGGAGCTGCTGCATACCGACCATCACGCCTGGTCGATGCCCAACGAGGGGGTGTGCTAACGATGCGCGCGTTTAATGTTGAGATGACGCGCCGGGGGTTTGCCTCGGCGCTTGCCGCGGGTGCGTTGTCGCTTGCGCTGGTTGGCTGTGGTGGCGGGTCTGCGGGGGCGGGGTCTGCTGTGGG
This sequence comes from uncultured Collinsella sp., assembly GCA_900549085.1. Taxonomy (GTDB): domain Bacteria; phylum Actinomycetota; class Coriobacteriia; order Coriobacteriales; family Coriobacteriaceae; genus Collinsella. Next base: position 8,431 of record URMO01000002.1, on the reverse strand, counting down.
CTCGGCTGCCGGGTCTGCCGCTGGCGGTGCCGCTGCCGGGCCGGTTGAGGTGCACGTCGCGTCGCTCAAGGGCCCGACGTCGATTGGGCTGGTGCGGTTTATGGGCCAGGCGACCGATGGCGAGACGGACAATGAGTTCGACTTTGCGATTAACACTGCCGCTGACGAGATCGTGCCCAAGGTGATTCAGGGCGATGTCGATATCGCCCTAGTGCCCGCCAACGTGGCGAGCGTGCTCTACAACAAGACCGAGGGTGCGGTGCAGGTCATCGACATCAATACGCTGGGCGTGCTGAGCGTGTTGACGGGCGACGCGAGTGTGGCCTCGTTTGGTGATTTGGCGGGCCATACCGTCTACATGACGGGCAAGGGCGCCACGCCAGAGTACGTCATGAACTATCTGCTGGAGCGCGCGGGCCTGACCGGCCAGGTGACGCTTGAGTTTAAGAGCGAGCCCACCGAGGTGCTGTCGGCCCTGCTTGCCGACCCGTCCGCCGTGGGCGTGCTGCCGGAGCCGTTCAAGACCGCTGCCATCGCCAAGAGCGAGGGCAAGCTGTCGGCACCGGTAAATCTGACTGATGTGTGGGATGAGCTGGCGGGTGACACGGGTTCGCGCCTGCTGACGGGCGTGACCGTGGTGCGCCGTGCCTTTGCCGAGGAGCATCCCGAGGCCGTGGCGGAATTCTTGCGCTGCCATGAGGCGAGCGTGAAAGCCGTCAATGCGGCGCCGGCAGACTGGGCGCAGGCCGTGGTCGATGCGGGTATCGTCGATAACGCCGCGATTGCCGAAAAGGCGATTCCCGGGTGCATGCTCGTGTGCCAGACGGGGAAGGATATGAAGGCGGCGCTCGGCGGGTACCTGCAGGTGCTGGCCGATGCGGACGCGAGCGCCGTGGGCGGCAAGCTCCCGGCTGACGATTTCTACTACATGGAGTAGCCCGTGCGTGCGTTTGCTCGACAAATGACAGAGCGTATGAAGGCGGTGGCGGCAGCAGGTGCCGTTGCCGCCTTTTGGCTTGCCGTGTGGGTCTTTGCGGCGGCGTTGGTGGCACAGCCGTTGATTTTGCCGGGGCCGGGCGCTGTCGTGGTGGCGTTGCTGCGGCTGGTGTGCGATGCCAGCACGTGGGCGATTCTGGTGGGCTCGGGCGTGCGGATACTGGGCGGGCTGGCGCTTGCCGCGGTGTGTGGTGGCGTGTTGGCGGGAGTCTCGGTGCGGTCGCGGACGTTTGCCCGCCTGGTGGCGCCGGCGCTTTCGTTTGTTAAGGCGACGCCGGTTGCCTGCGTAGTGGTCCTGCTGCTCATTTGGCTGGGGTCGGCGCGCGTGAGCATTGCGGCGGTCTTTTTGATGGCACTGCCGGGCGTGTATTTTTCGCTGGTCGAGGGCTTGACGCAAGCGGATAGGCCGCTGGAGCAGATGTTCCGCCTGCATGGCGTGCGGGGCTGGCGACTGTTTTGCGCCCATACCTGGCGTGAAGTCCTGCCGTTTGCGCTTTCGTGTGCCCGTGCCGTGATCGGCATGAGCTGGAAGGCCGGCGTGGCAGCGGAGCTCATCGGCATGGCGGTGGGCACCGTGGGCGAGCGCATCTATCAGGCGAAGTTGCTCATCGAGACGGCTGACCTGCTGGCGTGGACCGTGCTAGTCGTTGCCGCCTCGTGGGCATGCGAGCGCGTGCTGGTGTGGTTGCTGCGGGCTTCGGGGCCCGTGGGATGGCGTGCTGCCGTGCGGGCGCATGGGTGTGGCGCTCGCGGGCGTTCGGGCGACTCTGCTGGCGCCGGCGCTGCGGCGGAGCTTGCGCTTGCTGTGGGCGATCGTGCGCCCTGGGCGGCGGCGCTCGACGGGCTGGTGCTTCGCGTGCCCGCCGGTGGGCGCACCTGCGTGATGGGCGCCTCGGGTGTGGGCAAGTCGACGTTGCTTGCGCTGGCGGCGGGGGAGTGCGTGCCGTGCTCCATGGTGTTTCAGGATGTGCGCCTGGTAGAGGGCGCCTCGGCTTTGGATAACGTGCTGGTGTGCGCCGACGCGCGCGTGGACGCCTCGAGCGCCGCAGCCCTGCTGCGCCTGCTGGTGCCGGGGGTCGATGTACATGCTCGTGTGGCCGAGCTCTCGGGCGGGCAGCGCCGTCGCGTCGAGATCGCCCGAGCCCTGCTGTGTCCGGGCGACGCGGTGATTCTGGACGAGCCTTTTACCGGCTTAGATACCGCTGCGCGCGACGCATGCGCCGAGGTCGTGCTCGACTTGCTCGACGGCCGCATGCTGTTGCTTGGCACACACGATGCCGCTGACGCTCGGGCCCTCAATATCTCGGACATCATTACGCTCTAAATACTTACTCAGCAACAAAATGATCCGTTTTTCTCCGTTCCCATGGGGTCGGGTATGGTATTCTATCTGCGGGGTAATACTTAGGAATACCAAGTAATACCAACGCCGTAGAAACAAACTCCAGATGCGGGCCAATCGGGTTGCCTTCACAGCCCGTCGCCCAGCCGCGTGGCCCGCATCTATCCGCACCACCGTCGTTTCAAAAAGGAAGCGCCATGGCAGAACACATGACCCCGGTTGTCGCGAAGGTCTTGCCCGAGGAAAAGGCGGCCTTCGCGGCGGCAACCCAGCTCGTAGGCACCACGCCGTCCAACGCTATCCGCATGTTTATCGCCGCGTTCAATCGCTGCGGCACCTTTCCGTTCGACATTTCGCCCAGCGGGGCCTTTGGCACTGCGCCCGATTCTCATCAATAAGTGATCCGTTTTCCTCCGTCCCCATGGGATCAGCTCTCTGCCGAGTTGTGGTAGAACTAGGGAACGGTTTTGAGGAGGTTGGCATGCTCAATGCGATGATTTGGGCGCTTGCCTGTTTTGGCGTTGTCGCTGCCGATATAGCCCTGAGCGTGGTTCTGTTTTCAGTTCTCGATGCCGTATCGGTGCTGACGGGCTATCCGATCGACAATCTCGATATCCAAGGGTTCCAGGCTGCCGCTCAGACGGCGTCGTTTTTGATGGCGCTGCTGTGGTGGCGTTATCTGTGGCCGCGCTCGTTTATGGCGCGCTGGCAGGGCGAGCGCCCGCTTGGCGGGGGAGCAGACAAAGCATGGAGGCGCATCGCCTGCATTATCGTGATCGGCCTTGCCCTGCAGGTGGTCGTTGGCTACGTGACCGACGCTGTGCTGTCGCTGTTGCCCGAGGCGGCGGCCGATTACAGCGAGCTTGTCGAGGAGACGGGCATGGGCGACACGAGCTATCTGGCCGTCCTGACCACGGTGCTCGGCGCTCCGTTTTGCGAGGAACTGCTGGTGCGCGGTATCATTTTTGAGTTTTCTCTCCGAGCGTTTAACCCGCAGTGCCGTCCGCTCTGGAAGCGCCGGCGCCGTGCGCGGGCGCAGGACGACGCCATAGTGCCCTGGGCAGCTCCGAGTACTTGGGGCGTCGCCGCGGCAATCGTACTGCAGGCGGCGGTCTTCGGCTTTATACACATGAACTGGGTGCAGGGCTGCTACGCCGGCGCCGCCGGTCTGGTCTTTGGCTGGGTGCTCGTGACGACCGGAAAGCTCCGCTACACGATCCTGCTGCACTTTGCCTTTAACGCCGGGTCGTACCTCATGGGCCTGCTGTGGTTTGTGAACACGCCGCTCGACGTGGCGGTCACGGTTGCCATCGCCGGCTTTGTACTGGTAGAGGCGATGCGGTCGCTCAAGCTGACGTGCCAGACGGATCGTCCCTACCAGCAAGCGTGATTCCCTTAAGGGCCAATGTGGATAAAAACAAATCTGCTGTGATTCCCCTAAGGAAAACACGGCTAGGCGTGTCTGAACGTGTTCTCCCTAGGGAAATCACGACTAGAGACAGCCCAGGCGTGTCCCCCCTAGGGAGAACACGCCTGGGCCGATGAGGAGACGCCGGCTGGCCAAGAGACGCCGGCCGGCCCTCGCCACGCTAGTTGCGGCGTCCGCCGCCGTTGGCGCCCTGACGTCCCTGGGCCGCGCGGTTACGGCCAGCGGTGTTCTGCGCACGCGACATGCCACCGTGGCCCTTGCTGCCCTTGGGCCCCTTGCCGGCGGCGCCACCGTGCGGCTTGCCGCCCTTCTTGCCGGTGCCATGCCCACCGCCAGCAGATGTCTCGCCCGGGCGTGGCGGCACGGGGCGAATCAGACAATGCTTTGTATAGCCGATCAGGTCACGACGCCCGGCCTTTTCCAGCGCCTCGCGCACCAGCTTGTAGTTCTCGGGCTTGCGATACTGGATGAGCGCGCGTTGCATGGCCTTCTCGTGCGGGTCGCGCGCCACATAGATCGGCTCCATGGTGCGCGGATCCACGCCGGTGTAGTACATGCACGTCGACATGGTGGACGGGGTGGGGTAGAAGTCCTGCACCTGCTCGGGCATATAGCCCATGTCGCGCACGGCCTCGGCAAGGTCCACAGCTTCCTTCATCGTCGAGCCGGGGTGGCTCGAGATGAGGTACGGCACAACGTACTGCTTGAGTCCATACTCGCGGTTCAGGCGCTCAAATTTGCGGCAGAACGCATCGTAGACGGCTCGGCTCGGCTTGCCCATCACAGAGAGCACCGCGTCGCTCACATGCTCGGGTGCCACGCGTAGCTGGCCCGAGACGTGATGCTCTAGCAGCTCGCGCAAAAACTCGTCCGAGGCATCGGCCATGGTGTAGTCGAAGCGGATGCCGCTGCGCACGAAGACCTTTTTGACGCCTGGCAGCTGGCGCAGATCGCGCAACAGCTGCGTGTAGCCGCTCTCGTCGACCACCATGTTCTTGCACACACTCGGCCACAGGCAGCGCTTGTTCTTGCACACGCCGTGCTTGAGCTGTTTGTCGCAGGCAGGGCGGCTAAAGTTGGCCGTCGGTCCTCCCACGTCGTTGATGTAGCCCTTAAAATCGGGATCGCGCGTGAGCAGCTCGGCCTCGCGCATGATCGAGTCGTGGCTGCGCATCTGCAGCACGCGGCCTTGGTGGAAGGTGAGGGCGCAAAACGAGCACTCGCCAAAACAGCCGCGGTTGGAGCTAATGGAAAACTTGATCTCGGCAAAGGCCGGCACGCCGCCCGCCGCATCGTAATCGGGATGCCAATCGCGTGCGTAGGGGAGCTCGGCAACCTCGTCCATCTCGTCGGTGGTAAGCGTCGCCGACGGCGGGTTCTGCACCACATAGACGCTGTTGGGGTAGGGCTCTACCAGGCGATGCCCGGTGATGGGGTCCATATTCTGCTGCTGCACGTTAAAGCTGCGCGCGTAGTTGAGCTTGTCGGCGGTAAGGTCGTCCCAGCTGGGCAGCAGGTCGTAGTCGTAGACCTCGTCGAGCGAGCTGGTGCGGTAGACGGTGCCGTTGATATAGGTGATCTGATCGACGGGCAGTCCCGCGTCGAGCGCGTCGGCGATCTCGACGATTGCGTGCTCGCCCATGCCGTAGATGAGGATGTCGGCGCCCGAGTCGAGCAGCACCGAGCGCTTGAGTTTGTCCTGCCAGTAGTCGTAGTGGGCCAGGCGACGCAGGCTTGCCTCGATGCCGCCGATAATGATGGGGGCGTCCTTGAACGTCTGGCGGATGAGGTTGCCGTAGACCGTGACAGCTCGGTTGGGACGGTGCCCCTCCTCGCCACCGGGAGTATAGGCGTCGGTGTGGCGGCGGTGCTTGGTCACCGAATAGTGGTTGACCATGGAGTCCATGTTGCCGGCACTGACGAGAAAGCCCAGGCGAGGCTCGCCGAGCACCGTGATGCTGGCGGGGTCGGTCCAGTCGGGCTGGCAGATAATACCCACTTTGTAGCCGTGTGCGTCGAGCACACGGCTGATGATGGCCATGCCAAAGCTGGGATGGTCCACATAGGCGTCGCCGCAGATGTAGACAAAGTCGCACTGGTCCCAGCCGCGCGCATCCATGTCGGCGCGACTGACGGGGAGGAACTTATCGCGGCCCGGACGCCAGGGGCGTGTGGGCGCTGCCGGGGTATGAGTGGCGTGGCCGCCCTGGGCCTTGCCGCCGCGCTTTTGCTGCTGGCCCTGTTTGCCCTGCTGACTGCGCTGGTTGTTCTGAGCGTGCTGAGGCTTTTTTGCCACGATCCCTCCCGTTGTTAGTATGCTGCACGTAATTGTAACCAGTCTTTTTGGGACGGCGCTAAAAAGACTGGTGGAGTACACGAGCTGGCGGATCGGCGCGTCGATGCGGGTGTCGGTGCCGCGTCCGCCGTTTGTTTCCAGACTGTGTATCTGCGCGTTGGGGAAGCCGTCTCGCGCGCACGCCATGTTGTCAATGGGTTACAGTATGAACGGCGGCTATGTTTCCGCCAACGCACGAGAGGGTCGTCAACAAGGAGGATGCACGACGATGCAGCGTGCCAAACAGATATCGGAGTCTATTGAGCTGGGCATCATCTTGGCGCTCGCCGGTGGCTTTATGGATGTGTATTCGTACATTGGGCGCGATCATGTTTTCGCCAACGCACAGACGGGCAACATCTTGCTGGTGGGCGTGAGCATCTCGGAGGGCAATTGGGCACTTGCGGGGCGCTACTTCTTCCCTGTGGTGTCGTTTGCTGTGGGCATTATGCTTGCCGACCTGGTACACGAACGGTTTGGCAGCGTGATTCACTGGCGCCAAGTGACGGTGTTCTTTGAAGCCGTCATCTTGCTGGGCGTGAGCTTTATCCCGGGTGGCGATTTCAACCTGCTCGCCAACTGCCTCACTTCGTTTGCCTGCGGTATGCAGGTCGAGAGCTTCCGCAAGATCCACGGTCACGGCATTGCTACGACCATGTGCATCGGTAACCTGCGCAATGCGCTGCAAAACGTGGACGACTACATCATCACCCACAAGCGCGGCTTTTTGGAAAACGGCGTGCTGTACTTTGGCGTGATCTTTACCTTTGTGTTTGGCGCCGTGCTGGGCAACTGGTGCATCGAGCGCATGGGCCTGCATGCCATCGTCGTGGCGAGCTTGCTGCTGTTTATCGCGTTTGCCATCATGTTTATCGACCGCGAGCGCGATTTGCGCTTACGCTGGAAGGTTGCAGCCGAGGCTTGGAAAGAGGGCTGCCGAAAGTAACCGATTGCGGCAAAGGGGCTGTTCCTTTGCCGCAATATTTTTCATCATCTGTTGAAACGCTTTAACACTTTTGACGTTCTCACGCGTTTTTTGTTTCAAAAGCGTTAGGATGGGACTTATAGTGCGGGGCGTAACGGGTGCCCCGCGCACGATAGGAGGCTATCAATGGCTAATCGTTTCGTTCTCAACACCATTTCTTACCATGGTTCCGGTGCCATCAAGGAGATCCCCGGCGAGCTCCAGCGTCGCGGCTACAAGAAGATCTTCGTCTGCTCCGACCCCGATCTGGTCAAGTTTGGCGTTACCGCTAAGGTGACCGACGAGCTCGACGCCGCCGGCATCGCTTGGAGCCTCTACTCCGAGATCAAGCCCAACCCCACTATCCAGAACGTCAAGGACGGCGTCGAGGCCTTCAAGGCCGCCGAGGCTGACGCTATCGTGACCATCGGTGGTGGCTCTTCCATGGACACCGCCAAGGCTATCGGCATCATCATCAACAACCCTGAGTTCGCCGATGTCCGCAGCCTCGAGGGCGTTGCTCCCACTACGAACCACGCCGTGTTCACCATCGCCGTGCCGACGACCGCCGGTACCGCCGCTGAGGTGACCATCAACTACGTCATCACCGACCCCGAGAAGGTCCGCAAGTTCGTGTGCGTCGACACCAACGACGCCCCCGAGGTCGCCGTCGTCGATCCTGACATGATGGCTTCCATGCCCGCCGGCCTGACCGCTTCCACTGGTATGGACGCTCTGACCCACGTCATCGAGGGCTACACCACCAAGGGTGCTTGGGAGCTCTCCGACATGTTCCACTTTGAGGCTATTAAGCTGATCAGCGAGAACCTGCGCGACTCTGTCGCCGAGGCCAAGTCCGGTCAGCCCGGCTCCGGTCGCGAGGGCATGGCTCTTGGCCAGTATGTCGCCGGCATGGGCTTCTCCAACGTCGGCCTGGGCATCGACCACGCCATGGCTCACACCCTGTCCGCTCACTACGACACCCCGCACGGCGTCGCTTGCGCCATGCTGCTGCCGATCGCCATGGAGTTCAACAAGCCGGTTTGCGCCGAGCGTCTGGCCAAGGTCGCCGTCGCCATGGGCGTTGACACCACGGGCATGAGCACCGACGAGGCTGCCGACGCTGCTATCGCCGCCGTCAAGCAGCTTTCCGCCGACGTGAACATCCCGCACGTCTGCGAGGCCATGAAGGCTGACGAGATCGAGATCCTGGCCAAGGACGCCATGGCCGACGCCTGCTTCCCGGGTAACCCGCGCGAGGCGACGCTCGACGACGTCATCGAGCTCTTCAAGAAGATCTGCCCGGCTGCCTAACTTGGTTCGGCGGGCCCCTGCCCGTTAGCCCCACAATCGTCCTCCGAGATG
>URMO01000001.1 GCA_900549085.1 uncultured Collinsella sp. | reverse complement strand
GTCTCAAGAAGGAGTAACATCGGGACTTGCAGCGACGGACCTCAGGACGCTCTTACACCACGTCTGCGCGCGCCACCTCGTTTCCATGCCTCGCGTCTGCTCCAAACAATCAAAACAAGCCCTTTTCGCCGCAGCCTCAAAGGTCTGTGGGCAAAAAAGGGCAAATATGAGTACTGTTACCATTTTAGTAGCAGGCAAAACCACCCAAAATGACGTCCGAGCGGCCCCTAGAACCCCCTAAAGCAGCCAACCTGACTGGTATAAGGCGTATTGGAGCCAATTTTAATGGACATACTATAGATTATGTTCATTATCTTCTTCGATGTAAATGCTATTCACTTAGCAACAGTACTCATATTTGGCATTTTTTGCCCACTGCCATATAACTAACACCCTATAGCAGACAAAAAACAGGCCGCAGCCCATCGCTGCGGCCTGTTCGGAGGCAAAAGTGGGCGCTAAGCGCCGTAGCCCATCGCTTGCAGCACAAACATGACGACCGTCAGCACCGTAATCACGCCGATAGTCGCCCACGTGAGCACGTTCCATACGCGGCCGTTGCGGTTGGCGCCCATAATGTGGCGATCCGCCGCGATAACCACCTGGAATACCAAGACTACGGGCAGCAGCACGCCGTTGATGACCTGCGAGGTCATCATAATCTGGAACAAATCGACGCCGGGCATAAGCACCAACACGGCAGAAATGCCGATGATGGCCGTAATGATGCCGCGATAAACCGGGGCCTCGTCCCAGCTGCGATCGGCGCCTCGCTCCCAACCAAAAGCCTCGCAGATGGCACTCGACGTAACGCCCGGCAGCACGCAGGCAGCCAAAAAACTCGCTGCGACCAGGCCCGAGGCAAACAGCACCGTGGACCACTGGCCCGCGATGGGCTCCAGCGCGCGAGCGGCATCGGCGGCATCGCTAATCTGAATACCCGCCGGGAACAGCACCGTACCGGTCGTGATGATAATGAAGCCCGCAATGATATCAGCGGCGATCGAGCCGCTCACGGTGTCGATACGCTGGAGCACAATGTCGTCCTCGCCCGCATTCTTATCGACCACGTTGTTCTGAGCCAAGAAGATCATCCACGGTGCGATGGTGGTACCGATCGTTGCGACCACGAGCGACACGTAGCTGGGGTCGTTTTGAATATTGGGGACGACCAAGTCGACCGCGACCTCACCCCAGTTGGGGCCGGCCATAAACGCGGCGACGATGTAGGTCACGAACACGCAGCTTACCAGCAGCAAAATCTTCTCGATGCGCTGGAAACTACCCGACATGGTAAGCATCCACACCAGCAGCGCCACGAGCGGCACCGAGATGCTCGCCGGAACGCCAAACAGCGCAAGGCCACTCGCGATACCCGCGAACTCCGAGATGGTCACCGCCGTGTTGGCGATCAACAGCGCCGCCATGGCCAGCACGCTCTTGCGCACGCCAAAGCGCTCGCGAATGAGCGACGCCAGGCCCTTACCCGTGACGCATCCGCAGCGCGCCGCGGTCTCCTGCGTCACGATGAGCAGCACGGTCATGACGGGAAGCATCCAGAGCATCTTATAGCCATAGCTGGCGCCCGCGCTGGAATACGTGGCGATGCCGCCGGCGTCATTGCCCGAAAGCGCCGCCAGAAGACCGGGGCCCATGGCGCCAAAGATGGCCGCGATGGTCAGCTTTTGCTTGGTGCTCGGCTTTTGCTTCGTATTTTGCACGCGACCACCTACCCCATGACCGACATGGTGAGCAGCACCGCAGCAGCGCAGTACGCCACACACGAGATCATGACGGCGATGACGTTCATGGCGGTACCCGACGTATTGAGGTCGTGCTCATCGCGCCAGAACAGCACCATCAGGTAAATCACGGCGCTCATGTTGCCCACCAGGCAGATGATGGCCGCGATGTTAAAGCAGCCGGTAAAGAGCTGTTCCTCAAGCATAGGGGCATCGAGGAACGCGGCGGTGCGCACCAGCTGCGCACACAGGTAGGTCACGAGCGAAAGGATCAGGCCCATACCCGTGCTCTGGAAGAAGAATCCCAGGTACGGTTTGGGCTCGTCGTCGTGGCCGTCGTACTCCAAGAAGTAGTTCTTGACGAACGACACCATGCGCGAGGCAGCAAGCAGCACGAGCGGCATGGCGCACATGGGGAACACCACCAGATGCGCGGAGCCCAGCGCCGTCCCCAGCACCGTCGCCATAATGCACGAGGCGATGCCCCACACGACGACCCAGTACTGACGATGCACGAACCAGCTGAGCACGTTCGTCGAGTCGTCCGACGCGCTATCGCCCGAACCGACACCGGCGATCTGCAGGTCCTCCTGATGCTCCTCGGCGATAACGTCCATGGCGTCGTCGAAGGTCACGATACCCAGGATATGACGGTTCTCGTCGCAGACAGGGATGGCAACCAGGTCGTACTTGGTCATCTCGTCCGTCACGTCTTCTTGGTCCTCGTCGGGCGACACATAGACCAGATCGCGATAGGCGAGCTGGCCCAGCGTGGCGTCGCGGTCGGCCACGATCAGCGTGCGCAGCGAGAGCACGCCCGTCAGCATGCCGCTCGGATCCTCGGTATAGACGTAATAGACGCTCTCGAAGTCCTCATCGAGTTTGCGAATCGCCTCGATGGCATCGCCGACCGTCGCCGTGGCGGGCAGCGAGACAAACTCCGAGGTCATGATGCGGCCGGCGGTGTTGTCCTCATAGCCCAGCAGGTTACGAATCGCCTTCTCCTCTTTGACGCCCATCAGGCGCAGGAGCTTCTCGGCCTTCTCATAATCGAGCTCGTCGATCAGGTCGGCAGCGTCGTCCGGGTCCATCATGGCAAGCATCGACGATGCGTCGGTATCGGACAGGCCCTCGAGCATCTCGGTCATGAGCTCGTCGTCATCGAACTCCGAGATGGCCTCGGCGGCCTGTGCCGTGTCGAGCTGAGCGAACACCTGCGCGCGCAGGCGCGGGTCGAGCTGCTCGATGATGTCAGCGATGTCGGCAGGATGCAGCTCGCCAAGCGTCTTGTGCGACACCGAGAGCTGGATGTTCTTAGTCGAGCGATCGAGCAGGTCCATGTAAGACCAGGCGATAATGTCCTCGCTGAGCGGCTTGCCCAGGTGCTTCATAAAGCCCTCGACGACATGCTCGAGTGTGGGGCTGATCGCGCGCAGCAGACCGCGGGCGCCAACTTCGGCACCCAGCAGGCGCAGCTGATTTTCGCCCGACATGGAGAACTTGATGTCGTTGACGCGCACGACCTTCATGCCCTGCGTGTCGACAATCTGCTTGTTAAGCACGTCGCGGGCAAGCAAGAGTTCGGTCGGCTGCAAGTACGAAAAACGGATTTCGGTGGCCGACGTCTTAAGGTGTACACCCGTCTCGTCGATACGGTCGACCCATTTACGCCAGCTGATCATAAACGGCGTCTTACCGGGACCACGGAACGCGAGCGACGTCACGTGCGGAAAAACCTCGCCGGTTGCAATGCCAAAATCGTTAACCACGCCGAGCTTTTCGCCGTCGACATCCAAGACCGGCAATTTGAGCATCTCACTCAGATAATTCAATGGTGCTCCCCATCATTATTCCTGCGGACCGCGCGACCATGCCGGCACGCAATCCGTGGACTTTTAAATATGTATACGCATGCCCGGGCGGCACGCCGCTCGGCACTTACACCCCGTGCACGCGCAGAAAGCACCTGCATGGGGTCATCGACTGTATGGTCGAGGTTTGGATTTCACCTGTAACCTTTCTCTTGACCCTCATTAACCGCAGTAACTATAGCATCAGCATCGCGCTGCGGCACCGAATTTATGCGCTGCACATCGCAGGCATACCAAACGCTGACGTATCCGTGACATAGAGCCGGATGGGTGTGGTGGGACAAAGCGATTAAGACCGTCCTAAACGACCAGTCGTTTAAGCACGTCCCCAATGACTACTCTGTGGTGTCGTCGTCCTCGGGGAGTTGGGGGAACACGGCGTTTTTGGGCATGGAAACCTTGGTGAGCGAGGTGAGCTTTTTGCTCAATGCCGTGTCCGTCTTGACCAGGTCGCTGAGCGTCACGATCTTGTAGCCGTCGGCGACAAGGCCATCGATAATCTGCGGCAGCGCCTCGAGCGTCTGCTCGGCGCACTCATCGCTATCGGTAAGCAGCACAATATTGCCCGGCGTCATCGAGTCGAGCACGGTCGATACTTGCTCGTCGGCGCCGTTGAGCAGCCAGTCGCCCGAATCGATATTCCACGAAACCACGGCAGACACCAGGTCCATCGAGTCGATCCAGTTTTGCTCGTCAAACGCGGCGTAGGGGGCGCGCAGCAACATCGTCTCGACGCCAGTCGCCGACTTAATCGCCTCGGTGCCCTTCGTGATCTGCTTGCGCACCGTCTCGCGATCCTCGCCCTTGAGCGAATCATCGCTGTAGCTGTTGGAGCCGATCTCGCACCCGGCATCGACAATCGCTTTGGCAGTAGCGGGCGAGGCTTCCGCGGCATCGCCCGAAAGGAAGAACGTCGCCGTGACGCCCTTTTCCTTGAGCACCTGCAAGATCTGCTTGGTCGCGCCGCTCGGACCCTCGTCAAATGTCAGGGCCACGTACTTTTCGTTGCCCTTGGGCGCCACGCTTGCGCACTCGACTACGCAGTCGGTGGCGGGCACGACTTCGCCGCGGTCCTGCGTCTTGCCCGACTGCTCGCCGACCCATACCTCGGAGCGGCCCTGAACGCCCCAGGTTTTGACATACTCAATGGCACCCGTGCCCTCGACCTTAAGCTTTGGCTCGATAGTCGTGGCTTGGACCTCGTGCTTTTCGTACGCGTTGCGGCCGTCCTTGACCGTCACCTTCTCGCCACCCGTAAGCTCGCGACTATCCCATTTGCCTTGCTTCACGCGCTTGCCGTCGACCTTCACCGACAGCTTTTCGCCGCCATGGCGCTTGAGCACGCTGTCGTCGACGGCCAGCAGATCGCCGGCGTCGTACGTTTCGGTCAGGCTTTGATCGTCGATAAGATTCTGCAACGTAGAGCCCACGCGCACCGCGGTCTTTTGCCCGTTGAGCTCCACGTCCACGCTGCGGTTGACGTAGCCCACGACGGCAGCGATAAACAGCACGAGCGCGCAACCCACGGCGATGAGCGCATAGGGCAGGCGGGACGGTCGGCGCGGTGAGCGCCCGTTGCCGATGCGCGCGCTGCGATCGCTAAACCCACGGCTATGGTTGAGGTACATCGCGCCGGGCTTACGGCGACGTCGACGCTGACCGCTGGGCAGCTGCCCCAGGTCGCGGCGCGCCGTCGGACGCGCATCCGAGCGCCCGTTTAAGTTAGATCCGTTTTGGCGCATGTGCCCTCCCCCATAAACACAGCGAGCCGGAGCAACATGTCTCCGGCTCGCCTCCCATCATTTGGTACGTCACTATTTGCTAGCTTTTGACGAGCCCCCGCTCGCCTTTTGATATTCGTCCTTAAAGGCCTTGAACATACCGCGCGTCTTGCCGAGCTGCTTGCCCAGTGCGCGGCTGCCCTTGTCCACGGCGACCGATCCCTTGTCATCGAGCACCTTGGCGCCCTTCTTGACCTTATCGCCCACCACGACGCTGGCCTCGGCAGCCTTGGCGGCCGCGCCGCCCGAATACCCGAGCGCCTTGACCTCGTCCGAGACAATCATCGCGCCGTTCTCGTAGCCGCGCAGCATCGTCGGCGGCACCTGCGTGTCGCCCACCAACATGCTCGATGCGGCGCTGGCGGTCACATAGAACGTCTGCACAATGCCCGAACGCGGCTTGAACTCAACGTCCGAGCAGTAGCCCACGACATCGCCCGATTCCGTGCGCACGTCCATGCCAACCCAGATGATGCAATCGTCCAGGTTGATATCGAGGCGCTTGGCCGCGGCGGCATCGTAGGTGCCCTTGACGTCGTCAACCGCGACAGCACCCTCATAGACGCCGATGGCATCGAGCGCCACAAATCGGTCGGGGCGCTCGATCATGCCCGCGATATCGGACTGGCGGACCATAAAGCCCACCACGCGCGTGCCGCCCGGGGTAAAGACGGGAAAGTGAATCTTGCCGAGCTTCTTAGGGCTGCGCGGCGTGCCGTCCTTTTTGGTGCGCTTGTCTTCGGCAGGCTTACGATAAACCTTGACGCCGACAAAATCCCCTGCGCGCATTATGCCTCGGTCGAGGGCTCCGTGGCCTCGGTACCGGCCTCGGTGACGTTCTCGACCACGACGTCGGCAGCGGGCGTCACGTTGCCGCCCGAGATAGCGTCGTTGAGCTGCTCGCGAAGCTGGTCCATGCGCTCGCGGGCCAGGTCGACCTTGGCGCGCAGGTCATCGGTCTTTGCGTCGACCATCGGACCAAAGTCGTTGACCGCGGCACGAGCCTCCTCGGCACTGTGCTCGTAGGTGTCACGCATGTTGTCCCAGGCATCGTTGGCGATATCGGCGGCCATGGCGCGGGTCTCGGCACCCGAGCGCGGGGCCAGGGCAACGCCGATGATAGCGCCGGCGGCAGCACCAAAGAGCGCACCGGAGACAAAGCTGAAAGTCTTTCCCATGATCATTCCTCTCCTGCGGGCACCTCGATGCCCACCGTTTGAATGCTGTCCATTATACCCGCAGCGCAACACTTGCCGTCGCGCTCATCTGCGTACGGTAAAAGCGCAGGTACATGATGGTGATAAGCGAGTGAGCCTACTCCTGCGGCATGGCAGGCATGGCCACCGTGGCGGCCGGGTCCTCGCCGGCGCCATCGACGAGCGGCAGGTTGCCCTCGTGCGCCGAGCCGGACGGAGCCGTTGCTGCACCGCCAAAGACGGCCGCGGGGGCCTCGTGGTTCTCGGCGACCGCACCCTCGGTATCGATTGGCATCTGCGGCTCGTCGTCAAAGCTCGGGACGCCTTGGGGCTCCGCAGACTCGGGCTCGGCAGGCGCCTCGGCAACGGGCTCAGTGTCGGCGTCGGCAGGAGCGTCGCCCTCGGGCGCATCCTCGGCCACGTCCTCGCCGTTCGCAGCGGCAACGGCCTCGTGCGGGTCCTTGCCCTCGGCCTCGGCACGCATGCCCAGCACCAGGTTGCGCAGGCCAGCGACCGTGCCTTCCACGTCGGGGGCCGGCTGGTCGGCGTGCAGGTACGCCCAGTCCATCATAAAGGTCGCCGACGACAGCGCACCAATGGCCAACGCGTCATCGGGACACGAAAGCTCAACCTCAAAGACACGCTCGTCATGCTCGCTCACGCGCGTGCGACCGCACGAAATGCTGCCGGCAAGACCGGTCTCGTTCATGAGCTCGACCGTCACGTGCTCCAGCAGGTGGCAAAGCTCGGTCTGGCCCATGCAGTCCTGGAACTCGCGGCCCGAATCGCCCAGGCACAGATGCTTGGCAATCGCGGGCACCAGGTAGTACACGCGCGCCGTGGCCTCGATATCCTCCGAGGTCACGAGCGGCATGCCGGGGTTCACCAGCACGTGCGCGCAAATCTTGTCCTCGCTGACGGTGACCTTAAGGATGTTGAACAGGCCTGCCATAACTCTCCCCTACTCTTCCTTGCCCTACTCGTCGCCATCGTGCGGGTCCGCAGAGCCCGCACCCGACGCCGCCGGCTTCTCTGCCGAGGACTCGGAATCCTTCTTATCGGTTTCGGCCGGAGCGATCACGCGAATGAGCGAGATGCGCTGGCCACGCATCGACTGTACCTTGAACTTGTACCCTGCGACCTCAAACACCTCTCCGATGTCGGGCACCGAGTCGCAAAGCTCCAAAATCCAGCCGGCGATGGTCTCATAATCATCGCTTTCCTCGAGCGGCCAACCAAGCTCAATCGCGTCATCGCACGAAAAACGCCCATCGACGAGCCACTCGCGGCGCGAAAGCCGCGTGAGGTACTTGTTGTCGGGGTCGAACTCGTCCTCGATCTCGCCGACGATCTCCTCGACGATATCCTCGATGGTAATGATGCCGGCCGTACCGCCGTACTCGTCCACGACGACCACGATCTGGTCGTGCGAGGTCTGCATCTCGGAAAGCAGCGGCAGGATGTCCTTGGTGTCGGGCACAAAGGTAGCGTCGCGCAA
Source organism: uncultured Collinsella sp. (assembly GCA_900549085.1). Classification (GTDB taxonomy): domain Bacteria; phylum Actinomycetota; class Coriobacteriia; order Coriobacteriales; family Coriobacteriaceae; genus Collinsella. The sequence continues at coordinate 110,607 of URMO01000001.1, read as the reverse complement.
ATAGCTGGCGATGGGCTGGTCGCCCTTGCCGTCGAGCGCGGGCTGAATCAGGTCCTTGATGTGCGCGATGCCCGCGACGTTGTCGGGATCCTCGTGATACACCGGGATGCGGCTGAAGCCGGTCTGGCGCATGGTGGACAGCACGTCGGCGACTGTCTCGTCGTCCTCGCACATGGTGGTGTCCACGCGCGGCACCATGACCTCGCGAGCCACGGTGTCGCCCAGGTCGAAGATCTCGTGGATCATGCGTTTTTCCTCGTCGAGCAGGTCGTCCTGCTCCGAGACCATGTACTTGATCTCTTCCTCCGAGACGTTCTGGCGATCATCGGCGCTCTTGATGCGCAGGATGCGGGCCAGGCCGTCGGAGCAGGCACCGGTCAGCCACACGAGCGGGCGAGCGATCTTTTGGAACACGGAGAGCGGTCCCACAACCTGCTTGGATACGCCCTCGGCGTTAGCGAGGCCGATGCGCTTGGGCACGAGCTCGCCGATCACGATGGACACGAAGGCGACGGCGACGGTGATGATGACCGGCGCCAGGCCGCGCGCGATAGCGGAAAGCGGCGCGATGCCAAAGCTCATGAGCCACGTGGCAAGCGGGTCGGACAGGCTCGTCGAGGCGACGGCGGACGAGGCGAAGCCCACGAGCGTGATGGCGACCTGGATGGTGGCCAGCAGCTGATCGGAGTCGGCGGCGAGCTGGACGGCGCGCTCGGCGCGCTTATCGCCCTCTTCGGCATCGTGCTCCAACACGGCGCGCTTGGCCGTGGTGAGAGCCATCTCGGACATGGAGAAGTAGCCGTTGATGAGGGTCAAAACGAGGGTAGTGATAAGGGAGATGGTTATGTCCATCGGGAGTTTCTCGAACCTCCAAGATTCGGGACGTCAGGGTAAAACGTTGATGGCGGATACGGCAATTGCACCAGTCGCCCGTGCGAGCGGGGCCGTGGGCGTGGTCGCTAGATTACGAAGAGGATCACCGCCATGAACTGGAAGATGCTGCCGGCGAGCACCCACAAGTGGAAAACACTGTGCAGATAGCGCACATTTTTGGCGATATAGAACGGCACGCCCACGGTGTAGCACACGCCGCCGACGGCGAGCAGGGCAAGCGCGACGGGGTTCAGCAGCGCCACAAGCTCGGGCAGCTTAAAGACGACGAGCCAGCCCATCAGCAGGTAGACCAGGCCGCTTACCCAGTGCGGTTGACGCTCGCGCATAAAGCACTCGAGGGCGATGCCGATAATGGCGATGGCCCACACGGCAAAGAACAGCATAGGACCGCCGTCGTTTGCAAGCGTGATGAGGCAAAACGGCGTATAGCTGCCGGCTATGAGCAGGTAGATGCAGCTGTGGTCGATGATGCGAAACACGCGCTTGGCGCGCGCGGGCTGAATCGCGTGATAGAGCGTGGAGGCCAGATATTCGAGAATAATGCTGACGCCATAGACAATCGCCGCGGCCATGTGGGCCGGGCCTCCGCCGCGCAGGGCAGCGAATACGATCAGGAGTACCAGGCCGGCGATACCCAGCAGACAGCCGACACCATGGGTGACGGAGTTCATGATCTCCTCGCCCATCGTGTAGTGTGGAACGGCCGCGGTCTTGGGTCGCGGCTTAGAACTGTCGCTCGAATCGGACATGCCGGTTACATCCTCCAACGTAAAGAGTTCTCAACACTATATCAAAGCGTCTAGGTACGTGCGAAATTTGTACCATACGTGACCCTTTGTTTACCCATTCTTGGCTTGTTGACGCATCAACGTCGAACGTCCATAATGCGCTTGTTTTAAAAGTTGACATATCAACATCTTTAAGGAGAACCGCGAATGTCCCAAAACGCACACCCCCATCGAAAGCTTAAGATAACCGCCGTTGTTGCGTTGGCGCTCGTTGTCACGTTGCTCGGATTTGCCGGCAACTTTTTGTTTGACTTTGCCCTGAACCCCCAAGCGCCGTACACCATGAAGATGATGCAGGATAGCAAGAACGGCAAAGAAGGCGAGCAGCCAGATGCCGAGGACACCGAGGCGCGGGCGTGGTTTAAAGAAAATCGCGAGAGCAGCAGCCTCACCGCAGATGACGGAACCGAGCTTGCCGCTTGGTATTTTGCCGCGTCGGAGAACACGCACGACTACGCCGTCTGCCTGCATGGATATACCAACGAGCCCATCGGTATGGCCCGATACGTCAGGCGATTCCACGACCGCGGCATGAACGTACTCGCGCCCGCCGCCCGCGCCCACGAACGCTCCGGCGGCGACTATATCGGCATGGGCTGGCCCGAGCGCCTCGACATCGTCGCATGGATCGAGCGAATCGTTCAGGCTGACCCCGAGGCGCGCATCCTGGTCTTTGGCGAGTCGATGGGCGCGGCAACCGCCATGAACGTCGCGGGGGAATCTCTGCCCGCAAACGTGAAATGCATTATCGAGGACTGCGGTTATACGAGTGTTTGGGACGAGTTTTCTCTGCAGCTCAAGGACGTGTTCGGCCTGCCCAGCTTTCCCTTGCTCGATGTAGCAAACCTGGTATGCAACGTGCGCGCGGGCTACGACTTTCATAAGGCGAGCAGTGTGGAGCAACTCAAACACGCGACGGTTCCCATGCTGTTTATCCACGGCGACCAAGACAGCTTTGTGCCGTACAGCATGCTCGACCAAAACTACGAGGCGTGCGCCAGCAAGGTCAAGCAAAAGCTCACTATCCATGGCGCCACCCACGCCAAGAGTGCGCAAGTTGACCCCGAGCTCTACTGGAATACGGTCGACGACTTCCTCGACGAGTATTTTTAGGTAAAAAGCAACGTCTGGGGCTTTATCTGGCCCCCTATTTTCGGAAGTATGCGGCAAAATCTGGAACTGCCGACCAGACCGCAGTTTTACCAACAATTTATCAGGGGTTTTGTTGCCAAAAAACGTCGTGTGCTCGGCAGTCTCAGAATTTGCCGCATACTTCCGAAAAACTGCTTGCGAGCACCGTGCTCACAGGCAGTTTTTGCTAACGTTGCGCCACAAAAACGCTTATTTTGTCCAATAGCTAGGCGCTATTTGACCTCGATGAGCTCACACTCGCTCGTGCCAAGGCCGATCTTCTCGGCATGGCCCGACACGTCAAGCGCTTCCACGACCGCGCCATGAACGTACTCGCGCCCGCCGCCCGTGCCCACGAGCGCGGAGTGTACGATTCGATCTCTTTGAATAGATAGACGGCGCCGTCGTACCACTTGATGCCCCAGGGAACGTACTCGCCGTCGGGACGGCACTCCACGAGGGCGGTGACCAGGCGGGTGGATTTGCTGTCTGCAAACAAATGGGCCTCCCGTGCAATACGAACTTGCGTTCTATTATCGCACGGGAGGCTTGTTGGGGCTGCGGATTCTTCGGCGTACCGCGGTAATCTGGAGGTCCTGAATCAGATCAGGCAGGGAATGGTTACGCGAAGCCAGGCCGAAGAAATTCACAAGGTATCGGCGATAAGGTCATCACCGGCTCTAGTCAATAGTGCTTGCGATCTCCTTCGACCATAGGGCACTCTTCTTGATGACACGACGTTGTGTCTCGAAATCGATATAGAAAAGGCCGTAGCGTTTGTTGTATCCATTCGACCAAGAGAATTGATCCTGGAGAGACCAAACGAAATAACCTCTCACGTCTACGCCGTCTTCACGAGCTTTCAGGAGAGCATCCAAATGCTGATCGATGAAGTCGATCCTATCATCGTCATCGACGAAATCGCCGGCTGCGTCCAACACGTCTTTGCTGCCAAGACCGTTTTCCGTGATGTAAATTGTGGGATGGGCGGGATAGTTCGCATCGACCTGTCGAAGAATGTCGTACAGACCTTGCGGGTAGACATTCCAATCCCAGTCGGTCGTCGGAACATCAGGGTTCTTGACAAGTTCCGCTATGCCCTTCATGCGGAGGGTCGTCGTTCCCTTTTCGCCGGTCGCGTTGTACTTGGAACGATTTTCACCTGCATAGGCCTGTACGAACTGCGGCTGATAGTAATTGATGCCAAGGTAGTCGTTAAGACCAACAGCCGCCTGCATCTCATCGTAATCTCCGTCTTCTACTGAGAACGAAGCCTCCTGCACCCCACATATCTCCTCAATGAGTGCGCTGGTGCGATCCGTGAGTTTGCCGAAGAACGTTAAATCAAGCAGGAACCTATTCAGATAGGCATCCCAAAGCTCGGCGGCATGTCGGTTGTCGGGTGTATCAACGATTGGATACACGGGCTTAAGCGCGTGAATGACTCCAATGCGTCCTCGATGTCCGCCTTCCTTGAAAACCTTGACAACGCGAGCATGGGCAAGCGCCATGTTATGCATAGCCTGGAAAGACGACGAGAAATTGAACAGATCGGCTGGGGGGAATTCAGCTACGACATATTGGAAAAACGCCAGGCTAATCGGTTCATTGATCGTGAACCACTGGGAGACCTCTGTGAACTCCTCGAAGCAGAACCGTGCGTAGTTTACGAAGGAATCGATATTGGCGCGATTCAGCCAATCTCCCCGACTGAACATTCCGATTGGGGAATCGAGGTGATGTAGCGTTACGTACGGCTCGATTCCATGTTTGCGGCATTCAGCGAACAACTCGTGATAATACTTGACGCCCACGGGATTCGGGTCACCATCGGTATTCGGAAACACGCGAGCCCAGGAAATCGAGATGCGCAGCGCCTTGATGCCATGCTCGGCAGCGAGGCGGATGTCTTCTGGGTATCGGTGATAGAAGTCGCTTGCGGGATCAGGCAGGAAACGGCCCTTCGAAACGAGAAAATCGTCCCACATGGTCTTCCCCATGCCGTCTTTGCCCGTCGACCCCTCTACCTGGTAGGCAGCAGTGGCGGCGCCCCATACAAACCCCTCGGGCAACCGCTTGACGCGCTTGAGCAGTGTCATTGTTCATCTCCTCCATCCTCAAGGAACAAGCTGGCACCGTTTGTCTCGATCACTTTCCGATACCAGTAAAAGCTCTTCTTCTTGGTGCGATCGTAGGTACCTTTTCCGTCATCATCTAGATCGACATAGATGAAGCCGTAGCGCTTTGACATCTGATTCGTCGACGTCGACACGACGTCTATGCAACCCCATGAGGTGTATCCCATGACCTCGACGCCATCGTCAATCGCCTCCGCGATAGCCCGGATATGCTGGCGGAAATAATCGATGCGGTAGTCGTCGTCGATAGAGCCGTCCTCCTCGACAACGTCACGGGCACCCAGGCCGTTCTCGACAATGAACAGCGGCTTTTGGTACCGATCGTACATATCGACAAGGGCGTAGCGCAGGCCATCGGGATCGATCTGCCAACCCCATTCGGAAACATCGAGATAGGGGTTCTTAACGCCCGTGGCCAGATTACCGCATACCTTTTCACGGTCATCCGCATCAACAGAATCGACGAGCGACATGTAGTAGCTGAAGGAGACGAAGTCCGCCGGATAGCACCGCAGAATCTCTTCATCACCCTGCTCGAATCTGACATCGATGCCATGCTTGTCCCAGTAGTCGAATATGAATGCTGGATACGCTCCACGGGCCTGAACATCGGAGTAAAAGTAGTTCTCGCGATTCGATTTCTGGGAAAGCAACATGTTCTTAGGATTGCAATTCTCAGGATAGGTTAGGGTCCGCGTGATCATACATCCCATCAAGGCATCAGGATCGATCTCGTGTAGCTCTTTCGTCGCGAGTGCGGCTGCGACAAATTGATGGTGGACGGCTTGGTATATCACCTCTTCGAGGTTGGCATCGGCGAAACGGTCTGGAACGATTCCCGCGGTCACGTAAGGATGCCTGAAAATCGAGTCGATCTCGTTGAACGTGATCCAATACTTCACAAGGCCCTTGTATCGCTCGAAGCACACGCGCGCGAAACGGGCGAAAAGGTCGACAAGACGGCGGTCGTACCACCCTTGATAGTGGTCTGAAAGATACAGCGGCATATCATAATGATGGAGCGTTACAAGCGGCTCGATTCCATGTTCGCGCATTGTTTTGAACATGTCCTCGTAGAACGAAAGCCCGGCCTCGTTCGGCTCTTCCTCATTGCCCATGGGAAAGATTCGAGCCCATTGAATGGACACGCGCAGGCACTTGAAGCCCATCTCGGCGAATAGAGCGATGTCCTCGCGATAACGATGGTAAAAATCAATGCCGTGTCGTTTCGGATACATAAGCTCGTCATCCGTTTGCATCGCCTGGGCGATCTCCTCGGATGTAATTCCATGCTGGGCGCTGTAATCGCTTGGGTCGATGCCGGGTTTATAGCGGGAAACATCCGCGACGGTAGGGCCCTTGCCCCCTTCTCGCCAAGCGCCCTCGCATTGGCACGCGGCGATGGCGCCGCCCCAAAGGAAACCCTCGGGGAAGGGAGACTCGAGATGATGGAAAGCGATACTGGTGTCCATGGCTAATTGACTCCGTAGGTAGCGTCGACTTCTGCTTCCTCGAGGGCAGCAGCCTCCTTCTCCTGCTCCAGCTTGGCCTGGCGGTTGGAGATGAGCACAAATGGGACCCAAATCGCAGTCGTGACGGCGATGCAGATGATTTGCACCACAACGCCCTGCCAACCGTGGCTGATGAAGGGAGAGATCAGAACAGGGAGACCCAAGGGCACGTCAACGGTGTTGCACGGCAGGAATCCGATGTTCGTGGCGAACATGGCAATCGCGGTCGAGATGGGCGATGTGATGGCAAGGGGAATCGCGAACGTCGGATTAAGCACGACGGGCAGGCCGAAGTAGACGGGCTCGGGGATACCGCAAACGGTCGAGGGAAGTCCGAACTTCGCGACCTCACGATAATCGTCGCGTTTTGAGAACAGCATGATCGCGATGATGAGGGAAAGGATGCAGCCCGCTCCTCCGGGGACCACGAAGTTCATCCAGAAGCCGTAAGTGACCGGCTGATCGGGCACTGTGCCAGAGCTGGCGGCAGCGATATTCGCCGCGATGGCGGCGGCCATCAGGGGATTGCGGATGGGCGAGATGACCAAGCCGCCGTGAATTCCCAACACCCAGAAGATCTGCGAGATGAGAACCACGAGAACGATACCGACAGGGCTCTGGAACATGATCTCCAGAGGGGTCTGCAGGAACGTATAGATAAAATCGTTTACATACGTACCCGTCAGGCTCTTGAATGCGATTCCGAAAATCGAGGAGCAGAGCAGCGTAATCAGAATCGGAAGCAGGACGTTGAAGGAAGTCGCGATCGCGGGAGGCACCGAGTCGGGCATCTTGATCTTGATGCGATCGATCTTCGTCAGCTTGCCGAACAGTTGAGAGTAGACGACGGCGCTGATCATGCCGATGAACAGCCCCTGAGCGCCCAAGATGCCCGTTACCAGTCCAGACACCGTCGTTCCATCGGGACCCGGTATGACGTTGGGCACCATGCTGATGTATGCTGCGATGCACACGATGCCCGCGATATGCTCGGGGACTTTGTCTCGGCGGGCGAGATTGGTCGCTACCAGGAAAATGATAGGAACCGTCATAAACGACATCGTGCAGTAATTCAGAAGCGAGAACGCCGGACCGAGAGCCGCCAGTGACGGAATCCACTGAGCGAGCCCGCTTGTCGGTGATGCGATCAGGTTATTCAACAGTGATCCGAGAGAACCGACGATTACGAAAGGTAAAAAGGTTGTAAACGCGTTCTTAATGCTTGCAAGATACTTGTTGTCATCAACCTTTTCCGCAACAATAAGAATTGCATCCTCAAATTTGTGTGACATTGCCACAGAAAGCACCTTCTTTCACGAAATGGCGTGTTGCGTCCGCCGGTAGTGCCAGCTGCCGGCGGATCATTTTTAAGCTACTTGGACGACGCCACCAAATCCTCAGCTTGCTTGAGAACCGCCGCTCCGTCACAGCGTCCATAGGAGACGGGGTCGATAACGCCAACCGGAGCACGCCCTTCAACAATCTTCGTCACTTTGCGCAAAATATGACGCACCTGTGGACCGAGCAGCAAGACATCGAAATTACCCAGCTCATCGGAAATCTGGCCCTGCTCAACAGCCCAGATTTTATAGTCCTTACCCTGGGCCTTAGCAGCCTCCTGCATCTTGGTCACAACGAGTGATGTGCTCATTCCCGCACAGCAGGCAAGCATGATATTCATGGTCTCTCTCCTTTGTTCTCATGCACTTTCGCACTTATGGGCAAAATGCTTAGTTAGTACCGTTCTTGTACAGATCGATGAATCGCTCGGCAAGATCGTTTGCGAGTATCGCCATCGTTAGATGGTCCTCTGCGTGCACCAAGATGATGTTCACCTCAACGGAGTTGCCGTTTGCCTCATCGCGTGTAAGTTTGAACTGCACTTCATGGGCTGCATGCATCTCGTCTCGAGCCTCTTTAAGTTGGGCGTCAGCAGCTTCAAAATCGCCGTCGGCGGCAGAGTCGATCGCCATAAGGGCGGCAGACTTTGCGTTACCGGCATGCAAGATAATCTGCATCGCATCCAAATACTTATCCTCGTCCATTTTCCCTCCTCCTATAGATCGCAGTGTCCGTGCAATAGCTCCATCAGTGTCGAAAGACTCTGATGGCTGATCAGCGTGTCGATGTCGTGTTCACTGGTAAGCAGCTTGGCCGCTCGCTGATAAAAACCTTGGAGATTTTTATCGCGCTTCTTGGATATGCTCAACAGGAAAACAACCTGGACATCATGAGTGTTCCAAGAAACAGGTTTATCAAGGATTCCGATGCATACGAACGTCTCATCCGTCACCGCCTCAAAGGGATGAGGAATGGCCACACGATTTCCGAAAGACGTCTCAGCCAGTGATTCGCGCCTCAGTACCGAGGACTCAAATGCATCAGGGATTGGTTTAACGTCGGCGATTCGTTGACAGAGTTCAGAAATGACCTCTTCCTTGCTCTCGCAGTGCATGTGGGTGAAAAACAGATCCTCAGAAAAGAACGAGTCGATGACGTCATCCTGAACGTCGCTGTTCAGGATGTGCTGAACGTTACCGATTTCACTCTCGTCGAGAAAAGCGCTCACGTGGAAGACAGGTATATCGAGCTTCTGTCGAATCGGCACAGTGGTAAAGACATAGTCGATATCGTGCAGGCTTGCCGCATTGAGACTTCCGGCGTCACAGGTCCTAATCGTTCCGAGCATGCCTCCGAAAGCACTTCGGTATTGATACTCCAGCAGATGCGCGCTACCGGCGCCCGATGCGCAAACAATCAGGATGTTCTTCTTGCTCTGTCCGTTTTTCTGTCGCTCAAGTGCGAGAGCGAACGCAAGGGCGATATACCCTATCTCCTCCTCAGAAGGTTTTTGCCGATACTTATCGGCCAGCACGGAAGAGCTGTCCGACGCCATGGAATACGCCAATGGAAACCGTCTTTTTATATCGCTCAGCAGAGGATTGTCGAGATTCATATGGCACTTCAGTCGCACAGAAAGCGGAACGATATGACGAGCCAGATTGAGGCACAGTTCGAAGTCTTCGCGAAAATCGAAACGGAATGACTCCCACACACGCTCAATCATCTGCGCGGCAACACCCCAGGCTTCGCCTAAGATTTCGAAACCTTCATCATCCTTCCCGTCTGTATCGACAGTCTGTTTGCCAGCGAGATGAATTGCGATGTAGGCCACCTCTTCAACCGGCATCCCAATATCAAATTGAGCTGCCACTTTTCTCGCGATGGTCTCGGCTATGGCGTATTCGCGCCGCGTCTTAATATCCTTGATCTGAAGTTGTTCCATGGGCACATAGCAGTTGTTTCTTATGCGTTCGATTGCTACGGCGATATGAACAAGAAGATTATGGTATGCGACCGCATTGATATGGAATTCGTTTTGCTCAAGAGATTGATCGACGCACTCTGCGATTTCAACGAGGTCATCCCCGAAAGGGGCATCCATTGCAAGGCTCGCCAAACAAAGACGGTGCATAAACTCGGGACCGATGACTCGAATCCCGTGTCTTGGTTTTCTTTCGATCTGCAACCCGAAACGACCGATATAGTCCTCGGCGGCCTTGAGATCATTCGAAATCGTCACCCTTGAAACATATAAGGTGTCGGCAAGGCGGTCTAGTGTGACCCACCCGTTTCGATAGAGCAGTTCATTTAGAATGAAACGAATTCGGCCCCTAGACGTGTCTGGCAGGGCATGGATACTATCAGCGTCGGCTTTGAGAATCCCGTTGAACGCGTCGTTATCGCGAATCGATAACTCATATCCCTCGCCGCGTTTCATATCTATGCGCGCCGTATCATGGAAAAGCTGATTCAGCTGAGAGATATACGTACGGATGGTACGAGTGCTCACCCCAAGCATCCGGGATAAATCACTTGCAGGAACCGACGGGCTACGCCTGAGCTCCTGAATGATGTGCAACAACTTATCGTCCACGGTTCCTCCTCTCGCTATTGATAATAGGAAGGAACGTTACTCGATTCCACAAAGGATATTTCCTTCCAAATGGAAGATGTCCTTATGATTGAGTAGGCGTGTATGCAAGACAAAATGCCCAAGCAGCTCTCCAGCACGGTACATCCAGTTATACGCCATAGTCGAGCGAGCGCCAGTTGGTTATCCGCCGCTCGCGGTTCCAAACTGACCACTCGTAGCGGACGGCGGCAGCGCCGAAAAAATCTCTTTGAACCCTCACGCGATGGCTCGTTTTAGCTGGGAAAACTGGACTTTTTAGGCGAATATCGACATTTGCAACTCTAGCTGACCCCTATTTTCGGAAGTGCGGGGAAAATGCCGGGAACCCCGAGCAGACCACAGTTTTACCAACAATTTATCAGGGGTTTTGTTGCCAAAAATCGGTTTGTGGTCGGCGGTATTCGATTTTTCACCGCACTTCCGGAAAGCCGCCCGAGAGCGTTGTGCTCGCGGGCGGCTTTTGCTCGACTTACGCCACAAAGGCGCTTGTTTTGTCCAATAGTTAGGCGCTATTTAACCTCGATAAGCTCGTACTCGCTCGTGCCCAGGCCAATCTTCTCGGCGTGCGCGATGCACACGCGCCAGTCGGTGTCGGGATGCGTGATGCAGAAGGGATCCTTGGCCTGCTCGCCCTCCAGATGCTCGTGGTTGTGCTCCATCTTGGTCGCGCTGTCGGTGAGCTCGGTGTTGGGCAGCGGCTCGGATGCCATGACGGCATCGGCGCAGGCCTGGTCGATGGCGACCGGATCGAAGCTCGCGAACATGCCGATATCGTTGACGATAGGCGTATCGTTTTCGGGATGGCAATCGCAGTTGGGGCTGATATCCATGGCAAGCGAGATGTGGAAGCTCGGGCGGCCGTCGACAACAGCCTTGGTGTACTCGGCGATCTTGTAGTTGAGCACGTCGGCCGCAGCGTCATAGCCGGGCTTGATGGCGTCTTGGTTGCACACGCCGATGCAGCGGCCGCAGCCCACACAGCGATCGTGGTCGATGGCGGCCACGTGGACCGTGCGGGTGCTGCCGTTGGCAAGCTCGCGCTCGCGGGTGTCGTCAAACGAGATAGCGTTGTGCGCGCAGATCTTTTCGCAGGCATGGCAGCCAATGCAGTGCTCGGTCGCGACGTTCGGCTTGCCGGCAGCATGCTGCTCCATCTTGCCGGCGCGGCTGCCGCCTCCCATTCCCAGATTCTTCATGGCGCCGCCAAAACCGGCCTGTTCATGGCCCTTAAAGTGGGTGAGGCTGATCACGATGTCGGCGTCCATGAGCGCCTGGCCGATCTTGGCCTCGCGCACGTACTCGCCGCCCTCGACCGGAACGAGCGCCTCGTCGGTGCCCTTGAGGCCGTCGGCGATGATGATCTGACAACCCGTGGCATACGGGGTAAAGCCGTTCTGATAAGCGGTGTCGATGTGCTCGAGCGCGTTTTTGCGGCTACCCACATAGAGCGTGTTGCAGTCGGTGAGGAAGGGCTTGCCGCCCAGCTCCTTCACGACATCCGCGACGGCGCGGGCGTAGTTGGGGCGCAAAAAGCTCAGGTTGCCCAGCTCGCCAAAGTGAATCTTGATAGCAACGAACTTGTTCTCAAAGTCGATCTGCTCAATTCCGGCGTGACGGATGAGGCGCTTAAGTTTGTCGAGCTGGCTCTCGCGAGCATGCGTGCGCAGGTTGGTAAAGTACACCTTAGCGGGTGCTGCGGGTGCAGTTGCGGTCATAGATATATCCCCTCGGTCTATATGGCGTTACAGACATAGAGGATGGTACCAGTTAAAGCAGAGTTAAAGTCAAGTACGGCACCTAGTCATTGGGGACAGACTTAAATGACTACTCTTGGACTTTGAGGGCTTCGGCCAGGCTCACGCGCTTGATGGAGCGCGTGTGTAGCAGCACCACGACCAGGTAGGTAGCAAAGCCAATGCCGACGCATGCAGCCATGGACCAAGCGGGCACGTAAATCTCGATATTGCCGTTGTAGGCGAGCAGCATCGAGCGGAAGATGGCCGTGAGCGAGCCAATAATGACCGGCAGACTCAGCACGAGCGACGCCGCCACGCACAGCGTGATCGAGCGGATGTACAGATGCGAGATCTCGCTATCGCGATAGCCAAAGACTTTCATATAGCTAATCGAACGGGCGCTGTGGTCGATCACAGCCTTGGTCAGTAGATACATAAACAGCTGGAAGATAAACACCGCGAGGCCAACCATCATGCCGATCATTTTGCTCATCATGCCGATGAACTGGTCGCCCACGGCCCGCATGTCGTCGGGCGTGGTGTCGCCGGCAAAGTAACGAGCATCGAGGTCGAGCTTCTCGTCGCTCACATAGCCGTTAAAGTAGGTGGCGTCATTGCCGAACAGCTCGTTAAAGTCGTCGATACTCATATAGATATTCATGTCCGACTTGGAGCCCCAGGCACAGTCCTTGCCCGCGTACTCAAGGGAATAATGCTCCCCCTCGTACTTGTCGATGAGCGTGACCTTCTGGCCCTCGCTCCAGCCAAACTTGTCGAGCAGGCCGCTGCCAAAGACGACGCGCCCATCGCCAACGTTGAGGTCTTTCCAATAGCGCGAATCGGGCGAGATGCCGTAGACGGAAATCGTCTCCTGCCCATTTCCATCGCCGCGGTCGTATTGCAGCTGGTAAACGGCATATTTCTCGGCCTGCGCGATTGCGCCCGCGCCGTTGTCGGTCGTATTGACCGGGTGGATATCATCGTTGTCAGTGTCGATCTTAGAGGCCTTGTCGATCAGGTCGATAGCCTCGTCGCGGTCGCAGCCGAGGGCATCGGCAAGGTCATCGAGGCGCGCATAAAGCGCATCATTCTTGTCCTGGACCTTGGCGAGCGCGTCCTGCGCCGCGGCCAGGCTCTCGGCAGACGGAGCGCTGGTCGCGGCATCGGCTGCCGCCTGCGCCGCATCGGCCGCATCGTCAAGCTCGTCATCGGCATCCTGGGCGGCGGAAAGCAGCGCGCCGTCAACCGACTGCAAGCGCTCGAGTGCCGACCACTGCTCGCGCTCCTCGGCGGTGCCCTCGAGCTCCAGCGGCGCCTTGAGCGTGTACTGGTGCTCGGCGACCAGGCTTGTCTCGAGGTTGTCGGCGTAGTGCGTCATCGTGGGCAAAATCGCCAGGCCAAAGAGCAGCAGCAGCGAGGCGAACGCAATGCCCACGAAGAGCGTGGCGAAGTTGCCCAGATTGCGCAGGAAGATACGCAAGCGGAAGCGGGAAACAAAACCCATGCGCTCCGGCAGCTGCAGGCCGCGCTTGGTGCCCGATTTGCCGCTCGCCTCGTGACGAAGGAATTGCAACGGCGTCTTGCCCATCTTGCGAAGCAGGCCCACCAGCGTGATGAGGATGAGCGCGGCGGCGGGAACCACGGCGCACTTCACAAAGATCTCCCAGCTCCAGTACACCTGGAAGGGCGGCAGGCTGTACGAACCGTAATAGAGGCTGCGCATGGGCTCGGTAAAGAACACAACGCCGAGTGCAGTGCCCAAAAGCGCCGCGAGCACACCCACGATGGCGGGAAGCGCCAGGTAGTGGAGTACAATCTCGCGACGACGATAGCCGCTGGCGAGCAGCGTGCCGATGATGGCGCTCTCCTCCTCGATGGTCGCGTCGGTAAGGACCACAAAGACGAACGCCATAATCACGATAATAATGTCGAGCAGCGTCATCCACATCATGGAGTCGCCGTCCACGTCGTCGCGCGCATAGCCAATGCCCTGATTGGAATCGGCGTCGATGAGGTCATCCACGCGCGCATGGGCATCGGTCAGTGCCTCGACCATATCCTGCTCCGCATCGATGCGATCCGCAGTGGGGAGGTCGCGATCGGTAAAGGTAAAGGAGTAGGTGTAGGCAGGCGCGCCGCCGGCATCCTCGAGCGCGGCAAAGCCGGCGTCGGTGACCTCGGCCACGCCATAGGTGATGGTGTTCACCGTAAAGTCCGAATTGTTGAGGAACAGCGCCTGGCTATCGGGCTGGGTCATGATGCCGCAGATGGTGTAGGTTCGGTCCTCGAGCTCGACTTTATCGCCCACGGACAGGTTGTTATTGGTGGCAAAGACACGGTCGATTGCCACCTCGTCATCCGCCTTGGGCTCCTTGCCCTCGCTGTACGACGCAATGTCGACCTTGGTGCGGTGCGCATAGGTGCGCAGCGTACGCTTGGTGCCGTCGTCGCCGGCGGTCTTTTTGATGATGGCGTCGATGGAGAAGTTCTTGTAGAGCGTGACGCCGCCGACGTCGCCGGCTGCATCCTCGGCAGCCTTGAGCTGGCCTTTGGTGGCCTCGAAGGAGGTGGTCACGCGGCCGTCCTCAATCGTGTACGCATCGCACATGTCGTCGATAAGGCAGCCGATGGAATGCGCCGCGAGCAAAAAGCCCGATGTAAGGGCGATGCTTCCGCACATAAGCAAAAAGATGCCCAGATACTTGCCGATATTGCGGCGCAGCTCGCGCGGGAGACGTTTTGCGAGAGGTGTCATGGCGCCGCCTACCAATCGAGCTCGGCGGCCGCGACGGGCGACTCGTTGAGCTCATCCTCGACGATGCGCCCGTCGCGCAGGCGCAGCACGCGATTGGCCATGCGCGCGATGGCGGCATTGTGGGTGACAATGATGATGGTGCAGCCGTAGGTGCGGTTGACATCCTCCATGAGCTGCAAGATTTCCTTGGACGTCTTGTAGTCGAGCGCGCCCGTGGGCTCGTCGCACAGCAGCAGGCCCGGGTTTTTGACGAGCGCGCGGCCGATGGCACAGCGCTGCTGTTGGCCGCCCGAGACCTGGCGCGGGAACTTGTTGCGGTGCTCGTAGAGGCCCAGCGAACGCAGCAGGTCGTCGACATTGAGCGGGTTTTTGGACAGGTGCGCCGTGACCTCGATGTTCTCCTTGATGGTGAGATCGGGCACCAGGTTGTAGAACTGGAAGACAAAGCCCAGCTCACGGCGGCGATACTCGCCCAGATCGGTAGGTTTAAGCACCGTGAGGTCGCAGCCGTCCACCAGAATAGAGCCGGCGTCGGCATCCTCCAGGCCGCCGATCAGGTTAAGAAAGGTCGACTTACCCGAGCCCGAGGGCCCCAGCATGACGCAGATCTCTCCGCGGTTGATGGACGTGTCGATGCCGTCGAGCACCGTCAGGCATGCATCTCCATCGCCGTAGTGCTTTTTGAGATCCTTAACCTGGACGTAGGCTTCCTGCGTTGCCATGGTATCCCCCATTGTTAACCTCATACTACTTTATGAGCGTAATAGTAAACCTTGGCGAACTATTTTGGAGCGAGGCTTGGGATTTATTTCAGACTGGTCATTGGGGACGCTCTTAAATGACTAGGTGGCTAGACGCGGAATTTGGCGCGTGCGAGGGCGAGGCCTGCGGCGGCGATGGCCACGGCAAAGAGCACCGTGACGCCCAGGTCGCAGGCAATGTCGCCCAGCACGGCGGACGTCAGGTCCGCGGCGAGCGCCTTGCTGATCGCGTCGTTCACCCAAAACGTCGGCACAAAATGCGCAACGGTCTGCACGGCCGAGCCCATGAGCGACAGCGGCATCCAGGCGCCGCCCAAAAACGTCATGAGCATGCCGAGCAGGTTGCCCACACCGTTGAGCAGCTCCTCGCGCGCACCCAGGCTCGACAGCGCAAAGCCAACGGCCAGCGGCGTGCACGCCAGGGCAAACGTCGCTGCCAGCGCCAAGCACACACGGCCCACGCCGACCTCGGCGACCGCGCCGGCAAAGCCCACGACGCCCATCATGCTCGACACAAACCAGATGCAGACGGTGATCACGGCGGCGGCTGCAAACACGGCAAGCGAGCGCCGGCGCTCGGAGATTGGACCGGCATCCATACGACGCACGCGCTCAGGCTCGTTCATGCCCGAGAACACCAACCCCACCGACACGATGACCGACGAGATAATCGCGTACGCACCAAAGTTGAAGTACGACTCGAGCGTGGCGGCGGCAGTCGAGTCGACCTTGACCTGCTCGATCTCGACCTCGGCACGCTCGGCAGCGGCATGTTCGGCAGCCTTGGCAACGTCGCCGTTAGAGGCGGCGGGCTCAAGCGCCGCCGCAGCGCCCGCGAGCGAGATCCAGCGCGATGCCTCGGCAGACGAAAGCGCCGCCGCCATGGTGCCGGCACCGTAGGTCACATCGAGCTTGGGCAGAGACTCCCCCGCGCGGGCGGCTGCAACAAGATCGTCCTCAAACCCCTCCGGGATAAAGAACACGCAGTCGGCGCTGCCCTTGGCGCTGTTGCTCTTGGAAAGCGCGTCCGCAAGATCGTACGTATCGTCGCCGACGCCCGTGACCAGCTCAAAGCGCGAACCCAGATGCTTGGTAAGCGCACGCGAAAGGTCGCTGTCGTCGCGGTCGACCACGATCACGTTGGCGTCGTAGGGCCTGTACTCGGTGAGCTGCGACGAGTTCCAGCTCACCGATGCCGCGATGAATACGCCCATGAGCGAGATGAACACCGTATAGATAAGCAGATAGAGCGGATGCGCGAGCGCCATGCGAAGCGCGGTCTTAAAGGTGCTCATAGCGACTCCTTCCAAAGATCAGCGTGGCGGCGGCAACGAACAGCAACGCCATAAGGACCAGTGCGCCGGCGCGAACGGCAAAGGGGCCCAGGTCCTCAAAGAAATACAGGTGGTTGAACATGTCGCAGATAAGCTTGACGGGGTTGAGCCAGCACTCGGCCGGGCAGGCGCGGGCGACGTCGTCGGCAAGCGCCATCGCCGGCTCGCCGTAGAGGCCGGCGAACAGGGCGCACGTGGTGGCAAAGCCCGTGAGGATGCCGGACTTGGACGCCTTGCCGCCCTTAACAGGAAGCGTGCCCACAAAGAGTCCCAGGCCCGTGGCGGCAAGCGCGGAAGCGGCGCTGCCCACCAGACACAGCCCCTCGCGCCCGCCAAAGTCGACGCCCACGACCAGGCGCACGTAGCCGATCGCGATCGCCATCGAGACAAAGGAAACCAGCCACGAGCCCACAAAGATACCGGCCAGCGACGCCGTCTTGGAAAGACCGCCCACACAGCGACGTGCACCAAGGCCGGACAGATTGGGCTGCAAATCGACGACGCTCAAGGCGGCAAACTCGGCAGACATCATCGCGACCAGGCCAAAAAGCGCGTAGTAGTAGATGACCGTGCCATCGGGCGTGGTGCGCGTCAGGCTTACGCGGCGGGTACCGCCCTCGAGCGACAGGGCGCGCGCAACCGCCGCCGGATCGGCGAGCGCCGCCGGGTTGTCTTGGGCAATCTGGCGCATGAGCTCGGCATTTTGCGTATACGAGCTTGCCACCGTCTCCAGAATGCTGCGGTCGGTGAGCACCGACGAGGCGCGCGAGCCGTCATAGCTCGAAAGCAGTGTGAGCTTGGGCGTGCCCGCGGCATCGACCGTGTAGATGCCCGCGACCTCGCCGGCCTTGAGCGCACGGTTCGCATCGGCTGCGTCGTCGCACTCGTGGATCTCGAGCAGTTGGTCGTCGCCTTCCTTGGCAAGCGACGTCGCCACATCCTTAAAGGTCGAGGCGTCCCAGGCCTTATCCACTACGACGGCCACCGGCACCGGGTCGACCGTGCCGTCGGAGCTCAGATTCGCAAACATAAACATGAACATCGTGGAAAGCGCGACGGGAAAGATCGCGCCCCAGACCCACGTGTTCGGCCGGCGCAGCAGCGTCTTGACCGTAATGATAATGGTGTTGAACATGGCCGCCCCCTAGTCGCGCAGCTCGCGGCCGGTGATCTCGAGGAACACGTCGTTGAGGGTCGGCGGCTCGCTCCACACGCGGCCGAGCGCCACGTCGGCAGCGCGCAGCGTGTCGAGGATGTCCACCAGGTTGTGCGGGCTCGCCTCGCAGGTGCAAACGAGCTCGCCGCCGGACAGCTCGACTGAAAGCACGTGCTCGAGGGCGCGCAGGCGCTCGACCGTGGCGGTCTCGACGGCGCCGACCTCGACGGTCACGCGCTCGCCCATTTGAATCATGCGCTTGAGCTCGTCGTTGGTGCCCTGCGCCAGCACACGGCCGCCGTCCATGATCATGATGCGGCTGCAGATTTGCTCGACTTCCTCCATGTAATGGCTGGTATACACCACCGTGGCGCCCTCGTCGCGCAGGCGGCAGATGCCCTCCAGGATGGCGTTGCGGCTCTGCGGGTCGACCGCCACCGTGGGCTCGTCAAAGAAGATGAGCTCGGGCTTGTGCGCGATGCCGCAGGCGATGTTGAGGCGACGCGCCAGGCCGCCCGAAAGCTTGCCGGGGCGGAACTTGGTGAAGTCGCCCAGACCGACAAAGTCAATCGCCTCGTCCACCAGCGCGCGGCGGCACTTGCGGTCGTTAACGTAGAGACTGCAGAAATAGTCGATGTTCTCGCGCACCGTGAGCTCGTCAAACACCGCCACCTGCTGCGGCACCACGCCGATGCGGCGCTTGAGGTCATAGCGGGCGGGCGTCATGGGTTCGCCGAACAGCTCGATGGTGCCTTTGTCGTAGGCAAGCAGCTGCAAAATGCAGTTGATGGACGTTGTCTTGCCCGAGCCGTTGGGGCCCAGCAGGCCAAAGATCTCGCCGGGGGCGATGCTCAGGCTAAAGTGGTCGAGCGCGATAAGGTCGTCGTAGCGCTTGACGAGGTTTTCGACGTGGACGATGTCTGTCATGAGGCGGCCCTCCTGTTGATTGCGGCCCGGTACGATTGCATCATCGCAGGAGCCGCCAGCGCGCGCCAGTGAGCTTTGTCACGAGTGCGGGGCTTGGCCGTGCGAACCGCCGACGCCCCCGCTTTGCCGCGCGGGAGGAATGTCACGGTTGCGCAGGCGGCCCCTCCACTACGCGCGGCTTCGCGTACAATACCCGTATGAACAGGCTTTTCGACAAATCGATCGTGCTGGCGTGCTGCATCGCAGCCGCCACGGGCCTTGCTGTGGACGCTCGCCTGGTCGCGGCGTTTTGCCTTGGCGTTATTGCCACCTCGCTGGCCGAGCTCGCGCAGAAGGAACGCACGCACCGCACAAGCGAGGCCGCGAGCTGCGCTTACATCATCGCGGCTGTCTTCGTGCCGCCGTTTGTGCCGTTTGCACCTCTCGCCCTCTATGACATCGCGCGACGCGTGCGCCGCGAGCACGCCTGGATCGCACTGAGCATTGGCTCCGTCTTTACCTTTGCGCTCGTCGCGGACCTTCGCGCCGACGAGCTCACCGCCCGAACGCTTCTGCTGACCGCCGTCCTTTCAGTTGCCGCCATCTTGCTATCGCTACGTACCGCCCAGTTGGAGCGCGAGCAGCAGCGCATGCGCCGCATCCGCGACGAGCTGCAGGAACGAGCTCTCGCGCTCGAAGCGCGCAACCGCGATCTTGCCGACCGCCAGGACTACGAAGTCGAGCTCGCGACGCTCGCCGAACGCGCCCGCATCGCGCGCGAGATCCACGATAACGTGGGCCACCAGCTCACGCGCGCCTCACTGCAAGCCGAAGCCTTGCGCGTAGTCCACGCCGACGAGCCCGGCGTCGCCGCCGATTTCGCCGACGTTAAACGCACGGTTGACGAGGCGCTCCAGCTCGTACGCACCAGCGTCCACGCGCTCAACGACAACGCCGTCGACCTTTCCGTGCAGCTCGAACGTATTGTTGAAGGCGCGCGCTCGGACGGCGGCCCGCAGATTGAGCTTGAAGTTTTGGCCGAACATGCGCCCGCAAACGTCGCCAACTGCTTTGCGGCGGTCCTGCGCGAGGCGCTCTCCAACACCATGCGCCACGCTTGCGCCCATGCTGTCACTGTACGATGCATGGAGCATCCGTCGTTTTACCAGTTCATCGTTACCGACGATGGCACGGGCGGGGTCCAAGCAAGCAGCCGCGGCGCCGCGGAGGGCATGGGGCTTGCCTCCATGCGCGAGCGCATCGAGGCGCTTGGCGGCACCTTCACCGCCGGCCCGCGTGCCGGCGCCGGCGGCTGGCGCGTGTTTGCCACCGTTCCCAAACAGCAAGGAGATGAGGACTGATGAGGCTCATCGTTGTCGACGACGACCGCTTGGTGGTCGATTCGCTCAAGATTATCCTGGGCGCCCAGCCGCAGATCGAGGTAGTGGGCACCGGCGCCAACGGCAACGATGCGGTTTCGCTCTATGCCGAACACGCGCCCGATATCGCACTGCTCGACATTCAGATGCCGGGGCGTGACGGACTTTCGGCGGCACGCGAGATCCTTGAGCGCGACCCTTCGGCGCGCGTGGTGTTTCTGACGACGTTCTCGGATGACGAGTACATCGTATCGGCGCTCAAGCTGGGCGCCCGCGGCTACCTGATCAAAACCGATGTCGCCGCCATTCCGCCGGCGTTGGCGCAGGTCATGGACGGTAAACGCGTGCTCGAGGGTAAGGCGATCGAGGACATCGATTTTGACGGGACAGGCGCCGATGCCAGCACGCCCCGCCGGCCCGCCGCCTTTGCCAGCCTGACCGACCGCGAGTTCGAAGTCGCCGAGCTCATCGCCCGTGGCCTCGACAACAAGGAGATTGCCGCCACGGCATACATGGGCGAAGGCACCGTGCGCAACCACATCAGCTCGATCCTTGCCAAAATGGGCCTACGCAACCGCACACAGATCGCCATTGCCTACCTGCGAGGGTAATTACCCAACGGCCGACCACCCCGGCAGAGTAAAATGGCTGCTACCGATTTAATGCCATTTCAAAACTATGCCGGTTTACTACGACGAATCGCCCACCTTTGACCACGGCAAATTGCGCACTTGCAAAACCGCAGGTAGAGCGCTTGCAATATTTAGAAAAATGCAGTCATGGTCGGGAATGTCGAATTCATCGTAGTAAACCGACATAGTTTTGTTCGGGCGGCCCTGCACGAGTGCCTCCGCAAGCCTCGCGGGACCAAAATGATCCGTTTTCCTCCGTCCCCGAGGGATCAGGGGCTGGTACTGATATGGTGTCATTTCAAAACTATGCCGGATTACGGGGCTAAAGTCGGGGCCCTCATCCATACCCGCGTTTTCTGCAAAATGACGGTTCGTCTACCTGCGGTTTTAATTTCGTGGTTTTCGATATGGTCGTAGGTTCGCAATCCAGCCCCGTAATCCGGCATAGTTTTGTTCGCGGCGGTCCAACCGCGCGTTTAAGCGCGGGGCCGGTGGGGCATTTTTGCCCCACCGGCCCCTATTCCAGCTCTATTCCAGCGCTACTCCGACTTAGTTTCTACCGTGGGAGTCTTGTTCGCTGCGACTGGGGTGCGGGCGGTGTCCATAGTCAGGCAGTGTTTGGGACAGCTTTCGATACACTCGCCGCATACCACGCAGGCATACGGATCGATCGACCAGGTACCGCCCTTGCGATCGACCGCAAGCGCGCCCGCCGGGCAGCGACGCGCGCACATGCCGCAGCAAATGCACACGTCCATGTCGTTAACGATGTGCCCGCGCAGGCGCTCGGGCGCCACGAGCTTTTCCTGCGGATAGCACACCGTGACCGGCTGCTTGACCATAGAGCCCAAGGCCGTCTTGGCAAATGTCAGTAAACTCATGCCGCGCCTACCTTTCCGTGCAGCTAATGCAGGGGTCGATGGTCAGGATAATCATGGGCACGTTGGCAAGGAGCACGCCCTGCAGCGCATGCGTCAGACCCGCCAGGTTCTGCGACGTCGGCGTGCGCACGCGGAAGCGGTCCAGGTTCTTGGTGCCGTTACCGCGCACATAGTAATACGCCTCGCCGCGCGGCTGCTCAATCACAACCTCGCCGCGCGCGCCGTCGGCCGGCGTGAGCTTGGTGCGCCCGCCGATTCCGTCGTGCGGAATCTTGCCCACAAGCTCCTTGATGATATCCATGGCCTGCGTGACCTCGGCACAACGCACCTGGCAGCGGGCATAGCAGTCGCCATCGCTAGCAACGATAGGCTCAAACGCGGCCAGATCCGCATAGGCACCGTCGCCAAACATGCGCACGTCGTAGTCCACGCCCGAGGCGCGGCCGAACGGGCCGACCATCGAAAGCTCCAGCGCATCCTTCTTGCTGATCACGCCCACGCCATGCAGGCGCTCGCCGCAGCTATTGTCGTCCAAAAACGTATGCACCAGGGCCTCGTAGTCGGGACGCATGGCATCGAGCGTCTGGACAATACCCGCCAGCTCGGAGTCCTCGATGTCGTGCTTAAGGCCGCCGATTTCGTTGATCGAAAGGATCACGCGGCCGCCGCAGGTGCTCTCGAAGATCTTGAGAATCTGCTCGCGCAGGGTCCACGAACGATAGAACAGCGCCTCGAAGCCAAAGGCATCGGCGAGCAGGCCAAGCCACAGCAGGTGCGAGTGAATGCGCGAAAGCTCGTGCAAAATGGTGCGGATATACTGCACGCGGCCGGGCACCTCGATGTCGAGCATGCGCTCGCAGGCGCTTGCATAGCCATAGCTATGGCCCACGGCGCAGATGCCGCAGATACGCTCGGCGATGTAGCCAAACTGGTGCATGTCACGCTTTTCGGTGAGCTTCTCGAGTCCGCGGTGCACAAAGCCGATCTGCGGAATTGCCTCGAGAACGCGGTCGTCCTCGATCACCAGGTCCAGATGAAGCGGCTCGGGCAGCACCGGGTGCTGCGGGCCAAACGGAATAACGGAGCGATGTGCCATGGACCTTACGCCTCCTTTTTCTGCTTGTCTCGGGCGGCCTTGGCGGCAAGCACCGCGCGGACCTTGGCCGCTTTCTCGGGATCCATGGCGGCGAGCTTTGCCTCCATCTCGGCGGCCTTGAGCGCCGCCTTGGCGGCGGCATCGTCATGCTGAGCATCGGAGCCGGCAGCCGCAGCAGGTCGAGCGCTCGCCGCAGCCGAAGCATCATCGGCGCTCGCAGCGCCCTCCCCTGCAGCAGCCGCAGCCGCGGCGGCCTTTTCGGCCGCGGCCTTGCGCGCCTTGGCCTCGGCGGCGGCACGGACCTTCATGGCCTTCTCGCGCGCAGCCTTCACCTCGGGCGTGATAACGCTCATGGGCTCGGCAGTCGAGACCTGGTAGAAAAAGCCCTTAAAGTCAATCTGCATGTCGGTGATGGCAAGCCCGAACAGGTCGTGCGCCTCATTTTCAAACGGAAATACCGCCGGATAGTACGAGCTGATGGACGGAATCTCCTGGTACTGATCAATTCCCTCGACCACCAGGTTCTCGATCGCATAGCTGCCATCCTGAGCGATCTGCTCCTGTGCAGCACGAACGTTGATAAACGTATAGACCAGGCGATACGTGCCGTCGTCGACGTTGCGCTCGGCATGCATTTGCACAAAGCGCGCGCCGACGCCCTTGAGCGCCTGGACATGCGACAGGAGCTCGTCGATCCCGACGGTGGTATAGATAGCCTTTTGCATTACTCGGCCTCCTTTGCAGCGGCGGGCGTCTCAGCAGATGCGTCGCCAGCGACGGACGCGGCGGGCTTCCCGGCAGGCGCGTCACCGGCACCGTCAGCCCCGGCCCCCGCAGCCACAAACCCGTCCTCGCCCAGCTCAACGCCACCGTCCCAGGTAGCGGCACCGCCCACGGTGAGCGGGTCGCCGCCAGCACGCATCACGGCCTCCTTCTGGTCCAGGATGCCGCACGCCTCCACGATGGCATCAATCACCGTCTCGGGACGAATGGCGCACCCGGGCGCGTATACGTCCACGGGAATCGCGCGGTCCACGCCTCCGATCACGTTGTAGGCATCGCGGAATACGCCGCCCGAGCACGCGCAGATGCCGCACGCCACCACGCACTTAGGCTCGAGCATCTGGTTGTAGATCTGGCGCACGACGGGCAGGTTCTGGGCATTGACCGAACCCGTCACCAAAAAGATATCCGCATGCTTGGGGTTGCCGGTGTTGACCACGCCAAACCGCTCCGCATCGAACAGCGGCGTGAGCGAGGCCAGCACCTCGATATCGCATCCGTTGCAGCTCGAGCCGTCGTAATGAATAACCCACGGCGAGCGCGACATTTTATGATCCATGAATGCCGCCTCCTAAATAAACACGTCGACGAGGATGGGCATAAGGTTGAGCAGGCCAAACACCAGCGCCACGCCCCATCCGAGCTTAAAGCAGCTGCGCCAGGTGCTGCGTGCGAAGGTATTGTCGATCAGCACCTCGACAAAATACGTCGCAGCCATCACGACCAGGGCCACGACCCAGCTCACCGGGTTGTCCCAGACAAAGAACATGCCCACCCACATCAAAAACAGCACGGTCTCGCACCAGTGCATAAGGGTCATCTTTGCCAGCGTGCCGCCGCTCATCTCGGTGGCGACGCCCTGAACGATCTCCTGATGCGCGTGATGCGAGTACGAAAGATCGAACGGCGACTTGCGCAGCTTGATGGTAAGCACCGCGAGCAGCGCGAGGAAAATGGGCGCGCTGTACACGATGATGGGGGCCGACTGCCCCGTCACGGCGATGGAATCGAAGCTATCGGTGGCAAGGTACAGGCCCACGCTCATCAGCAAAACGGCGGGCTCGTAACTCATGACCTGCAGCAGCTCGCGGTCGGCGCCGACCTGGGCAAACGGGCTTTGCGTCGAGGCGGACGCCAACACCACAAAGATCGCGGCGAGCGTCACCATAAAAGCGCACAGCAGCGTGTTGGAGCCCGACACAAAGATGCCGCCGCCCACCACGGTAAAGATGAGCGCGCACGCCATGTAGGTATCGTCCATGGTGTTTACGCTGGCAGGAGCCTTGCGCAGCAGCTTGGCAACGTCGTAGAAGGGCTGCAGCAAGCGCGGGCCCACGCGGCCCTGCATGCGAGCGGACAGCTTGCGGTCAACGCCGTCGATCAGGCCGCCCACAAGCGGCGCAATCAAGGCAAACGCCACGGTACCAATAAAGATGCCCACGACACCCGAACCTTCAAAATACTTGCCGCGCAGCACCGAGGGGGCGCTCATGGCAAGCCGCTCGGGTCCAATCCATGCGCAGCACAGCAGCGCAAACAAGATAATGCTGCAGCACACGACGCTACCCGCGGGGCCAATACGCTTCTCTCCAAGGACGTCCTCCGAGTACCAATTGCGCTTTTCGGCCTTCACCTCGTGTCCCATCGAGCCGCGGAAATGGCGATATTTGTCGGTTCCCACGCCCGAAAGGTACACGTTGACGTGCGGCTTATTGCTCACGCGGAATGAAGTCAGCAGCACTACGGCGATAAACGCCACGATAACCACCATCAGATACATGGCGTCCTTGCCGATAACGTGCGGCACGCGGCCAAACACCATGGCCAAGTAAGGCGACACCAGACCGCTCGAGATAACCGGGAACGCCACGCAGCACAGAATCAGCAGCGCGGCGATGGTGTTGAGCGCCATCCATTCGGTCTTATGGACATTGACCTCAACGTTTTGAGCCGTGGGATCGACGCCCGAAAGCTTGGCAAGCCACTTGCCCCAGAAGTAAAACGTCGCGGCCGAGCCAAAGGCAAGCACCATGATCATGAGCACGTTGCCGGTCTGCGCAAACGCCACCAGGGCGCCCCACTTGGACACGAGCATGCCAAACGGCGCCACAAACATGCCCATGATGCCCAGCATCATCAGGCGCGTCAGGTGCGGCATGCGGCTGAACATACCGTCCATGTCCTCGATATTGCGGCTGCCGATATGATGCTCGGCCGTGCCCACGCACAGGAACAGCAGCGACTTTGCCACCGTGTGGAACAGGATCAGGAAGATGGCCGCCCATACGGCCTCGGGCGCGCCGACACCCAAACAGGCACTGATGAGGCCCAAGTTGGAAATGGTGGAGTACGCGAGCACGCGTTTGGCGTTGCTCTGCGAGATGGCCATGAGGGCGGCGAGCAAAAACGTGATAGCGCCCACGCTCGTGACCATAAAGCCAGTCACGGGATAGATGGCATAGAGCGGGCTGAGCTTGACCATCAGAAACACGCCGGCTTTGACCATGGTTGACGAGTGCAGCAGGGCGCTCGTGGGCGTGGGGGCAACCATGGCACCCAGCAGCCAAGTGTGGAACGGCATCTGTGCGGCCTTGGTGAGTGCGGCGAGCGACAACAGGATGACCGGCATCACCAGCAGCGCGGATTGCGCGGTTCCGGCGCCGGAAAGCTCGATCACACCCGAGATGGTCAGCGGCATACCGTTAACGTGCAGGTACATGAGGCCGGCCAAAAACGCGATACCGCCCAGCATGTTGAGGATGATCTGGGTGAAGGCGTTCTTGATGGCCTCGGGCGTGCGCGTATAGCCAATCATAAGGAACGAGCACACGGTGGTGATTTCCCAGCCGCAGAACAACCACTCAAGGTTGTCGCTCGTCACGATGACGAACATGGCCGAGAGGAACAGGAACATAAGCGCCAGGAACTGCGGGCGACGGTCGGGCGCGGTCTGCCCGCGCAGCGCGGCCTCGTGCTCGTCGTGGGCCTGGAAGTCCTTCATGTAGCCCAGGGCATACACGCAGATTAGGCTGCCGACAATGCCGACGGCGAGGACCATGATCACGCTCATGTAATCCAGGTAGAGCGGCGTCGCCGTGACGGCTTCGGCCGCGGGCAGCGTCATGGCTGCAAAGGCGAGCGAGCCCACCAGCTGGACTATGCCGAGCACCGTGGTGAGCACGTTCCTATATTTGTACGCGTTGTACAGGATGACGGCGCACAGAATGACATCGATGGCGGAGCTGATGATCGAGAGCACATGCGAGGTGTCGGAGGCAACCTCAAAGCTCTGCGGGCCCGCGCCAAAAAACATGACGGCGACTACAACTGTCACCACCATAATGATGCCGGAACCTATGAGCCCCACCGCATCGCGGGCGCGGTCACCGTGCGCGAGCAGCATGCCCAGCGCCGGTACCAGCGGAAACAGGGTAAGGAAATACAGTAGCGTCATACCATCACTCCCCCATGCAAAAACGCTGCAATTGTTTAACGTTATAGCTCAATTGAGGAGTAGCGGCGGCGGGTTTTCGGTCAACTGGGGAGTTTTAGGCGTACGGGGCAAGGAGTCTGTCCGCATTGGAGCAGAGGGGCGGCAAGAAAAATGCGCCCCTGTGGGCGCACCATCCCGTTCGCTATTCCGCCTTTTTAACGCGCGGCTTGCGACCGCGCGGCTTATCGACCAGCGCGGACTCACCGCTCTCGCGATACTGGCGGCACCAGGCCTTAACCGAAGACTCGCTGGGAATCCCGTGCTTGATCATGGCCTCGCGAACCGTCAGGCCGTTTTCCAGACGGTCCTTAACCACGGCGAGCTTTACGTCGTACGAATAGGTGTGATGACGAGCGCCCGCATTGAGCACGGCGTCGGCACCGCCCACGGCATATGCGCGGGCCCACTGACGAGCCGTGGCCTGGGGAATGCCAAGCTTTGCAGCGAGGGCGCGGTGACCGACCCCCTCTTGGAGGATCTCCACGGCGCGCTGCCTAACCTCGGGCGCATGCGTGCGAGTCCTAGTTGCTTCCGACATACCTGCCACTTCTTAGCCTTAACCGTTAATCTGCTTTCTTACGTGCTTGTTAGATAGTAGCATTTTGCTGTTCCCGCGTAACAGTTAATTGAAAATCGCAACGGCGGCATCTGGGTATTTGCCATTCATTTGCAACAGTTCTTTAGGTTTTATTTACGCAGCTAGTTGGCTCGCGGCTCATTGACGGTGTTTTACCAACCAGATTGGTATCTTTTTGTTTGGCTGGTATGGTTTGTGCAATTATTAACCCCTCGTCAGTCCGCACCTAACATGTCAGCTTTCCACTTGCTTCCCAACTTTCCACTTAACTTTCCAGCTTTCCACCTTAAGTGGTAAGTTAAGTGGAAAGCTGGAAAGAAGTTGGGAGACCGAAGCATGGGCGACGGACAGCCCTACTTCGCGAGTCGATACCGTTGTCGCGGGCTGCGCGGAGGCTCCATCGCCTCAATCTTGCCCGCACCAATCAAGCCTTTTATGTGGTTGGAAACGGCGCTCCTGCTCAAACCCGAAGCGTCGGTGAGCTCCTTGGTCGAAGCCGAAGAATGTGTTGCCAGGTAATCCAAGATTGCCTCGTCCACATGCCCCACAGACGTCACCTGTTCCGCCCGCATTATCTTTCGCTTATCGAACGTCAACGAAAAAGAAACTGTCGAGTTCTTTGGTTCGGGCGGCAACATGTTTGCCCGCTCGAGCTGCTCACCTATCTCCTGATAACCAGTGCCGCGATTTTCGACCACGTAGCCACCGTCTGGGTACGGCGTGGTCTCGAGGATATTTGAAAGGAACTGGTTTCTGGATGACGAAACCCCAGAAACTCCCAGCGAATCGATCGTTACGTCGCCGTACAGCCCGCCGGGATTGAGAATCTCGACGCGGTCGATATACAGGTTGACCTGCACTTGTGAGCCGCGCGCGGCGGAAGAGTAGTCGCGGTGCATGAGCGCGTTCGCCACCGCCTCGCGCAGCGCCACGGGCGGATAATCGGGCACATCTTTCCGGAACGCGCCCTCGATAACCGCTGCGTTTCGGGTGTTTCTCGCAACGGCGGCAAGCACGTCCTCAATCATGAAAGGGATCGGACCCAAAATGGTCTGAGAATCCACAAAACGCTTGTTATCACTTACTCGCTGCGTTTTTGTGGTCCCGGGGTACGCCGTAAAGGTCACATTGAGACGTGGGAAGAACTTTTGCGGAAACCGTCCCATCGCGACAATTGCAGCAAGCGTCGGCACGATTGCGTCGTCCACCCTTTTGGTCACATGCAGGTCAAGGAGAATCTCATCGTCGCTTCTGGTGCCCAAAAGCCTAGGGTGTAGCTCGCGCTGGCGTTTTATAAACCCTTGCAAAAGATCGGCGTCAAGGTCATCGAGCGTGGCACCTTCGACCGGCTCGTCGTCGTATGTAGGCTGAACATGCTCCTCCATAAAGCGATCGATTTCGTAGGGAGTCATGCGCCGGTCGCCGTCGCCCGTACGGATAAAGGACGAATCGTACATTCCGCGTGCCGCAATATAGCAGGGTTTATCGCGTGGATGCATTTCTTTGATGCGCGCGCCAAGCACCAGCTTACCCTCGAAGGGGAGCACTTGGATATCCGGCCTCACAACGGGAGCCAGCTTTTCACATGCAGAAGAGAGGGCGTCTTGCATCTTGCGGGCATCAAAACCCTCGACGGGCATAAACCCGTTCTTTTCGGAAATGCCGAGGATGATAAAGCCGCCCTGCGCGTTGGAAAATGCCGAAAGCGTCTCGACGATGCTTTTGGGGAGCGCGCCCTTGGCTTCTTTTACTTCGTACTGCTGGGTGTCGTTTCCTATTGTCCGCAGATGATGGATGACCTGCGCCAACCACTCCTCATTCATGCCGAACCTCCCAACTTTCCAACTTTCCACCTAACTTACCAGCTTTCCACTTAACTTTCCAGCTTTCCACCTTAGGTGGTAAGTGAGGTGGAAAGTTGGAAAGACGGTTGGGAAGCTGAAGCAGCGGCAGTCCGAGCGAGCAGGAAAAGAGGCGGCAACTGGGTGGTTGCCGCCTCTTTGCGTGGCTAGTTGGACCCGTGGGGAATGCCCTTGGTGTTGATGCGCGACAGCGTGTACGTCACGTAGTCGGAGTTCTTATAGCCTCCGAGGTTGCTGACATTGACTGGCGTGTCCTTTATTACACCGTTATCGGACATATTGGCCGTTAGCACCAGACGATAGTTGGCATAGGTCTGACCAGCCGTCTCAACATCGGTGTTCACCTTAACGCGGAAGGCATGCTTAAAGGCAAGGCTGTTACCGTCACGCGTGGCAAACGTGTCGCCAGCCTTGGTGTCGGTAAAAACGTAGCTGCTGCCACTCAACGAGCCCGCGCCCAGCTTGTCGCTACCGAACACCGTAATGTACTTTGAGATATCGCTGACCGGAGCATAGCCGTCTTTACCCCGGCGCTGCAAGCTCAACGTATAGGTCACCGTGCTGGCATTGGAGATCATGGCCTCGGCACCCGCGAGCTTGGACAAATCATACGTTCCCACCAGAGCGATTTCGCCGTCGGCGGACTTGAGGTCATCGATGTTGATGCCCAGCTGCGACTTCTTTGAAGCCTCGAGCGCAATAGTCGAGGAGCCCACGTCCATGCGGTAGTATCCAGCTTTGCCGTCGATGTATGCCGAGTTGCTACTGGTGCTGAGCGTTTCATCATTCGTAGAGAGGTACGCACGGTAGTTGGGCTTTGTGTACTTATCTGTGCCGTCATTCTGCGAAGCGCTAATACCAGCCTGGCACGCAGGCTCCGTCATGGCGAGATTCGCCTCCATGGTGATGGTGAACTCGTTGCCATGGTTCTTAGCGATTTCGCGAATGCCGGAAAGATCAATTGCCCCAAAACCTGCGTCGGCCAGCGTCAATTTCATGTCCGTACCGTCCGCGGTCCATACGCCCGTAGCGGCGCGATGATCTTCAGCGGTGGCCTCCCCCCATGTCCACTTCGTCTTGCCGTTCACGGTTGAGGCATGCGGGACGTAGTACTTGCCCCCCACTGTCACGTAGAACGAATACGTACCCTGGGTTCCGGTCGGGTAGCCATGCGCGCCCGCAGCGCTGCCGTTCTTCTCGTAGTTCACGAGCGAGGAATCCAGCTGGTAGTACAGCGCATCGGTACTCGTATATTCTTGCTCGCCAAATGTAATGGTATCGCTCACGTCCATATAAAGCGGATAGGTCGTTTCTTTCACGACCATCTGGTTGGTACCCGATTTGATGTCCACCAAATTGTGCTGGAAGTTCGTGGCAACGCTATACGTCGAGGCAGTGTTCTCGTGCGAGTCCAGCGAGTCCTTCACCTCATCTTTACGAAGCACATAGTTGATATGCGTGTTCACGCTTGTCGTCGTGACCGACGTGCCGGTATATCCATTGACGTTGGCAGAGCCTTTTGGCGTGCGAACAACAAGATAGAAGCTCTCGCTTTTGGGCTGCTCGTCGGCCTTCTTTTTGGGAACAGTCAGGCTGTAGAACGGTTTCTTATCCGCATCGGTCTTTACGCGGTAGTAGTCGTTGCCGATTTTCACGCCAGCAATACCGGCTAGTTCGGCTTCGGCCTTTTCTTTCTTCTCCTCATTGCTCAGCTTAACCCACGTGCCGTCGTCCGCTTCCGTTGCCTTCGTGCCCATGGTCTCGCTGAGCCACTGTTCCGTATAGCGATTTCCGCTGGAGTCCTCAAAGTCCGTCAGCGCAACCGATGCGCAGGATCCTCCCTCGGGCACCGTATAGTGATATTCCTTATTATTGTGCGCCGTGTCCACGAGCGTCAGCTGCGTGCCCACAGGCAACGCCCCCCTTTCTCCGCCGAACTCAATGCGCTTATTAAGCGGCCTCATGTCGCCGCCGCTTGCCAGGTGCGTGTTCCAGCCATACTCTGTCGGCTCGGTGTATGCCTTGTTGTATGTCCAGGTAAGATAGCCCGTCATGGTCTCGCCGCTGCTAATGAGCACGTGCTTGTCGTACTTGCTGCTGTAGTCGGCGCTGTTGAAGTTCGAGCCCTCGGAATACGTTGCTGTAAAGTTGATCTCGAGCACGCGCTTGACGATGATGGGCACCATAACCTTGTAGCTCTGGCCAGCCTCGGTAAAGGTGACGGTGAGCAGGTTGAAGCGGCCCTTGCCGTTATCCCAGTTGGAGTTAGCGCTGATCGACAAAGAAGAGCCGCTGCCTTTAACGTCGAGCGCCCTATCGGCGACGTCGGTCTGTTTTACAAAGACACCGTTCTCGAGCTGGAACACGTCAACCGTTGCCGAAACATGCGAACCATCTGCGTTCAGGCGCAGCGCGTCCGAATAGCCGCCGTTGGTAACAAGATTGAGATAGTCCTTAACGGTATCTGAGTCGTTGCCCGAAAGGACAAGGACGTAAGGGTTGGCATCCGTCTTTGTGGCATCCGTGTCATTGTTTGCATTGAACTCACCGGCGCTGGAGGATGAATAGTTCGAGGTGTTTTGATAGGCGCCGCTGTCAGCAATGCCACCGATGTTGGTGTAGGTGTAGCGGCCGGAGACGTTGGTCCCTGCCTGGTCCTTGATAGTCGATGCACCAGAAACATTCACACCGTCACCAAAAAGATAGCGATCAGTGGTGTCGCCGTTGGAGGCACGCACCGCCAGCGTGCTCACGGGGCTCGTGGTCACGTACG
This sequence comes from uncultured Collinsella sp., assembly GCA_900549085.1. Taxonomy (GTDB): domain Bacteria; phylum Actinomycetota; class Coriobacteriia; order Coriobacteriales; family Coriobacteriaceae; genus Collinsella. The sequence goes on along the minus strand of URMO01000001.1, from coordinate 78,045 downwards.
GGCTTGCCGCCGCAGTAGCGGTGCCGTCCGCGCCGTAGAGCGTGGTGCCCTCGCCGGGCGCGGCGAGCGTATCGTTGTAGTCTCCGAACGCTATGTAGGTTTTCTTGTTAACGGCGGCCGTATTGGTCGTGTAAACCATCGGTGGCAGGTCGCTCGTGGTCTTGCCGTTGCCAGGCTTTACGTCCACGCCCGCTGCAAAGAGGCCGTACTGATTATCTCTTGTGTCAACCTCGCCCAAGAGCACGCCCTGCTTAACGCCGGATTTGTAGGTGTTGCCGTCCATGAGCACGTTTACCAGATGAAACTGGCCGCGTCCATCGCCCGCAATGCCGCCGTTGGAGGTTCCGCCAAACGTTGTGTTAGATACCTTTGTGTTGGTGACGTTGATGACGTCGGCACCGCTGTTAATCGCGCCAAGTAGACCGCCGCTCCAGCTGCCCTTGATCGTAGCGCCCTCAATTGCGATGTTGTTGCAGGCTATGCCCAAGTTGCTGAAGTAGTAGCCGATAAGCCCGCCTGAGCATTGGTAGGTGCCAGCGATGTTGATATTCTTGACGCCGCAGTCCTCGAACCAGTACGCGTTGGAGCCGCTACCACCGCTCGTAACCTTCCCGATCAGGCCGCCCGCATTGCGAATCTTCGAATTCTTTCCGGTCTTATCGCCAATAGTGGCGTTCTCGGCGCCGCCTCCGGCTTCAATGCGCACGTTGCTCATGGAGACAACACCGCTATAGGCGTTTCCGACCACGCCGCCGGCACCCATATTTTTCAATTGATCTTCCGTCTGCCCCGCAGTCTCTCCGGTGATGAGCACATCAACCTTGGAGATGACCGCCGTACTCGATGCAGCGGCTACCGTGGTGCCAATATTGGTGTTCACCGATACGTTGCTGGAGGTATAACCGAACACACCGCCCGCACGGCATTCTGAGGCTAGTCCCGTAGCAGTTATGGTCGAGTTCGCGCCAACAGTCTTTTCGCCCACTCCTTCGGCCGCGGTTGTCCACACGCCGCACGCCGAAGCAACCGTACCCACGTAGCCGCCAACGTCCTTCTTTCCCGTGACGTTAAGACCAGTGTACGAGCAGTCATAGAGCTGCACCGGAGAGGACACTCCTCCTCCGTAAGTCACAATCGAACCGTTGGCGCCATCGGCGCTGCGGCTCATAACGCCAGCGCTTCCGATGAGGCCACCGGCCGTGCAGCCTCCGGCTACGGTACTGCTAGAAATGTCCACGTTTTTGAACACGCCATAGGCGACCTCGTCCGAGCCTCCCTGGTTCGCAGTTGAGCCCGCAAGGCAGCCGACTCCCACCGAGCCGCTGTTTGTATTGCTCGTCGACGTGGACTGCCCCTCCCCGTTCGGAGTTACATAGGTAAGCGAAATGTTGCAGCTCTCGAAGTTGAGATTGCATACGTTTGCATTGCCGCTCTCTTCAATGCTTCCTTTATTGAATTGATTCGAGTAGAACTTGATGGTGCTGAACAAGCCGCCTACGCCTGCAATGTTGTAGTCATCATCGACATACTCGCGCGTGTTCTTCTTAACCTTAATCGTCACGCCGTTGCCGTTGATGGTGGCGATACCCGGGGTGATGAAATCTTTGTCGTTGACCTTCTTGTCGGTCGCGCATGCGTTTGAGTAATAGCGGCCCGAAAGACCCAAGAACCCCGAGCCGTAATCCGTCATATCATAGGGGTCGCCTTGCTTACCTCGCTCAAACTGCAGATCCATGCCGCAAACGCCCATCGCGCACACATAGCCAGTACGCCAATCGGTCGCATATTTCGTAACCAAGTAAGGCGAGTTGATATCTTGTCCGTCTTTGCCGTCCAGCGGACCTTGGTACTCCTGATTGCCCGGCGCCTTGAGATCATCGTTGACCGAAGTCGGGAAATCGATCGCTGTGGCGGCATCGTCGGGTTTTCCGACCGCAGTGTAATTCGCATTGCGAACCTTGCCATACCGTTCATTTCCGAATTTGTATCCCGTCGAAGATATGGCGCCTTTGACGCTACTGCCCTCATACGCATGCGATCCACGATACGTGCCCCTGCCATCAGTCGAGTCGGTATGAGCAGCACCGGCACCCGCGCCGCTGTTAATAATGGCAGACAGCACGAGCAGACCTTGTGGATCTTTAACTGTAGTTTTAGGAGCCTTGTTGTTTTGCTGGCCGGCACCCCAGCTGAATTTCATGTACGTATCGGTCGTGGTAACGCAGCCGGTGTCGTCTACATCGAGCTGGTTAATCTTGTAGTTAGCGTCACCGTTATCAACGGTGTCGGTACAGTCCTCGCTAAAGGCGTAGCCATCAATCACACGACCAACGTAGGGGTTGTCGTACAGCTGGAAGTTGCCGCCACCTTCGCCACGGCTTTTGAACTTTTCCTTGGTTCCAGCGCGCCAAGATGTCCCCGACATATGGCGGAAGATCACGCCGCCACCCGTAATGGCACCAACGTAACCGCCGATCGGAACAAGATGAGGCTTAGCTCCGCCACCAGCAACCGTAAAGCCGGTTGTAGGGCTATCGGCCGTCGTCCCATTCACGACCACACCATCAATAATGTTATCGCCGCCAAGGATGCAGCCGATAACGCCACCAAAGAACGACGTTGGGACACCGTCGGTATCCTTCGCAGAATAAGTAATCGTCGCCGATGCGTTCACATAGTTGATGTTGAGGTTGCGCACTACGCTGCCATAGCTATAGGGAACCAGGCCGCGAAGCTCGCCGTTGTTGTTTTCAATCTCAATTGTTGCAGTCGAGGCACCCGGCTTGCCAACGATAACACCGCGGAACGGATTGGCCTTGTTGCCAAACCCGCCAAACGATGCCGCATCAACGGTAATCTTATTGCCCTCAGGAGGCTCAATGCTGTAATACGCACTTTGAATGTAACGCCACATCGTTTCGTCTTTTAGCGTCTGGTTTGGATCGGTCGTTTCGCCGATCCTTTTCTCCCATTTGCTCTCGCTTGGATTGCTCTGCTTGTAGACGTACACAACCTCGTTGTCGGTCTTCGTTTTGTCGCTACGCCTCTCGCACAGTATGGTCTGATTAGCAGCAATGGTAACTTCCCAGCCGTCGAGGGCAGTGCCATTGTTTATGTAATTGGCAATGGCGTTCATCTCCGTCGCATCCTTAACGGTGTACGGATCGCCATACGTCCCACACCCCGTCAATAGCTTGGGGAGTCTCTGGTTAACCTTGATTTCGTGATACTGAACGCCATTCTCGGTGGCTTTTCCCTTGTAAACATAAGGAAGATAGTCACCAAACCAAGGATTCGTGACACTTGCCTGCTTGTTATCAACCGTCACCAAACCGCTATCGGTGCCATACGTCGCTTCGTCGTAATACCAAAGCTGCTTGCCCGGGTACTCCGTACTCCCATCAATCTCGGATCCGTAGGTCACCTTGCCCGCATCGGCATCAGCCCTAGTAAAGGTATAGTCCGCAGAGCCCGTGCTCGTGCTTCCGTAGCCAAAACTCTCCAGCAGGCTCGCATGAGTAAAAATCGAATTGCCCTTTTGGCTGGGCAAGCTGATTCGCTCAAACTTCGCCGTCACCTGATCGGAATCTTTTCCCACGCCGAGTCTGCCGAAGAGCGAGGTTGCCGCCGTGGCCCCTTTCGCGTAACTAAGGGTTGAAGAAATATTCTTAGCGCTCAGGTTCACGCATGTCTGCATCTCGTTGATAAGCAGAGGAGCGTAGCTGGTATTGCCGTTCACACCGTCGACCTTCAAGCCGTCGAGTGTCAGACCATCTATCTCGAGCTGCGCCACATTAGTCTCATTGATGGGCCCATAGATACAGCAGCACACAAGTGCACCGGACGAACTTCCCGCATCGTTCACAACAGAGCCCACGGTGCCTGCAAGCGTGACATTTTTAACCTTGAGGCTGCCCGTATGGGTTCCGATGAGAGCGCAGTGCATATTTTCGTGCTGCGTGGCTTCGCTATTCTTTTTGTTACCTTCTTGCTCAACTTTAATGTCGGAATAATGGAACGTAATCGTTGCATTATTCACAGTAACCGTTGAGCCCTTCGCGGGGTCAGTAGGATAGAAACTGTATCCATCTAAATTGATTGCCACGCCCGCGCTGTCGCTCGTGCCAATATTGTTTCCATGGAAAATAGCCTGATTTCCCGGAATGATATAGTCCTGAATCGCGCTAGGAGCATACAGGTACGCACACCAAAGTAATAAGTACTCTGCGGAGTTCATCCAATTGTCTTTGCTAGCGTTTTCCGGATTGTTGCCTACCTCCGCATATGCTTTGTCAAGATTGTAGTAGTAGCGAACAGAACCATTTGATTGTGGAAAATCATCAGAAGAATTAGCGGGGGCAATGCGATTTCGATAACTATTATCTCTAGCGGGATCTCCGCTCATGTCCAGCTTTTCGTCCTTGGTATGAAGCGAGACAACCGCATTGCAGCCGTTATCGATCAGATTACTTTCGGGCTTTACGCCATTTGCAAGCCATTCGTCGTATGTCGTTACCTTTGGGGCGGTTATAGACACGTCATCCACAACATAAGCGGTGTCCCACCAAGCCCTGTCCTCCAGATATAGACCGTTATAGTTGGTCTCGGCACCAAAGCTATTATCCGAATTGGATGTACTGCCTCGAGCAATAAGAACACCAAGCGTGGTGGCATTATTAGCGGTAAAGGAAGCTCCGCCCAAATTGATAGCATAATTATTGATGATCCAGTGTCCACTAGCGGCGTATACGAGGCCGCCGACCTCGGTAGAGCTATTTGCGGTCACGGTCGTGTTGTTGGTAGTTTTGAGGGCATAGGCGTTATCGCTGGCGCTCGCAGCAGCATCGCCAATGGTGACGATGGCGTTGCCCCAGCTGTAGCCCAGAAGACCACCGGTGCCGTTGAACTTGTCGCCGTTCTTACCCACGGTCATAGCGAATTCACTAAAGCTAAGACCGGTAATGGTGACGTTCTTCTCGTTCGATCCCTGCACAATGCAGCCGATAAAGCCACCGACTTGGGCAATCTTGCCGCTAGCGCAATTGCCGGTTTCGATTGATCCGGCGACTTCGAGGCCCGTAACATTGAATATCGAGGCATAGTCGCCCACGTAGCCGATAGCGCCGCCAATGCGCATATTGCCGTTAAGCGTTTGAGCTTTAGTGATGGTCGCCTGGGCCTTGCTGTTGCCCTCAAACGCAACCGTAGAAGCCGCCGACACGCTGCCCGCAATACCACCAATGTTCACGTCATTGGCAAACGTATCATCACACGCGATATTCGTTTTGCACGTTACGCCAGACAATGACAGGTTGCCGACGATGGCACCTGCAAGCGACCCGGCATCGATAGCCGAACCGTTATCGAACTTCATGGAGCCAGCGATTGTGACGTTGGAGATGGTTGCGCCGTTGACGGCCGCGAACAAGCCCAAGCGGCCGTGGCGGTAGATTTTGCCGTTGCCTTTGCTCGTGTCGCCTTCGCCAAGCACGGCCCCGTCGCGCGTGCCATACGGCTCGCCGACGGCAAGGTTGATTGTGCCGTTGCCATTTGTGCCGTTGCCATTCAACTTTCCCAAGAAAACTTGCGAGCCGTCTGCACAATCCTGCGTGAAACCCGTCAGGCCCGTGCCCTTGAGATCAATAGTGCCGTTCACCGTAATGGTCGCGGACTGCAAGATGTTCGGGTTGTTTTCAGAAACGCCCTCGACCATGGAGTAGTAGCCGTTGGTTTGCCAGGTGATCGCAAGTTGGGCGAAATCCTTAACTGAGGTTAGGGTGTAGACACCGTTAGCTGCCGTCAGCGAATCCGGCAAGGTCAACTTATGAGTGTCCGCATCAAGCTTAATGAAGTAGCCGCCCAGACGAATAACTTCGCCGTAGGTCGCGATGTCGTCCGTCTTCGAGGCAGTATTGCTACGTTTGAAGGTCCAGCCCTTAGCACCTTTGTCGGTCAGTTCTCCATTAGAGCCATTGCCGGCAGCGAAGATCAGCGCGTTGTGGTTCTCGTATACGAGCTGGCCCGTCGTGCTGTTTTCGGCAAAACTTGCGCCCGACAGATCCGTGATGCCGCTGAATTTGATTACAGCATTCCACGCGGAGCCTGCAATTCCCGCGGCACGGTTGCTTTGCGCCTTACCGATAGGATTGTCGCTTGTAAGTTTGAAATCTCGCACGTCAAGGACATTGCGCGTGTCGACAACGCCCACGGCGCCACCGAACTTTCCGGCGTCCGTTCGCGCCGAAGCATCTCCCTTGCACGCAACCGTCACGCCGTCGAGCGCAACGGCGACAGGCTGCGAATTGGAATCCGCGCTATCGCCAACATAGCCAACAACACCGCCCGTATCGGACAGCTTGCCCGCAAGTTCAAACTCAATTGAGCACGTTTTCTTATCCGCATCCTTTTGGACCACAAAGGCGCGCAGCGACTCATCGGCGCCTTTTGCCGTCGCAAACACCTTGCCGACAAGGCCGCCGTAGCTGCCGTTGAAGCTAACTTCTTCCGGTAAGGTGAACTTGCTCTTATACGTTCCGCCTTGCACCACGATGTCGCCATTAGAAATATCGGCCACACCAAAAAGGGCGCCGGCGCGTTGCGATGCGCCAAGCGTCACAAGCTTGCCCAGGTCGAACATATTGGGCTTAACGGCAAACTTTCGTGCAAAGCTCACGTCGCCGATGACGCCACCGGAGCAAGCGCTGTCTTTATCGCCGACGTTGCACGCCGGCTTAACTGTTACGCCATCAGCGATGTTGAGCGTGAGGTTGGTGGCCTTACCGATAAGACCACCACTAGCGGCCCTACCTTTGACGCTAACGCCGGATAGATCAATATTACCGTTAATGGCCACGGTCGCGTTGTTGCCGCAGGCACCGATAAGGCCGCCGGCACTTGCGCCGTCCTTGGTCGTCTGGATGGCCGGGGTTCCGTTGTACTTGCTCGGAAGCGCTAACTGCTTAACGGAAAGAGATGCGGCATCTACAAGCGTGTCCGCAAGAAGCCCAACATTATCGTTCCCGGATTGGATATTAACGGCTGGAGCTGCGCCGTCTTTCGCCGCATAGGTTGCATCGAGCGTAAGCGCGCCCGAAACAGAACCCAAAAGCGGAGAGGTTAAGGTGATCGCAGTCGTATTTTCTGCAACGGGGGCAACAGTGAGGGCAACGACCAGCTTATGATCCCCGCCAGCAATCGACGACGCAACAATGGGATCGCTGGTCGCACCCTTCCAAGTGAGCTTGAGCGTCATATCTGCGGACAGCTCAATGCTATTGAACAAGGGCTTATTTAAAACGACTGGAGTAGTTTCCAGGCCGAAGCTCCCCTTAAAAGGCGCGTTCGGGGCACCAAGGCCCAAGAAGGAAAGGACAACGCCGTTCGCCGTCGTCACCGTGTTGCATAGATTGAGGCCCGATCCCGTCGCGCCGCCCTTCGTAATGGCGGCATTCTGGTAAATAGCGGGATTAGTGTTGGAGAGCTTAATCAGGTCCTCACTGGTCCCAATGGTGACCCTAATTACCTTATCGGCATCGACAGTAACGTTGGCGTCACCGATAGCGGTTTCCAGCTCCTTAGCCGTGTTGTACTCATACTTGACATCTGCCTGGGCTGCAGCATCCGCATCCGCGTCATCCGCTTGTTCTTCGTCAGCAGCACCCTCATCGGCAGCCGCATCGTCTTGGGACGCGTCGCCCTCCGCTGGAGCATCGCCGCTGGTGGTTCCATCGGTCGTGGAGTCCTGCGATTCGCCAGCGTTGGCAGAACCGTCGCCGCCCTCGGTGGCGCCAGCATCGGCGCCCGGAGTCGTCGCGGCGTCATCAGATGCAGCCTGGTCAGCATCTTGCAGCGCGGTTGCCACAGCATCCTGTACGGAGCGCGCCGTGTTGCCCGCGGCGCGCGCGGCGGAGACAGACGCCTCCATAACGGCGTCGAGCTCTTGCGCGAACACCTCTGTGGAAGGCGCGAGCGCCTGGAAAATCATGATCGCAGTCAGGCATGCGGTTGTTATGCGCTTTGCCGTTCTCATCTGGTCCTACCTCGTTCTATCTCATGCCCCGTGCGGGGTCTCAAAATCACCGATTGCGATTGGCCTACGCAGATCCGCACGTAACGCCGATGTCATCACCCCAGTTGCCGGGTGCGGTATCTGTCGCGCGGTAAAAAGTAATAATCTCCGACCCGGGTTCCATAGTGAACGTGACCACCCTTTTATTTTTATTAACGGTCGCGTCGGAATGATTTGTCTCAAAAAACGGGTCAAGCTCAACCTTGTCGCCCCACGTAAGCTTGATTTTTGTTGGCGTACCCGTAACGGTCACGCGATAGTTGTAAGCGTCGAAAACGTTGATATCCGAGTTCTTGTCGACCCACTCGCCCGAAACGCCCGAAGCCGTCACCTCTGCACGCTCGGAAGGCGCAATCTTGGCAGCGAGCCATTTTAGGTTGGTGCCAGGGCTATTGGAGCCGACCCGGGCCTTAACGGTGAAGGATGCTTTGTTGAGGTCCGCCTTGGAAAACGTAACCTTATAGGTATACATGGTTGCCCTGTTGGCAGGGAAGGAAAGGTCGACCGTGCCGCCCGCCGTCAGCGTGGGCGAACCGCTTATGCTCCAAGCTTTCGTCGTTCCCGTCGCCTCCACGCTCAGCGTCGCGTTAACGTCCTTGTCGTTGACCTTGTTCTTGTCGCCCAGCAGATGGTTGTAAATGCGAAAAGTAAAAGAGCAGTTTTCCCCACTCGTGTCGGCGATGACGCTTCGGACGGCAATACCCTCGTCATTCAGCGTCTCATTCGTGTAGCCCGTAAGCATGTCCGAGGCAAACAGCGCCTGCGACGTGCCCGAAACAGCAACCGACTTAAGGAAGTCGCCCGCCAAAAAGGCCGTGTAGGTAAGGTAGGTACCCATCGCAATCGCGACAGCGCACAGCAGCACCGCAACTGCCCATAGGCGCTTACGCACTTTGGAAGCAGGGGCCGCCGACCCTGCGCAGCAAGGCTCTGCCTTAGAATCATCTACCTGTGCAAAGTGCTTGCCAGCAGGCCTTGCGATTTCATTTTGCTCTTTCTTGTCTTTTCGCATCTGGCACCCCTCCCTTCATACTTATTAGTAATTAGTGCCGCTCATGCCGCGAGCAATTAGGTAGACCATGTCGGTTTCTTTAACGTTGGAGACTGTCTTTCCGTTTACGGTCACAACGCCCGGATTCCACGTGCACTCGATGATGAAGTTCGTGGCGGCGTTGGCCCTTTTGTTCTTATCGCTGTAACCGTCGAGCTGACTCTTTGTGAACTCGTGATACCGGTAGAGCGGGCGCGCGTTTTTCTGGACATTCACGTACGAGCCGTACGTCGAGTCGTTTGCCTCAAGCTCTTTAGCCAACGCACTTGTCCCGTCCGCGGAGTTGATAAAAGCAAACTCAATCGGGGTGCTGCTCTTTTTGCTCCATGAGTAGGTGCGGTTGAGCCCGTCGAGGCCGACCACGGTGCCGTTTTTATCGTTCGGATCGTTGACCGTTACTCGGTAGACGTTGATTGTCAGCCCCGTGATATTCGTTGTGTTGGCAACCTGCAGCTCAAACGCTTGACCGCCGGCAGCGGGATCGCCATTGTCGCTCTGCACACAAAACGCGCGACGAACGGTCACGGTACCGTTGGAGTTTTTCACATCACCGCGCGACTCGTCATACGAAATCTCGATGGGCTCGATGCTCGTCTGGTTGGGACCCATGATCTTGAGCTGCGCGGGCGTTTGGATCTTGCCCACCGTGGACAGACTTTTGCTGCCCACAAACCACGAGAGCGATAAACCGACGATAAGAGCGATTGCCGCCAGCAATATCAGGACCGCAAGGGCCTGTGCGCGGTGGTTTTCTATCCAATTGCGGGCATCGCCGAGGCGCGTTTGCATGGTGCTCATGAGCTCACGCCCTCCTGAGCGCTAATTCTTAGTTGGATGTATTCGACCTTATTGCCGATCTGCTCGTCGGCATTGTTGTACAGCGCCGAGCAGATGGCGGCGTCGCTGAAGGACATGTCAGCCGAAACCGCAGGAGCGTTGGCAGCACTTGTGCCGTTTGCCGCGCCATAGAAGTAGTTCGCTTTATGCGCGTTCATATCTGCCTGCAGAGCGCCGTAGTCAGACTTTGCGTCGCCCGCCGCCGCAAACAGATTCTTGTAGTAATTCGTGTTGCCCGTAAGGACGAAGTTCTGAAAGTACTCCGGCCATACCCAGTACAGATTGATGGTGACGGGCTTGTTCGTTGGCTTGGCCGCATCGCCGTTTTCGCAAAACGCGCTCTTGTGAATCTCGATCTTGCTATCAACCACACGATCCGAGTAATAGCCGTTCTGGTCGCAGCTCGTAAAGAACAGTACATGGCCTCTGATCAAGCCGAGGAGCGCCTCCGCCTCGGGCGCCAGCGTTCCTCCGTCCCCAACAACGCCAACAATGTTCGTGACCTTAAGCAAGCGCGACAGATTGATCGTGACCCCGTCCAGGTCACTCACCAGCGGCTTCACCGTAAATGTAATCTTGCCGCGAGCACCCGGGTGCAGAGAGCCTGCGGTCTCGTTGTTCAGGTTGGAGCCGAGTGTTACCGTCATGGCGTCGGTCGTATCCAGGCGATCGATGGCATTCTTTTCCTCGGGCGTGCGCTCGGAGCGCTCGTAATAGCCCACGTGTGCGCCGGACTCACCCTCGCCCGCGGCGGTCAGCGTGTACCGCCCCGCCTTCGCCCCGATCGTGCTCCCCGTGGCGCTCACTCGGTTATTCGCGGCAAACCAGGCCAGGCATGCAAAGATGGCAACGATGGCGGCCAGCACAAACAGGCCGCTCACCAGGAAATCCTTCCAGAAATCCTTGAGGGTCCGCACGTGCTCGTCGGCAGCTTGGCGGTACTCGGCCGCCGTCTTGTGCTGCTGGAGCTCGTTATGTCGGTCCATGCCACTCATCGCTTACGTTTGCCCTGCTTGCGGGCTTGCCATCCTTTTCCGCTCGGTCGCGTTTATCTGTTGTTCGCAGGTAGAGAATTCAGGCAGAATACAACACCATACGATAAGGTAAAAGAATAGCATTGACCTGCGGTTTGCTCCACAACGCAAACCTTAATGATGTCTTAAAGATTACGAATAGCAGCCTCGCCCATATGCCAAAGACACGGTGCAAGCTCGCCTGCCCCCTCGCACAAAAACCGGGGTGGGGCCTGCCGTTCTTGCAAGCCCCACCCCGATCGATGGTCTGTGTATGCTGGGACGCAGTCGGGCGAGGCAGATCCGTGCTACCGCCCCGCCTGACCGCGAAGTTAACTACAGCTCGTTGGCCGCGTGATACGCCGTGCGAATGGCGCTCGCAATGTCGGCGGTACGCTCGCCCGAGCAGTCGCCCACGCAGGTCACGGGCACCGTCACGCCGTCCAGGTCAAACGCGTTGGCCTTGGAACCCACGGCCATCACCACGTAATCGCAGGCGATCTTCACCGGCTCCTCGGCGCCGTCCTCGGCGGTACGAATGGCCTCCACGCCCTCGTCGGTAATGGCGGTCAGGCGGGTCTTTACGTGCTGCTCCACGTTGTGCTCGGCAAAGTCGCTCATAATCAGCGGCAGAATGGTCTCGGACTCGCCCGCGGCAATCTTGTCGAGCATCTCCACGATCGCTACCTCGCAGCCGTGCTGCAGCAGGTACTCGGCAGTCTCGGTGCCCACCAGGCCACCGCCAATGACGGCGACGCGGCCCGTAAGCTCCACCTTGCCGGCCAGCACGTCCCAGCTCGAGACGACCTTCTCCGAGTCGGCGCCCGGAACGGGGATGACCACGTCGTGCGCGCCCACAGCCACAATCGCGGCGTCGGCGGCGTTGAGGTCCTCAGCGGTAGCGGCATGGTTGAGCTCAACCTTCACGCCCAGGCCGGGCAGAATCTTCTCGTAATACTCGACCGAGCGCATGATCTCGTCCTTGCGCGGAGGCGCGGCCGCCAGCACAATCTGGCCGCCCAAGTGATCGCTCGCCTCGTAGACGGTCACATCGTAGCCGCGCTTGGCCGCCACGCGTGCGGCCTCCAGGCCGGCGATGCCGCCGCCCACCACGGCGACCTTCTTGTCGCCCTCGCCCGGCTTGATGTCGATGGTCGCCTCGTCACCGTTCTCGGCGTTGAGCACGCACGAGATGTACTTGCGGTTTTGAATCGCGTCGACGCAGCCCTTGTTGCAGTTGAGGCACTCGCGGATGGGCTCACCCGTGGCGGCCTTCAGCGCAATGTCGGGGTCGCACATGAGCGAGCGGCCGTAGGCGATGATGTCGGCCGAGCCGTCTTCCAGGATCTTCTCGCCCGCCTCGACCGAGACCACGCGGCCGACGGTTGCCACCGGCACGGAGACCAGGGCCTTGACGCGCTCAGCCACGGGCAGCGTCCAGTTGTAGGGCATGGCGCCCATGGGCGGAATGGTGTCGCCCATGTTGCCGGTGTGGTTGGCCTGCGCGACCTGGATCATATCGATACCCGCGCCCTCGAGCAGCTTGGCAAACTCGCAGGCCTCGTCGGGCTGCAGGCCACCCTTGCCGCGCGGCGTGCCGTCGGGGTTCTCCATAATCACGGGGAGCTTGTACTCCACCATCAGCTGCGGCGCGGCTTCCTTAATGGCAGCGACGACCTCGAGCGCGTAGCGAACGCGGTTCTCGAACGAGCCACCGTACTCGTCGGTGCGCTTGTTGAGGATGGCCGAGCACAGCGAGCCCACCAAGCGGTCGCCGTGGACCTCGATGGCGTCGATGCCGGCCTGCTGCGCACGAGCGGCCGAGGCGGCGATGGCCTCCTTGATCTGGGTGAGCTGCTCTACGCTCGCCTCGTTCACAAAGTGCTGCATGTCGTGGTGCAGCTTGGCGTAAGCCTGCTTGCGGATCTCGTTGGACTCGGCCATCTTGGCGGCAAAGGTCTCCTCGTCACCGGCGGCCTTGGCCTCCTGCGCGGCCTTGGCGGCGGCCATGGATCCCATGACCATGCGGCCGACGCCGGGCACGTCGTACTCGGGGTGGAACAGCTGCAGCGCAACCTTGGCACCGTGCTTGTGGACGGCGTCGGCCAGGGCCTTAAACGTGGGGATCTGGGCGTCGGTCGCCAGCTTGGGCGTGGGGCTCGCGGTCATAACGGGAGCGACGTCGCCGATGACGATGTAGCTCACGCCGCCACGGGCCAGGCGCTCGTAAAAAGCCAGGCTGCGCTCGCCAATGGAACCGTCGCGCTCCTCGTAGCCGGTGGTCAGCGGCGGGAACATAATGCGGTTCTTGAGCTCAAGGGGGCCAACCGTAATGGGCTGGAGCAGCTTGGATGCAGGTGCGGTCATGGACATTCCTCTCTTGTAGGCGCGGCGGCGATGATGCCGCGTAGTTGTCTAGAGGATATGGCATGGGGGCACAGCGGCACAACGAAAATCGGCGAATATCAGGTGACGGCAGGTGGATGGGGCGGGGCGGCCCGTCGGTTTGTCTCAATCTGTAACAGTTACTCGGCAAAAACCGGGTCTTACTGTTACAGATCAAGACGTTCCTCTCAACCCATCCTCAACAATCTAGATCTGTAACAGCTAGGCCAACTTTTGACCCCCACCTGTTACAGATCGAGACAAACCAATCTAGCCTGCCGAAAGATCTAGATCTGTAACAGCTACTCGGCAAAATGGGCCCCAGATGTTACGGATCAAGACAAACGGGACCCGCCTGCTAGAAAATCTCAATCTGTAACAGCTGCCCGGCAAAATCCGTCCCTCGTGTTACAGATTTAGACAAACGCGGCCCAAACCGCCGGTATATCTCGATCTGTAACACCTAGCCGCCCAAATCGGGTCTAGATGTTACAAATCGAGATTCTGTTTGAGAGGCCGAAAATTGGACCGAAAACACGGTCCCGGAATAACAAAAAAGCTCGCCGGCTTGACCGACGAGCTGCAAGTTCTTGGTCGCGGGGGCAGGATTTGAACCTACGACCTCCGGGTTATGAGCCCGGCGAGCTACCAGACTGCTCCACCCCGCAATGTCTGGGCGCCTCATGTGCGCAAGAAAGAATATTACGTGGGAGTTCGGTAAACGGCAAGGAAAATCTCATAGAGCATAATTCCTTCATATTTAAACCCCTCAGTCCGCATCACCGTAAACGAATCGCAGCCGAGCGCCGTCGACGGCACGTATACAATGGTGCGCGTCCTTTTATGCCAACACTGGGAGTAGACATGCTGCTCGCTATCGATATGGGAAACACGCAGACGGCCATGGGTCTGTTTGACGGAAACGAGCTGGTGCAGTCGTGGCGCATGCCCACCGACCGCTCCTATACCGCCGACGAGATCCATGTGCGCCTGATGGGTTTCTTTAAGATGTACGGCCTTTCGCTCGACGCGGTCGACGCGATCGCCTTTGCCGGCGTGGTGCCGCAGCTCTCGCGCGAATGGCACGCCGTGGCCGACCGCATTGCCGCGGACGCCATCGTCATTGGGCCGCAGACGGCCGCGGTGACCAAGCTGCGCGCGGCGCGTCCCCAGGCCGTAGGTGCCGATCGCGTCGCCAACGCCGTTGCGGCAGAGACCTTCTACGGCGCACCGGCAATCGTGGTGGACTTTGGCACCGCGACCAATATCGACGTCATCGATGAGGACGGCTATTACATTGGCGGAGCGATCGCGCCGGGCATCCGCATCTCCATGGATGCACTTGCCGCCCGCGCCGCCAAGCTCGCCAGCGTGCCGCTCGAGGCGCCCGAGCATGCCATCGGCCGCGATACCGAGGAGTGCATCAAGGTCGGCGCCGTGGTGGGCGCCGCCGCCATGGCCGAGGGCCTGGTCGCGCGCATGAAGCGCGAGCTGGGCCGAGAGGATGCCACCGTTATCGCCACGGGCGGTCTCGCCGGCATCGTCGCCGATTCGACCGACGCCTTCGACGTGGTCGACGGACAGCTCACCATCAAGGGCATCTGCGAAATCTACCGCCGCATGCAAGAGCTGGGGTAGGACGGGGGCTAAAGTCGAGCGCGAGCGGCGAACTAGGCAACGCATCGGTCCTATTCCTCAAAAACGAAAATTTTTCAGTTTTGAGGAATAGGACCGAGATGCCGCCCTGCAGTCACGCGAAGGCCCTCCCCAGCACAGCCGAGGAGGGCCTTGTGTCATCGTTATCTTTGAGCGCTGGCGCCTCGCGTTACAGCCCGCGAATGCGCACGGCCTCGGGCGGAAACTCCTGCTCGCCGACATCGGTCTTGATAGTCGCGCGGCCCCAGATGTCCAGGCCCGCAAACACACCGACCGCAAGCGGCAGGCCGTTGGGCGACACCGCCGCAACTTGGCGGCCCAGCAGCGGCACCATGTCGAAGTACTCGCCCAGCACGGGGGCCAGCGGCCCTGCGGCGCCCTGCGGCGTGTTGGCAACAGCCGCCCAGGCGTCCACACGGGTCAGCACGGCGGCGGCCAGCGCCTCGACCAGCGCTTCGTCAGCCACATCCACACCAAGCTCGCTCAGCGCCGAACGTTCAATATCCACCGTCACGGCACCGAACATGCCCGCAGCACCGGCGCCGCCGTTGACGGCGACGCGCGCAAACGACGTCTCAAACGTGGGCGCGCCGCACACAATGTCGCTCGGCCATTGAATGCCCACCTTGCCGGCAAGGCCCAGCCCCGGCGTCGACGCCGTGCCCACGAGCGCGTCCATCATACCCATCGCCGCCACAAACGGCAGGCCGTGGAAGGCATGCATATTCACGTCCGGGCGCACGACCAGCGAAAACGTCAACGACGCCTCGCCCGCGCTCCAAGCGCACCAGCCCGCAGACACACCCTCGCGGCCCGCGTCGCGCGCGGCGTCAAGCTCGGTGCCGGCGGTTACAACATTCATCTCAATCATCTACATACGCCCCAATTCGCCCACGATATGGCCTACGCGGTCCTCGGGCTCCTTGACCTCGACGCCGTTGTAGCGGAAGAACCGCGCCGGGTCGTGCATCAGATCCTCGAGCGGCACCAGTACAAAGTCGCGCTCGCCAATGAGCGGATGCGGCAGGCGCAGCTTTTTGCCGCCATGGATCTCGCCGTCCATCCACAGCAGGTCCAGGTCGATGGTGCGCGGACCGTTGACCTTGGCCTTCTTGGAGCGGTCGCGCCCCAGCTCAGCCTCGATCTTCATAAGCTCGTCGAGCAGCACCAGCGGCGCCAGCTCGGTCTTGATCTCGATGACGGCGTTGGCAAACGCATCCTGGCGCGTCTCGTAGGCCGGCTCGCTCTCGTAGATGCGCGAGCAGTTGGACACGCAGGTGAGCGGAATCTCGGCAATCATGTCGCGCGCGGCGCGAATGTTGTCGCAACGATGCCCCAGATTGGAGCCCACAGCCACAAACGCACGGCGCGGTTGCGGCTTGGCGACAGCCCAGTAACCGTTCAGGAACTGCGCAAAGCCGGTAACGTCGTGCACGCGCACGATGTTGGCACCGGCCTGGATAGCGCCCAGGCACACGCCAAACGTGGCGGCATCGCGCGCGGCGGCCTCGGTCACGCCCGAGACAGCGCCCACAAAACGCTTGCGCGACACGGCGCACATGAGCGGGTAGCCCAGCGACGCCATCTTGGCGGTCTCGCGCTGGATGACGATATCCTCGTTGGCCGTCTTGCCAAAGCCCGGGCCCGGATCGATGCAGATGCGGTCGCGCGACACGCCGGCATGGATGAGCGTGCGGGCCTGGTCGGACAGAAAGCCCATGACGCGGCGCATGATGGGCGCCGAATCGGGCAGGGTGAAGCGGCGGAGCTGAGAGGTGGGCACGTAGGCCTCCTCGCGGCGGGCGCTGCGGCGCATCATGGCTGCCAGGTGGTCATTCGGCTCCGGCGCGGGCTCAGGGGTCGTGGCGGCCTCGGCGACAGGGGCGGTCTCTTCGGCGGCCAGCGTCTCCTGCTTCTGCTCGTCCGTGGGCTCGGGCGCGGGTTCCGGATCGCCAAACGGCAACGAGGGCTGCACCACGCCTCCCGGCAGCTTGGCCTCCGTCTTGGGCTCGCCTAGCAGCTTGCCACGGCGACGGCGGGCAGGCTTCTCGGCCTCGCGCGCAGCCTCGGCGGCCGCCTCGCGCGCCTTCTCGGCAACAAACGCCGCGGCCGAGGTATCGAGCTGCACCGTTGCATGCGTGCGCGTGGGCGCCGCGACCTCGCCGGCGTGCATCACGATGACGCCGCAGGTGCTCGTCGCGACAAACTCGACCATCTTGGGGTCGGTGAAGCCCGTCACGTCGTTGACGATCGAGGCGCCGCAGCGCACGGCAGCCTTGGCAACCGCCACGTGGCGCGTGTCGATCGAGACGATAGCGCCCTCTTTGGCCAGCGCGCGCACCACGGGCAGCACGCGGCGAGCCTCCTCGTCGGGGTTGACCGGGGTAAAACCAGGGCGCGTGGACTCGCCGCCCACGTCGATGATGTCAGCACCGGCGTCGAGCATCGCCAGGCCGTACTCGATGGCGGCATCCGGGTCGAAGTGCTCCCCGCCGTCGCTAAACGAATCGGGCGTCACGTTGAGGACGCCCATGATGCGCGGACGGTCAAAGCTGAGCTCGTACTTTCCGCACCGCCATGTCTTGCTGTCGTTCGCCATGAACATCCTCCTAAAATGCCCACGTCGCCGCGCTCGGGCACAGGCGGCGGGGTCGCTTTGCAATCAGTCTTTCTATTGTATCCGCGCACACGGGCTAGAACGCAAACGCGGCCGCGATGTCGCAAGAAATCAGCAGGTCGGCATTTGCATCCTGATCGGTGGGAGCAAGATTGCAAATGGCCAGCGTATCGCCGGTAAAGTAACGCGTAAGGCCCGCCGCCGGATACACCACGAGCGAGGTCCCGCCCACAATGAGGGCATCGGCCGCGGCGATGGCGGCAACGGCGCCGGTCAGCACGTGCTCGTCGAGCGGCTCCTCGTAGAGCACCACATCGGGCTTGCTGCGCCCACCGCACGCAGCACACACGGGCACGCCCGCGGCGTCCTGGTGCGCGCGCGAGCAAATCCACTCGGCGCTATAGACCGCGCCGCACGACTGGCAAATGTTGCGATGGACCGAGCCGTGCAGCTCGAACACGCGCTGCGAGCCGGCCATCTGATGCAGGCCATCGATATTTTGCGTCACCACGGCATTTAGCTTGCCGGCGCGCTCCAGCTCGGCCAGCTTGGTGTGGCAGCGGTTGGGCTTGGCGCCAAGCGCGATCATCTTGGTGCGGTAGAAGTCGAAAAACTCGGCCGGATGCGCCTCGAAAAAGCTATGCGAGAGCATAGTCTCGGGCGGGTAGGCAAACTGCTGGTGATACAGGCCGTCCACGCTGCGGAAATCGGGGATGCCGCTCGCCGTGGAAACACCGGCGCCGCCAAAGAACACCACACGCTTGTGGGTACCGAACAGCTCCACCAGTGCGGCGGAGGCCTGCTTGGGGTCCGATATCGCCTGCGTCATATGAGTCCTCCGTCCTTGTTGGTCGGGCAGCGTCGGGCGATGTCCCAGCATGCGGCCTTTGAGTCGGCACGCGCGGAGCCCACCACCGCCCCTGTTGCGCTAATCTTAAGCCTGCCAACCCCGTCGAAAGGACACCATGCCTCAGACTTACACTTTCGCCTCGTGGAACGTCAACGGCCTGCGCGCCGTGCTCAAAAAGGACCCGAGCTTTGTCCAGATCGCGCAAGAACTCGACGTCGATATTCTGGCGCTCCAGGAGACCAAGCTGCAAGAGGGCCAGGTCGATATCGACCTGCCCGGTTATCACCAAACCTGGAGCTACGCCGAGCGTAAAGGTTATTCGGGTACTGCGGTCTTTAGCCGCCAGGAACCGCTGCGCACGCTGCACGCCGATGCGCTGCTACCCTACGCTAGCGAGGGCGAAGCGACCGAGCTCGTCGCCCAGGCCGCAACCGAGGGCCGCGTCTGCGCGCTCGAGTTCGACAAGTTTTGGTTTGTGGATGTCTACACGCCTAACGCCCAAAATGAGCTCGCGCGCATCGATGTACGCATGGCCTGGGACGATGCCTATCGCGGCTTTTTGAGCGCGCTTGAGCGCGAGACCGGCAAGCCCGTCGTAACCTGCGGCGACTTTAACGTGGCGCACGAGGAAATCGACCTTAAGAATCCCAAGTCCAACCGCGGCAACGCCGGCTTTTCGGACGAAGAGCGCGGTAAGTTTACCGAGCTGCTCGACGCCGGTTTTACCGATACCTGGCGCGCGGCAAACCCCGACGTCGAGGGCGTCTACAGCTGGTGGAGCTATCGCTTTAATGCCCGCAAGAACAACGCCGGCTGGCGCATCGATTACTTCCTGGTGAGCGACGCAATCGCCGGCAATGTGCGCGACACCGGCATCCGCGGCGACATCTTTGGCAGCGACCACTGTCCCGTCACCCTCACCCTAGCGCTCTAGCCCAACTGATCCCCTGGGGACGGAGGAAAAGGGATCATCTGACCTCGTCCCCCTATAAGTTGCGGTGGAATAGTTCCTGCTTCGGCCCCAAACAGCCAAAAACGAGAACTATTCCACCGCAAGTTCGTGAGGGAACGCGAAATGCCCTACAGCCCGTATTTCACGACGACTCGGTTGATCCGTCGACACCAGGGCTTATACAGGGCGGCCAAGAACACGCAGGTCGCAAGGCCGTGCGTGATATCGAACGGCACCGCCGTGGCAAGACGCGCCACGGCGCCCGCCCACGTGAGCGGCTGCACAAAACCGATGATGTCGTAGGCGTTGATTACAACTCCATAGAGCAGGCCCGACGCAAAGCCGTAGGTCAGCAGCGCCGGCATGCGCACGGTGCCATCGGCGCGATCAAAAGCGCCCGCATGCGCCAGCGCGCCGCCAACATAGCCAACCAGACCCCAGGCATACATCTGCCACGGCGTCCACATGCCCTGCCCAAAAAAGAAGTTGCTGGTCAGCGCCGCCAGCGCACCGACCATGAAGCCGTTGCGTCGGCCCAACGTCGCCCCCGCGATAATAGCGATGGCGCTCACGGGTTTAAAGTCGGGAATGGGGCCGAACAAGATGCGGCCCGCCGCGGCCAGCGCCGCCAACACCAGCGTGGGCATAATCTGGCGAAGGCCCGGTCGCGACGTCTCGTAACCCGCGAAGAACAGCGCAAGCACCAGCGCCACCACGACAAGCATGGCGAGCGCCGCCTGCTCAACGCCCGCTAGCAACGCCGCAGCCATCACCGCTGGCACCGCCAGCAGCAGCGGGATCTCCAGTTTTGCGAGTAGGCGCGCGACGCGATAATCCGTCATCCCATCACGCCCTATAAAACACGTTGTCGGCAAAGAAGTCGGCCGGCGGCTCCATGCAGGCAATCTCACCGTCGAACATCATGGCAATGTCATCGGCAACCTGCTCGGCAAAATCCAGATCGTGCGTGGCCATGATGACGGTACCGCCAGCCTCCGCATGGTCACGCAAGGCGCGGGCGATGATGCGACGGCTAGCCAGGTCCAAGCCCTTGGTGGGCTCATCGAGCAATAACAGCTCGGGGCCAATCAGCAGCAGTTTTGCCAATGCAAGCAGTTGACGCTGCCCGCCCGAAAGATCGTACGGGTGGCGCCCATCCAGGCCCGACAGCCCCAGGCTCGCCGCGCGCTCCCGCGCCACAGCCTCGTCATATCCGCAGGTCGAAGCCCATTCCATCAGCTCGTCGCGCACCGTCTCGGCAACCAGCAACGCCTTGGGATTCTGAGGCAGCAGTGCCGCCGAGGCCGCCCCGCGCTCCATATGCCCACGCTGCAACTTGACCGTCTTGGCTAGCACCGAAAGCATTGTCGACTTGCCGCAGCCGTTGCCGCCAACAACCGCATGCACCGCGCCAGCCGAAAACGCCGCATCGAGTCCACGCAGCACCCAGCCGCCCGCGCGATCGTAGCGAAACCAGCCCTCGCGAATAGCTGCCGCCGCACTCGTCGCCGCCACCTGCGCGCGCCAGCAAGAGTCCAAAGCCAAAAGTCCCTCGCGACTACCCAAACTCGCTAGGTCAACCACCTCGCACACGCGTCCGCCCTCAATCCGGTACGCGCACGTCGCGTATTCGAGCATTGGGCGCGGCTGATGCGTCGCCACAACAACCGTGCAGCCCAACTCGCGATTCACACGAAACAGCGCGTGCAGGAAATTCTTCTCCGCAACCGGATCAAGCTGAGACGTGGGCTCGTCGAGCAGCAGCACGCGCGGGCGCAACGCCAGCACAGCTGCCAGCGACAGCAGCTGTTTGCGTCCACCCGAAAGCGTATCGGTATCGCGGTGGAGCCAATCCTCCAACCCAAAGAAATAGCTGGTCTCGGCCACGCGACGGCGCATCTCGTCGCGCGACATGCCTAAGTTTTCCAGACCAAACGCCATCTCGTGCCACACGGTTTCGCACACGATCTGGTTCTCGGGGTCCTGAAACACATAGCCCACGCGCTCCGCGGACGCCCGAACATCCATGTCGGCAACGCTCTCGCCCAGCACGCGCAGCTCGCCAGCGCATTCACCCGTCGGCGAAATCTCGGGCTTGAGCAACGAGAGCAACGTCGACTTACCCGACCCAGTACCACCAACAAGCAACGCAAACGCCCCTTGGGGAACAGACCAGTCGAGCCCGTCGAGCACCGGCGCCTCGGCCCCGGGGTAGGCAAAGCGCAGACCCCGCACTTCAATCGCCGGCGTATCCGAGCCGCACGCCATGCCCGCCATCATGCTTCCGTCCAACCGAGCCATCAGCCAAACCTCTTCTCGTCAATCGCGTGCAGCACACAGGGCAGCGCCATCCAGGCCGCATATACGACATAGCCCAGCCACGGCGCCGGCGCCGATAGCTGCGGGTAAAACGAATACTGCGTTGTCGCGGTCCATGCCACCGCCACCGCGGCGGCACCAAACAGCGCAAGCCCCACCAGCGCGGCAACATCGCCGCGCCCCAGCCGATACCGCGCGTACGTCGTGCGACGCGTCGCGGCGCCCCACCCACGGGAGCGCATGGCGTCGGCGCGCTCCAGCGAATCCTCCATGCCCCAGCCCATCAACACACTCGATGCGCGCAAACGCGAACGCACGGGGCCGGCCGGCGCGCGCCCCGGCACATCAATCGCATCCTGCACCGCCAGTACCGTACGACCGCGGCGCAAAAACTGCGGGATAAGCCGCATACACATCGAAATCATAAGCGCGATCACCGGCGCGGCGTTACCCAAAAGCGCAAGCACCTTGTCGTAGCCAAGCATCGATGCCGCCGCCTCAAACCACAGCACGCTCGCCACAAACAGCCCACCCATGCACAGGCCGTAAACCATGCTCTCCAGATACACCGCGCGCATGCCAATACGGAACAGCTCCGTCGAGCCCGAGGCACTAAACAGCGGATTGAGCACCGCAATGATCAAAATCACCGGCAGCTGCCAGCGAAGCGCCCCCAACGTACGTGCGGCGCCGCGCGTCGCAAACCCGTACGCCAACCCGCCCGCAAGCGACAGCGCAATCAGCACCGGCTGCATCGAGAACATGGTGAGCCCCAACGTCAGCACCATGTAGAGGGCCGGCACCGCCGGATGCGACATCGAAAATGCCGCGACGGGCTCGTTGCCCGATTCCTCTCGCATGATATCCACGGGCACCCCCATTCCCTCGCTCAAACGCCAACGCCGCAGCGGCGCCGCCATGCACAACCAGCGCAAACACCACGCCGGCGGCAGCGGCATCGGCCGTCGCGCATCAATCGTTACGCGCTCATCATATGCCTGCGGTATCATATTGCGCCGTGTATCGTTTCCAAACACACGTCTCTATAACGTAACAGGAGATCACATGGACGCAACCGCAATTATCCTCGCCGCCGGCGAGGGCACCCGCATGAAGTCGAACCACTGCAAGGTTTCGCACAAGATCCTGGGCAAGCCCATGGTCCAGTGGATCGTCGACGCCACCATCAAGGCCGGCTGCAGCCGCGTCGTGGTCGTCATCGGCAGCCACGCCGACGAGATGCGCGCCCTTATCAACGGCGCCTACGCCAACAGCGCCACCAAGGTCGAGTGCGTCGAGCAGACCGAGCGCCTGGGCACCGGCCACGCCGTCAAGGTCGCGCTCGAGGCCTGCGGCATCACGCAAGGCCCCGTCGTCGTGCTCAACGGCGACCTGCCGCTCATTACCGCCGACACCGTCGCCAAGTTCGCGCAGACCGTCGCCACCGGCGAGCTCGCCTGCACCGTCATGACCATGACCCCGCCCGACCCCTTCGGCTACGGCCGCATCAAGCTGGGTGCCGACGGCCAAATTGAGCGCATCATCGAGCAGAAGGACTGCACACCCGAGCAGGCCGCCACGCTGCTGGAGTGCAACGCCGGCTGCTACGCCTTCGACGGCGCGCAGCTCGCCGCCCACATTGACGAGATCGGCAACGACAACGCGCAGTCCGAGTACTATCTGCCCGACATGCTCGAGATCCTCAAGGGCCACGGCCAGGCAGTCTCCATCTTCCACTGCGACGACTACCGCGACGGCCTGGGCGTCAACAGCCGCATCCAGCTCGCGCAGCTCACCGCCATCGCGCGCGACCGCATCAACGAGCACTGGATGGCCGAGGGCGTTACCTTCATCGATCCCACGCAGGCCTGGATCGGCCCCGATGCCGTTATCGGCCGCGATACCGTCGTGTGGCCGCAGACGCACCTGATCGGCCACGTCACCGTGGGCGAGGAGTGCCAGCTCGGCCCCAACAGCCGCCTCACCGACACCACCGTCGGCAGTGGCTGCACCATCGATGAGACCATCGCCATCGAGGCCGTCATCGAGAACGGCGTCGACTGCGGCCCACGCGCCTACCTGCGCCCGGGTACCCACATGCTCGACGGTTCCAAGGCCGGCACGCACGTGGAGATCAAGAAGTCCACGATCGGTGAGGGCTCCAAGGTTCCACACCTGTCCTACATCGGCGACACCACCATGGGCTCCGGCGTCAACGTGGGCGCGGGCTCCATCACCTGCAACTACGACGGCGTGCACAAGCACAAGACCGTCATCGGCAAGGATGCCTTCATCGGTTCCGACACCATGATGGTCGCGCCCGCCCAGATCGGCGACGGCGCGCTCGTGGCCGCCGGCTCTGTCATCACCGAGCCGGTCCCGGCTGACGCACTCGGCGTGGGTCGCGCCCGTCAGGTAAATATTGAAGGCTGGGCCGCCGATTATCGCCGCCGCCTGCACGAGGACGACGAGGTATAACGTTTTACCAAGCATCTAAGGAGCTGTTCCCATGGGGACGGCTCCTTTTTCTATGCTGACCTGCGCGACAGAATGAGTGGTCGGTTCGTGTCCGTTGACGGTAAAGACGTTATCAAGACCCGATTAACCCCGCCGCGCGGTTACAATGCAAAAAGGCATCTATATGGCATTCGATGTATAAAGGAGAAGGGTAATGCCGATTAATGATCCCGAGAAGTCGGAGAATATGCGCAAGTCCATCCGCGTGTATTCCGGTTCCTCCAACCGTCCCCTCGCTCAGAAGATCGCTGAGTACCTTGGGGTCGAGCTTTCGGGCCTTACGCTAAAGCAGTTCGCCAATGGTGAGATTTACGCCCGCTACGACGAGACCGTCCGCGGCGCCGACGTCTTCCTGATTCAGTCCGTGGCCGGCGGCAACGTCAACGACATGCTCATGGAGCTGCTCATCGCCACCGACGCTGCCAAGCGCGCATCCGCCCGCTCCATCACCGCCGTCATCACCCACTACGGCTATGCCCGCCAGGACCGCAAGGCCGGCCCGCGCGAGCCCATCACCGCCCGCCTCGTCGCCAACCTGCTCGAGCGCGCCGGCGTCAACCGCATCATCACCCTCGACCTGCACCAGGGTCAGATCCAGGGCTTCTTCGATATCCCGGTTAACCACCTGTCCGCACTGCCGCTGTTTGGCCAGTACTACAACAACATGCACTTCGACACCGACAACCTGGTTGTCGTCTCCCCCGACGTGGGCCGCGCCAAGGCCGCCAAGAAGCTGTCCGACATGCTCGGTTGCGACCTGGCCATTGCCCACAAGGGCCGTCCGCGCCACAACGCCGCCGAGGTCATGGGCATCATCGGTGACATCAAGGGCAAGACCTGCGTCATCAATGACGACATGATCGACACCGCTGGCACCCTGTGCGCCAACGTCAAGGAGCTCAAGGCCATGGGCGCTGGCGACATCTACGTGTGCGCCACCCACGGCATCTTCTCCGGCCCTGCCATTGAGCGCCTGAATGACGCCCCGATCGTCGAGTGCCTCGTCACCGACGCCATTCCCGTCGAGGTCGGCGGCAAGATCAAGACCATCTCGGTCGCCGAGGAGTTCGCTCAGGCCATCTCCGCCGTTTACCACGAGGAGCCCGTCTCCACGCTCGTCGGCGGCGACTTCGCGCTGTAATCCAGCGTGCATCGCATCATCTTTGGTGTTTTTAAAGGGTCGGAGGCTCGCTTCCGACCCTTTTTCTACCCCTCGACAACCCGCCATGGACAGTTAGTTCAGATTTGTATTAATTTAGGCATTCGTTTGGGCCATTTAATACGTCGAAAGCGCTCTTGCCGGCATAATTCCGTTCGATCCCTCCGCCTATGGATCTCTTCACCATGCCGTTGGCCCCATTTTGCCCACCGATTCCTTCAACAACGGCAATACGCCCCGGTCGCCTTATACAAATCTGAAATAACTGTCCAACACCCACCTCAGCTGATGCCTCCAAGGCCAGCCCATCGCTCCATTCTCCACTTTTTCAAGGCATTCCACATGATCACGCTACCGCCCGCGGCGCGCGACACCCCTTTGAGCGAAAAGACCGATACGGCAGTATCACTTCGCCAACGGATTAGTACCTTATAGCTATGACGACCGTGATTTCACATCTTTCCGCCCTCCGCGCAATTCGCCGCGCTCGACGGGCGTACTCCGCCCTTCCCTGGGACGTCATCGATGACGAGCAACAGACACAATCCCTCGAAGGTTGCGTTCCCAACAAGGACGCCATAGACTTTGCGGCCCTTGCAATACTTGACGCCTGGAGCGAAGACGACTCCGAGTGTCTAGATCTCTTTGTTGCGGGCGGCAACAACAGACGGCCCGACGGACGGCTCCTCCAGCACACCATCACCGCCCCTCTTCCCCAAGGTGCGATCATGCACATCGAAGCCGACATCTACGCAACGTCCCCCGCCATGACGGCCATGCTTTGTTCCAAAAATGAATCAGTTGCCAAAACCTTGATGCTTCTCATGGAGCTGCTCGGAACCTACTCACTTCCGCCCGAGGCAACTTGCCCCATCGCCTACGACGACACATGGCCCAAGGCCAACGGCTTCGAAGCGATGGACGGCCTCGATTGCCAGGGCGACCAACCGACACCCGAAAAGCAAGCCGAAACCCGCTACGAACAGGCACACTACAAATGCGAACCCGCCACAACCATCGAAGAGCTCGAGGCAGTCGCACGATTTGCCAAAAGCAGTTCCTACGCCTCATTTCGTACGGCTGTCAAACTCGCCCGGGCCGGATCCGCATCCCCAGCGGAATCATTGATGTTCGCCGTCCTGGGCGCACCCATGCGCTTTGGCGGATTCGGGTGCTGCAGATTGCCCATGGGAGGCTTACTGCTCAACTATCGTGTCGATTTCGACACCCTTGCGGTCAACATGTCCTCGGGCATCCCCTACGCCATCTGCGACTTATATTGCCCGGCCGCTGGAGTCGACAACGAATACAACGGAATTGGACATGAGCTTCAAAACGCCCGCATCCACGATGGCAATCGTAACAATGGCCTTAAAGCCATGGGTATCCACGTCCTGGTTATCAATCGTGACCAAATGAAGGACCTTGTTGCAATCGAAGCCTTCGCCCAAACGATGCATCGACTCGCGGGAGTCCGATTCCGATATCGCATCAAGGGCTATCGAAAGCGTCAGGCCGCCTGGCTCAACGCCCTGCGGGCCGGAATCGGCCTCGCGCCGGTCTAAAAGACTTTTACCCAGTGTTACCTAGCATGGCTGGACAGTTAGTTCAGATTTGTATAAACAGACGGCTAATATCGAGGTAGTTTGCCGCCATTCCGGCGCCAATCACCTCATTTGAAGACTCGAAAGATCTGAAATAGCGCAAAATGTGCTCTCCAAAGCGCCGTGGCAGTTCCGCGGTCCCAATTTTGGCAGTCGAAGACCTCTTGGTTTATACAAATCTGAACTAACTGTCCACCCCGGCTTCTGACGACTGTCCAACGCCCTCATGCAGCCTCATTCACCCTCCATTTGACAGCAGCAACGGGGTCGCTCACCATAGCAGGCGACAAATCGACGAAAGGAAGCACATGGCAGCTGCACAGCCGCTCAAGATTCGCATGGTTGCCGGACTTGGCAACCCTGGCGATGAGTATGCCGAGACCCGCCACAACGCCGGCTTTAAGGCAATCGACGAGCTGGCCCGTCAGGCCGGCGTCACGTACTGGAAAAACCAGGCCGGTGCCGAGGTCGCGCTCATCAACATCAACGACCCCGAGGAAGAGGGCGGCAAGCGCCAGATTGTGCTGGTCAAGCCACAGTCGTACATGAATACCTCGGGCGGTCCCATCTCCAAGCTCTGCCGCGAGTACAAGATCAAGGCCGAGGAGCTGCTCGTAATCCACGACGAGCTCGACATTCCCGCCGGCGACGTGCGCGTTAAGGTGGGCGGCGGCCATGCTGGCCACAACGGCCTGCGTTCCATCATCGACAAGATGGGCAGCCGCGACTTCAGCCGCATCCGCACCGGCATCGGCAACCCTCCCGGCAAGATGGCCGTCGCTGACTACGTGCTTAAGCAGCTACGCGCCCGCGAGGCCGAGGACTTCCAGGACACCTGCGCCCGCGCGGCCGACGCCGCCGGCCTGGCGATCGTGCACGGCGTGGTCTATGCCCGCGACCATGTCAACGGCGCCGCCTCCGCCAACGGCAAGCACTAAAACCTATCATTTAGGGATAGGTTTATTTTGACAGGTTTTACCTGCGGAAACGCCGCAGTCGACACATCGCAATAAACGCGCTGCCACCATACATGCATAACACCCCAAAGGGGGCCGGCCTCATCACAACCCGAGGCCGGCCCCCTTTGCCGTTTTACCCGATAAAACTGACCAAAATAACCCTGCCCCTATTTGGTAGGCCAAAGTGGATAAACCCTGCTCCCAACCGCCGAAGATACACGTAAGCGACATGCCCATGAGGGTATAATTTGCACCGTATGTCTGCACAACGCCTGTGCGCGTACGGTTTTATTCGGGCTACCGTCCATTTCCGTGGAGGCACGGTTCGGCAGCCCTAACAAGAGAGGGGTTCTATGTATAAGATCCTGGAGAAGACGCAGTTCTCGGAGAAGGTGTTCAAGTTCCGCATCGAGGCGCCCGCAATCGCCAAGCATGCGCACGCTGGACAGTTCCTCATGGTTCGCGCCAACGAGACGGGCGAGCGCGTCCCGTTTACCCTGGCCGGCTGGAACGGTGACGAGGGCTGGGTCGAGTTCATCTTCATGGTGATCGGCAAGACCACCGAGATGCTGTCCACCTACGAGGCCGGCGAGTCGCTGCGCGACGTCGTGGGCCCGCTGGGCGTTCCCACCGAGATGGCCGAGGGCCCCTGCGCCGTCATTGGCGGCGGCGTCGGCCTGGCAATTGCCTTCCCGGTCGCCAAGCACCTGGTCGAGACCGGTCATGAGGTCCACGCCATCATGGGCGCCCGCACCAAGGACCTCCTGCTCATGGAGGACCAGTTCCGCGAGCTCCTCGACGAGGACCACATCCACATCACTACCGACGACGGTTCCTACGGCGAGCAGGGCGTTGTCACCGCTCCGCTGGAGCGCCTGCTGCAGGACAAGGCCGTGAGCCAGGTCTTCTGCGTCGGCCCCGTTCCGATGATGAAGTTCTCGACCCTCACCGCCCAGAAGTACGACACCCCCATCACCGCGTCGCTCAACCCCATCATGGTTGACGGCACCGGCATGTGCGGCTGCTGCCGCGTCGAGGTGGGCGGCGTGACCAAGTTCGCTTGCGTCGACGGCCCCGACTTCGATGCCACCCTGGTCGACTGGGATGACCTTCGTGCCCGCCAGGCCGCTTATCGTTCCGAAGAGGGCGAGTCCCTCAAGGCCTATGAGGAAAAGAGCTGCGCATGCCACTAGTTAACGGTCGTTTCGTTGCCGATATGAAGTCGCCCCGCACCCCCGATAACGAGGAGCCGGCTGCCGAGCGCGCCTGCGACTTCCGCCCCGTCGACAAGGGCTTCACCGAGGAGATGGCGCTGGCCGAGGCCGAGCGCTGCCTCAACTGCAAGAAGCCGTTCTGTGTTGAGGGCTGCCCCGTCAACATCAACATCCCCCGCTTTATCGAGCAAATCCGCGCGAAGGACTTCGGCGGCGCCCTCGATACCATCCGCGAGGACTCCATGCTTCCCGCCATCTGCGGCCGCGTCTGCCCGCAGGAGAACCAGTGCGAGGGCAAGTGCATCCGTGGTAAGAAGTCCGAGCCCGTGGCCATCGGCCAGCTCGAGCGCTTCCTGGGAGACCGCCCCGAGCTCGCCTCCACGCCCAAGATGGCCCCCAAGAACGGCAAGAAGGTCGCCGTCGTCGGCTCCGGCCCGTCCGGCATCACCTGCGCCGGCGAGCTCGCCCGCAACGGCTTTGACGTCACCGTCTTTGAGGCCTTCTTTACCGGCGGCGGCGTGCTGGTCTACGGCATCCCCGAGTTCCGTCTGCCCAAGGCAGTCGTCAAGCGCGAGATTGACGGCCTGGAGGACATGGGCGTCAAGTTTGAGTACAACTCCGTCGTGGGCAACATGGCCACGGCCGAGGAGCTGTTCGAGCAGGGCTTCGACGCCATCTACGTGGCGACCGGCGCTGGCCTGCCCAAGTTCCTCAACGTCCCCGGCGAGAACCTACCCAACGTCTTCTTCGCGAACGAGTACCTCACCCGCGTGAACCTGATGAAGGCCAACAAGTTCCCCGAGTACGACACCCCCACCAAGCACGGCAAGAACGTCGTCGTCTTTGGTGGCGGCAACGTGGCTATGGACGCCGTCCGTACCGCCAAGCGCCTGGGCGCCGAGCACGCCATCATCGCCTACCGCCGTACCGAGGACGAGATGCCCTGCCGTCGCGCCGAGCTGCACCATGCTAAGGCCGAGGGCGTCGAGGTTCTGCCGCTCGTCTCCCCGCTCGAGTTTGTCGCTGGCGAGGACGGCTCCGTGTGCGCCGTCAAGGTCCAGAAGATGGAGCTCGGCGAGCCCGACGAGTCCGGCCGTCGTCGCCCGGTGCCCATCGAGGGCGCCATCGAGGAGATCCCCTGCGACGTCGCGATCTCGGCCATCGGTACCAACGCCAACCCCTTCGCAAAGAAGATCGGCGGCAAGATGGAGCTCAACAAGTGGGGCTACATCGTCGCTGACGAGGAGACCGGCCAGACCACCGATCCCCGCATCTGGGCCGGCGGCGACATCGTCACCGGTGCCGCTACGGTCATTCTGGCGATGGGCGCCGGCAAGAAGGCCGCCGCTTCCATCACCAAGAGCCTGCTGGGCGAGTAATCACCTACAGTGCTAGCCATCAAACGGCAAAGTCCCCGTCGAGCACACGCCCGGCGGGGACTTTTTCTATACCGGCCGCCCAAACCACCACAAAGGTGCCTGTCCCCTTTGCGGTGGTTTGAGGCTTGGTCGGTCGTTTTGTCTCAATCTGTAACACCTGGAGCCCGTTGAGCCTTGTAGTTGTTACAGATCGAGATATCGCTCCAACCGCCTCCGCTTTGTCTCAATCTGTAACAGTTAGAGGCCAAATTCCTCGCTATGTGTTACAGATCGAGACGTTAGGTTGGCGGCTGAACAGTTCATCTCAATCTGTAACACCTGGAACCCAAATATCTGGCTTGATGTTACAGATTGAGATTTTGCTAAAGCCGAGGATGGGCGCTGTCGCCAAAACTTAGCGCTTGCGGCGCTTGGTCGCAGCGATGCCGGCCGCGGCAACGGTTGCGCCGGCGATGCTCAGAGCAGCGACCGTCATCGCGGCGGAGTCACCCGTGCTGGCGAGCTCCATGCCACCGGACTTCTTGCCGTTCTTGCCCTTACCCTTGGACTTGTTCGTCGTCACCGTGGTCGTCGTCGAAGTCGAACCGCCCGCAGGGACCCCGGCGCCACCAGAGCCATCCGTACCGCCACCCTGCTCGCCGCCGTCAGGCGTCGGCTCGGGCTCTGGCTTCAGACTGGGATCGGGCGTCGGATCAGGCGCCGCCTCATCGGTCACCGTAATCGTAATGTTCAGACGCTCGGAATACTCGCTGTACGACATGCCAGGGCGCTGTGCCGCAATGCGCACATACATGTTGCTATCGAGCGCAATAGGCTCGGTGTACTTTACGCGGCCTTCGTCACGGCAGGGGCAGGTGTCGTTGGTGGTGTACCAAATCGTCGTGCCATCCTCGGCAGAAAGCTCCAGCTTCGTGCCCTTGGGAACCGTAATGTAATTCTCCTTGGGCGACCATGCACCAAACGTCGTCGCACCAATCGTCGCCACCGGTCGCGCCGGTCGCACTGCCTCGGCAGACGCGCGAACATCGACCTGCTTGGACAGCGCCGTGCCGTCCACCGCCGCCGTCAACGTCGTCAAACCGGGCAGAGCACCATGCAGCACAAACGTCGCCGCGCCATCCTCGCCCGTCACGGCCTGGGTGGCATCGACAGAGCAGATAGCCGAGGACTCCAGCCCAACACTAACCCTTGCGCCCGCAAACGGCTTGCCCGCCTTATCGGTCACGTGCGCCACCAGCTCAAAGTCACTGCCCTCAAGCATGGTCACGGCCTGCTCCACGTTGAGCTTGAGCTTGTCGGCACGAACGCCCACGACAAGCTCGCCACTTGCCCAGCGCGCCATGGCCGCGCCGGCGTAGTTGCGAGCACCGTCGAGCTCAAACGCCACCGTCGAGCCCGCCTCACGCGCATCGGCATAGCGAATACGCAGCACGCGCGACAGCGGCTTGCCATTGGGATCGTCCTGTTTGTCGAGCCACGTATACGTCACGTCGCCCAAGCCCTGCGCGCACAATGCGACCAGGGCATCGTCGCTCGCATCCATATACTGCGCAAACTCAACCTCGACGCAATCGGTGTAGGCATGGGCCGAAGCCACCTCGGGCGCCGCCGTCGACACCAAGCCAATGTTCACCTCAGTCTGAATCGGCGGCACGCGCAGCCAAGCCGAACGCGCCTCCTCATACCCGTCCTTGGTCACGCGCACCTGATACCAGCCGGTCGGCGTATTCCAGTTGTACGCACCGTCCGCACCCGTTGCAAGCGGATTGTCCTGCTCATACTCCTCGGCATCCCAACGCACTGCATTGGTACCGGCCGCATCGTCGGCGCTCCACAGCTCAACCGTCGCGCCTTCAACCGTATTGGACAGCAGACCCTCGTACACCACGCCCGCAGGGTCGGGTGCAGCCCTGGCGGCCACATTGCGATAACGCGCCTCAAAAATCGACTGCATCTTCTCGTCCGAGATCAAGCCGTCCTTGTTGGCCTTGTAGACCTCGGCATCGGTCAGCTCGCCCCAGTTGACCGTAATACGATTCTGGCACGCGCGCTCCACCTGCTCGCAGGCAACATCATAGGCGCATTCGGCATTGGTCAGCTTAATCGCGCGCTCCGAACCTACGCTGGTCGAAGCCGCGTCATAGGCAGCGCCCACCACGGTACCCGCCGAACCGGCCGTCAGCACGCCGGCGATTGTCATAATGGAGCCCACTGCCACATCGGTGCTGTCGTGGCAGAGCTGGCGATACAGCAGATCCTCAAACGCACGCGCCTTCTCCATGACGTCACGCAGCGCGTAAATGCACTTCCAGTCGTCCTCGGTCTTCTCGGGCTTGGCAAGCAAGCGCGTGTGCTGAAGCTCATAGCCCTCGCGCTCGCCCTTCACCTTCTGCATACGGACGTTCACGTTCTCCCAGTTCTTGCTGGCATCGTTCACGCCGTAAATGCCGGTAAAGATGCCGATGCCCTGGGTCGCCGCGGGAAACGCCTGGCCGGCCGCCTTCCACGCATCGGTCTTAAAGACCTGTCCGAACATCTCGCATTCAATCTTATAGCTCTTGAGCGAACGGATCGTGCGGATGAGCTTCATATGGGCGCTCACGTCGCCGTTGCGCTTCCAGGCCATGAGCCATCCGCGCACCTTGGAGTTGTTGAGGCTATGGACCACATTCCAGTTGTCGTACAGGTTGTCCAGAATGTCGCACTGCATGGCGATCGAGTTAAACAGAAGCGCCTGGTTCTTGTTGTTATTGGAGTTCTCGATAAATTCCGACTCTATATAGGCCGTCTGCTCGCCATCGGGCGCGGCGACCTTAAAGCCCTTAACGGTATCGTCGTCAGCCGCCTTGTAGCTCAGCGAGCTGCCGAGCGCCTGGCCCAAATCGTTAAACCCACTCGTCGACTGGCCGTTGTACTCGCTGGCCTTAATGCCCGCACACTTGTTGAGTGCCGCAGCGGTTGCGTCATTCCAGCTTCCGTATTGGTTGAGCTGGCCGATACCCATCGACTGGCCCACCAGATCCTCGGCCTGCTGGGCAATAAACTCCGCTCGCGATGCATGGTCGACGAGCTCCTTGATGGCGGCCGCATCCGCAGCGTTCGCGCCCTGGGCCGCCGCGAGTTCCTGATACCAATCCTCGCTGGTGCCGTAAGCATCCTCAAAGATCATCTTGTCCACATTGACGCCATAGCTGTCGCCCTGCTGGGTCAGCAGCGCCGCCGACCCGCCGACCGCGGCCTTGAGCTCGGCCGCAAACTGCGCGGCCTCGTCGTTGCCAGCATCATCACCCTCGCCGTCGCTGGCGGCAGGGGCGCGACGAGCCTTACGGACAGCTCCACCTTGGGCTTCGTCCTCTTTGCCGTCCTTGTCCTCCTCGGCAAACGCATCGGCGACCATCTGGTCAATCGCGTCGTTAAAGGCCTCGTCGACATCATTAAACGAGTTATCCATCATATACTCGTGCCACTGCTGCACGGCATTCGAGAACTCCTGCTGGCGCTCCTCGGCCGCGGCGGAATGCTTTTTGGCCGAAGCGTTGGCGTCAAAACTCAGCATGGTCATAAGCTGAGCATTGGAGATGCGGTAGGTCTGCGGCATAAAGATTTGCTCAAAGTTGCCGCAGTTCACATAGGTCGAGTCATTCGCCTTGTTAAACTCGTCGAGCAGCTTAAGGTAGCCCTCGTCCACATACTCCGCCACATAGCGAACACGGGTGCCCTCGCGCGACTTTTGAGTCAGAGGAATCGTCACCGTCTTGCCATCCACGCAGTCCACGTACAGGTCGAGCGTGTCGGCGGCCTCTTCGTTTCCCACCTCGAGCGTGATATCAAAGGTCCAGTAGGCGTTCTTCTTTTGCGGCAGATGATGGAAGGTCCACAGACTCTTGCCGGTGTCCTTGCCGTCCTTGACCAGGTTTTGCGTACCGCCACGATACGTCACATCAAAGTTCCAGACCGAAGCGCCCGGAACATAGCGCACATAATTGCGAGCCGTTACCTCGGCAGCAGCAGCGGCAACATCGGTCGAGCCCACGCGCGCCTCGAGCGTCACGCGCTCGGCGGCAAGCGTATCCTGCGGCAGGTCGTATTCAATCTTGGCACGGCCGAGTTTATTGGTCTTACCGGTGTACTTTGCAGCCGACGAGCCCGTCCCCACGGTGAGCTGCACGCTCTTGCCCGGTGCCGCATAAACGTAGGCCACATTGCCCAGCAGGCTGTGAACGTCGGTGTTATCGACCTCGATGCGCGATCCGCTAACCTCGAGTGTGGTGCTTCCCAGCGGCAATGTCACCTCGCCCAGCGTAATGAGCGGCGAGACGGCATAGATGCCCGCGGCCTTAGGCTTAAAGCGCACAAACACATCGGCGCCCATGCCCTTCTTCATATCGAGAACGAGATTGTCGCCCTCCCAAGTTGTGCCAGCCCACATGGCATCGGAGCTGGCGCCGGCTTCGCGAGCGCCTGCGGACACATCCTCGACGGCATCCTTGGCCAGAGGAATCTCAATCTTGGCAGCCTGGCTGTCCTTGAGCTCGTAATGAATGCGCAGCTCGGTCTCCGCGCCAACGACCGCGGACGAATCAGCGATAACCGAGCCCGCCGTCAGCCCGCGCTCGGCACGATACGTCTCCACGTCAAACGTCGGCACGTCGAGCGTCACGTCGAGCTGTTTGCCGTCCTCAATCTTCACCTGCTTTTGCGCGATATGCTTACCCACGGTCAGCCCTAGGCGGCTAAACGTGGAATAGCTCGTCGCTTGGATGTCGTAGCTCGTCTTGTTAAAGGCGACGATGGTGTACGAACCGGCCTTAAGGCGCGGCGTCTCGGCCTTCATGATAGGCGTGGTGTCATCGTCTTCGTAACCTATCAAATAGGTGACACCGTCGGCAACTAGCTTGCCGTCGGACGTACGGAACACCAGCACGCGGTTGGCGCCCTGGTAGTCGCCCTTGGTCGTGACCGTCGCCGTGCCCCAGGGCTTCAAGTCGATATCGACCTTGCCGGCCGAAGGCTTTACCGTCGCCGTCGCCCCACCCAGCCTGAGGCTGTCTTTGGGCTCGAGCGTTATCTCCAGATCCTGGTCCGCGTCGGCAATGGCCTGCGACACCACGAGTGCTGTGCCCTGGATACGGAAGTCGTTTTCTTTGTCACCCTTGGCAGGCTTAAGCGTCTTGCCGCCGCTCTTCACCGTCAGATCGATGTTATCGAGACTATCGAGCTCAATGCGTTCGGTCTTATCCTGGCCCACAATCGGTTCAAGATAGCCCACGTTGAGCTCAATCGCGCGCGAGGCCGGAATCTTGGTAAAGTCCTCCGCCTTAATCTCTCCGATATTCCATGTGCCCGTCATCTGGTCGCCCGGGCGCGCCAGCACCATGTCATAGTAACCGCTGAGCGAAATGCGCAGGGTGGCTGCTGTCTTGGAGAGAGCGTCCGCTGTAAAGCTGCCGTCATCGCCAACCGCCAGCGGTGTGGACTGCCCCGCCTGCACGAGTGTAGCCGTCGCGCTCTGGGAAAGTTTGCCCGTCACCTGGGCCGCCTCGCCCATCCACTCAAACGTGTAGGCAGGCTTCGAGGAATCGACGGAGTCCTTGCGATCGGCCACGGCATCGGCAAGCTTTTTGACCATCGAGGGGTTGCCAGCCGAATCGGTCGCATAGGCATAGATGGTCTGGCCTTCACTAAAGGGAATCGCATACGTTACGCCATCGATTGTCACGCGCTCATTATAGTCGCCCGGATAGCCCGCCTCACCAAACTGAAGATCGGGGTTCATCACGCGCAGGGCAACGGCATTATGGTTCGTCTCGTTTCCGTATCTCGTGTTCTCAAAAGCTCCCCACTCTATCATTTCCACGCTTTTGGGTAGCACAATCTCTTTGCCGGCAATCGCAGGATCAAGAGAGGCGAACGCGTGCGCTCCGATATATTTAACGCCGTCGCCGATCGTCACCGACGACACAAAGGAGCACCCGTCAAAGGCATTGCGCTCAATCCGCTCCACCGTGCCCGGCACATTGATCTGCGTAAAGGTGAGCACTGTTGTGTCCGAGACATAGAACTGTGGCACGCCGCAATAGGCGAATGCAAGATAGTCGATAGTTTTGACCGAAGGCGGCAGCGTTGCCACCACCTTGTCGTCAAGTTGTTCACATTCCTTAAAGGCCTGCTCGGGAATCGTGGTAAAGGCCGCGTTGTTGGGCCAGGTTACCGTTTGGAGCGTCTTGCTTTTGTAGAATGCATAGCTCTTGAGCTCCTCGACCGAATCGGGCAGTGCGATCTCTTTGATGCTGCTGCCGCCCAAGCCTCCAACCGAGCGGACATGCGAATTAGGGGCGAAGGTGATCGATGTGAGCGCAGCGCTTCCCATACCCGTAAGGCTTACGACATTTTTGTCGTCGATGGTCGAGGGCACCTCCAACGTAGTAATGCCCGCGTCGCCATACTCGATAGAAATTTCGTTGGTGAGGCTATCAATCGAGAAGTAGTACTGCGCGGGAGTCTGCTCGCCGGCCACGTAGCCATCATCGTATTCGCCTTTTACGCCCGTAGCGCCCTTCGAGGTCATCCAGAGCCCAAGATCCTCATTCCAGGTTGCTTCGGCTTCGGCGGTCTCCTCCTGCTTCTGCTGCTCGGCGAGTTCCTTGCCCTCGACAAGATCGGTGGCGAGCGTACCCGCAGGTGTGCTCTCGGTCTGCCCGGCGCCCGTTAGGCCCGCCGCCGATGCAATCTCGGAGGGCGGGGGCGTAGGGGTATCACCGGTATCGAGCACTGTGGAGTCGGCAGCGCCGGCATCGGGCGCGGGGTCGGCAGCGTCGGCGGCATCGGCATCGTCTACTTGTTCGACATCCGTCTGCACAAAGGTGCTATCGGTGTTGAGGGCCTCAGCAAACGCGCCCACAGGCAACGAGCCCGTCACCATAGTGAGGGTCACCGCAGCAACGGTCAGGCGGCGGCAAAGCGCTCGAACAGTAGTCCACCTCATGGTCGTTCCTTTCCTGCAAACCAAAAGTCATCCAGCGTAATCGTTGTCCAAAAACAAAGCGAACGGTAGGTTCATATATACGAACCTACCGTTCTACCTGCGCAAACCACCACAAAGGGGACAGGCACCTTTGTGGCGGTTTGGGGTCTGGTCGGCAAACCAATTCCAGCGTTTGTCTCAATCTGTAACAGTTAGACCCTGTTGAGCCTTGTAGTTGTTACAGATCAAGATATTGTGCGAACATCCGCCTGTTTGTCTCAATCTGTAACAGTTAGAGACCAAATTCCCCGCTACGTGTTACAGATCGAGACGTTAGGTTGGCGGCCGAACAGTTCGTCTCAATCTGTAACACCTGGAGCCCAAATATCTGGCTTGGTGTTACAGATTGAGATTTTGCTGAGGCCGAGAACGAGAGCCGTCACCCAGCTCTAATGCTTGCGGCGCTTGGTCGCGGCGAGGCCGGCGGCGGCTACGGTTGCGCCGGCGATGCCTAGGGCGGCGACCGTCATCGCGGTGGTATCCCCTGTGGTAGCCAGGACAGCATCGCCCTTCTTGGCCTGCGTGGTTTTCTCAACCGTCTTGGTCGTGGCGGTTGTCGTGGCCGGCTTGGCCGCGGGCTTCACCCCAGGCTGCGGCGTCGGCTTGGGATCCGGCGTAGGCTGCGGATCGGGAGTCGACGTGGCTTCAGGCGTAAAGGTCAGATCGGTGTTGAGCCACAGGGTGTAGATCCAGCCGCTGTCCTCATCGGATACGCTATCCGCGACCTGGTAGCCGCACTCCCGGCCGTTGATCACCAGCTTGGTGTTGGGCGTAAAGTAGAAGCCGCGCGCGGACTTGAGGTAGATACCGTAGCGATAGGTCACGCCGGGCTTAAAGGCGTCGATGTGGTTCGTGATGTTCTGATCCCAGAACTCCTGAGAGTTCACTTCGCTGCCGTCGCTACCCGTCCAGTACTCACACTGAGGAAGGGAGTTGGAGCCCGTCGGAACATTCGCCGTAAAGACCGGCTTATCGCCTGCCTTGAAGGTGGTCGTGGCGCCGTCGATCTCGATAACGTCGATGGCCCGCCATTCGTCGATCGGCTGCTCGCACAGCATATTGTCAGCGTTTGGCGCGAAGACACCGTTGACGGTCTTGATGTGGTGCACCCAATGGCCGTTGACGTTCATATTGCAGTCATCGGCCACGGTATTGTCGCCCTTGAGCCTCAGCTCAACGGAGTACATGTAGAACTTTCCCTCTTCGAAGTGGTCAATCTTCTTCATGCCCGGCGTGTACTTTGCGGGGTCGGAATACCAGAAGGCAACGGGTACCGACTCCCCGGATTCCATATCGAGCTCCATTTCCTCCCAGCACTCGTAGGCGATCTCGTACTTGTCGGCATCGGCAGCGGGGATCGTCGCGGTCGCGCGTGGCGCCTCGCCGGGCGCGTAGTCGGTCTTCACGTCGTTGACGTCCAGGTTATGGAGGGCTTCGTTTTCTGACGCAACGAGCGTAATTTCGCTATTGATGACGTAGCGGAGGTAATAATCGTACCTGGTTTCGTTGAGGATAGTCGAGCTGCCTTCATAGTCAGTTCCGGTATACTCCAGTGCCGAGCCAATATAGAGAGCCTCATTGCGCGTGAGTCGATACGAGCCGCCTGCCGCGCCACCCGTAAAGGTCAGCGTCAGCCTCATGTGATCGCCAGCGGGTTCGAAGCGAGCCGTCACGTCGGACATGGATGCATCCTGAACTTCGACCAGAGTGCCCGAAGCGGCATCGGCCCTGTAGTACTTAACCTCGACGACTTCGCTCGCAAGCGCTTCTGGAATGCCACCCTCAACATCGGGAAAATCATAGGTATACGACTGGCCCTTTTCGAGTGTGACATTGCTCGGAAGCGCGCAGTCCGTGTAGCGGGGAACCACGGTCGTATTGACCCTAACGCCGCTGCCGCCAACAACATCGGTCACACCGCAGGGCATGATGGCGTTGTTTGCCGACGAGCTGTCGGTGCCACCAAGAGAGCCATCTTGGTTGACAGCAACCGTATCGTTCACCGTTGCCGCCGGTGCGTCCTGCTGATCTTGCTGAACTTCTGCCGTGGACGGTGCCGCCGGAGCCGCGTCAGTCATCGGCGCAGCCGGAGCCACCGGTACCGGCGCCGGAGCCGCCGTATCCTCCGCAACCGTCGGCGTCACCGGAGCCGCGGCAACCTCATCCGTCCCAACGGCGGGATCGGCACATTCCGTCGCCAGCGCCACGCTCGGCAGCAGCAACTGACCGACCATAAGCGCACACGCGCCGGCGCAAGCTATTTTGGCACCCACACAACGCCAGGTACCGTGAACCAGCGAGCAGGTGGACTCACGTTGAGCTTGCTTGTCAAAGTGACTTGCGTTCATAACGGCCTCCTTGGTCGTAGGGATATACCACCACAAAGGTGCCTGTCCCCTTTGTGGTGGTCCTGTACCACCAAGATGTGCCAAATGACTCCATATGCCTAGGTTCGTAGATGTGAACCTAGGCCTCTACCTGCGGTTTAATTCAATATGATTTCGCCATCGCCACACTCGTCCCGGGAACGCTACAATCGAGGACACGATTATTCATCCACCCAAAGGACCGTCCTTGAACCTGAGCAGGTCTAAAATCAACGCGCTTCTGGCACTCGCGCTCTTCACCTTCGCCTTCCTTGCCGCCGAGTTTCGCTTCGACGTCAACGTCGGGCTGCTCGCCGGTGCCGAACGCGTTGTAATCGCACAGGGCTTTATTCTGGGTGCGAGCGTGCTCGGCTTTATCGGATACGCGCCGCTGCTCGGGCTCGCACAGCACAAAGGCCACTCACTAGCAGCCATCAACGCCGCCGTCCCTATCGTCATCGTGGGCCTGATCCAAATTCAGTTCCCTACGACCCCGCTTGCCCTCGAGATTCTGGGGTGCGTGGCGTTCTTTGGACTCGGCCTGCTGGGCGCCGCCACTCACCACGCCTTTTCGTTGGCATTCCAGGATGACCCCAAACTCGCCACTGGAGCGGGAGCAGCCTATGCTGCCGGCATCCTGATGCAGTTCGCCGTCAACCTGCTCAATTGCGGCGGCATCGCAGAGCTCATCGTCCTTGGCACAGTGACTATCGCCATCTCCGCCCTCAGCGCCGTTCCCCTAAAGGCTGCCGAGAGCTCCAGCCCCGCCATCAATCCCTTTGTCGAGCCTCCGCACGCTCTCGCCAAACAGGCATGCTGGAGCATCGCACTCGTCATGATTCTCGCCTGCCTGTTCTCCACGCTCGATAACGTGGTCACGTTCTCCAACGCCCACGGCACCATCGCCGTACAGACCTGGCCGCGCCTCTTTTTGGCGGCAAGCGGCCTTGCCGCCGGTCTTATCTTTGATCTTGCCGAACGTCGCTACATGGGTCTCATCATGCTCGGCGTCACGGCACTTTCCACCATCTCGATCTTGGCCGTGGAGGCCGGCGCCGATCCCAACCTAGGCCTTGTCGTCTTTTACCTGAGCTCAGGCTTTTTTGTCACGTTCTTTACCGCCACCTTTACACAGCTGGCACCGCGCATGCATGCACCCGCCCTCTGGGCCGGCATGGGGCGCGCCGCCAACAATGTATGTGCATTCACTACATCGGGCATCTCGCTTGCCCTCGTGACCTCGGGCAACGTTGCCCTCATCATGATCGGCGCGCTCATGCTGCTTGTGGCGGCGAGTGTGGCGTTTGTAGCCGCGGGCCTGTTCCGCCTGCCCCAAACCGAGCAGGAGCGCGAGCGCGAGCAGCTGGCAGAAGAAGCACTCGCCGCCCCCACCATCGAGGAGCAACGCCAGGCCTTCATCGCCAACCACGCTCTCACCCCGCGCGAAGTCGACGTGCTCATAGCCGTGACCCAGGATGAACGCCCGCTCAAGCAGGTCGCCGAGGAGCTCGGTATCTCGATGCGCATGGTGCAGCGCCACCTGAGCTCTATCTACCAAAAGACCGACACGCAGACGCGCGCGGGTCTCACCAAGGCCTTCCCCTCCGCCTAGGTGCCTGTCCCCTTTGTGGTGGTTTTTGGTCGGTTAAGCCTCGAGTTGCGCCACTTTGTAGCGGTAGGCGGCGGCGATAACGTCTTTACAGCCCTCGCGTCCCAACTTGGCGCGGTTGACGACGATGTCTTTGCCGCTCGTCATCTTCCACTTTCCGGCGCTGTAGCGCTTGTAGAACGCCTCGCGCGCCTTCTGCTGCTGCTTGACCAGCTTGGCGCCCTTCTTTTTGTTAAGTCCACGCTTCTTGCGCACGATCTCGACGCGGTCCTCAAAGGGTGCGGTCACCAACACGGCAATATGGTTGGGGTTGTTACGCAGCAGGTAATCGGACAGGCGGCCTTCGATAATGCAGCTCTCGGTCTCGCCCAGATCCAAAATCACCTGGCTCATCTTTTGGAACAACTTGTC
This sequence comes from uncultured Collinsella sp., assembly GCA_900549085.1. Classification (GTDB taxonomy): domain Bacteria; phylum Actinomycetota; class Coriobacteriia; order Coriobacteriales; family Coriobacteriaceae; genus Collinsella. The sequence goes on along the minus strand of URMO01000001.1, from coordinate 36,055 downwards.
CGAGTACGAGCGCGCATCGTAGCGGTCGGGCAGGAACGCCATGTTCTCCACGGCCAGACGTTCGTCATAGGCGGCCATCTTATCGAGCGACTCGCCCGCGCGCAGAGACGCGCGCACCAGCAGCTCGTTGTCGTACAGCGGAATCCCCAACTCGTCGGCAAGCATGCGACCAATCTCGTGGCCCTCGGCGCCAAAGTCGCGCGCGATGGTAATGACCACAGGATTCTTCTTGTTCTCCAGATCGCTCATCGCGATTCCTTTCTAACAAATGGGAAATAGGCGATTCCTGATTCCCATTTTGTCACTTACGACCGTCCTGGTTTCCCAAGTGCGGCAAATTGCCCCGAAAGAGGAGCGCCGCGTACTAAATGTACGCAAGCGACAATTGAGGGGCAAGGCGCCGTGCTTGGGGAAGCAGGACTATGCGGCTACGATACGGCGCTGATACGCCCTCACCAGCAGCGAGATACCAAAGTTGAGCACAAAGTACATCGCAAACACCAGGCCGTAGAGCATAAGCACCTGCGACAGGTCGATCGCATGGGCCATCACGACATTTGCCGTGTACATGAGCTCGGCCACGTTAATACCCGAAAGATACGAGCTGTCCTTAATGACGGTCGTGCACTGGCTAAACAGCGCCGGGATGATCGTCTTAAACGTCTGCGGCAGAATGATGTAGCGCATGGTGGCAAAGAAGCCGAAGCCCTGGCTCTGCGCTGCTTCAAACTGGCCGCGCGGAATCGAGTTGAGGCCGCCGCGCACAATCTCGGCCATAACAGCGCTGGTAAACAGCGTAAAGGCGATGGTCGAAATCACAATGTCCAAACCCTGCACCGTAAAGTAGATAAACAGAATCCACAGCAGGTTCGGCGTGCAGCGGAACAGCTCGATATAGGCGCTCACCAAAATACGGAACGGGCGGGGCGCATAGCTTTTAACGAGTGCCAGCACCGTGCCAAAGATGAGCGAGAAAAAAATCGACAGCGCCGAGATCTCGATTGTCTTAACAAAGCCGCCCCAAATGTAGAGCAGGTTGGTCGCGTTGAAGATTTCCATGCGCTAGGCCTCCTCTACGTTGTCGAGCCCCAGCTCGGCTAGGCTCACGCCGCGCGGACGCTCTTTGGAGCGGCGCTCGAGCCACTGCACCAGCATGGCGAGCGGAAAGCAGATGATGAAGTACATAAGGCAGCAGACGATGTATCCCTGCAGGTAACCGTACAGACTCACAAAGTTGTCGGAACGGTACATAAGGTCGCCGCCGGCCACAAGCGCCAGCACCGACGTATTCTTGACCAGGTTGAGCGCCTGGTTACACAGCGGCGGCAGAATGATCTTGAACGTCTGGGGCAGCACGATGTACCAGTACGCCTGCGCACGGGTGAAGCCCTGGCTCTGGGCCGCCTCCATCTGACCGCGCGGAACCGCCTCGATACCGGTGCGGATGACCTCCGAAATGTAGGCCGCGTGATACAGACCCACGCCCAAGAAGCCCAGCACGAACGGCGCGATGCGCACCGGCTGGTCGGCACCGGTTATGGCCTGCAAAAACTGCGGACCGGCCATGTACATAAAGAGCACCTGTACGGGCAACGGGGTGTTCTGGTAAAACTCCACGTACACGCGGCTTATGGCACGCAGCACACGCGAACGGGTGGTAGAGAACACACCCAGCAGCGTGCCCAGCACCAGCGACAGCAGCAGACCGGCAACGACCACCTGCAGCGTCACGCCAAAGCCCTCCCAGAAGGGCCCCATGTTTTGAAATGTCGTCGACCAACGGTCGGCGTCAAATAATCCTTCGAGCATTTGATTCCTTCCTTGGACGATGCGCCTATACGAGACCCCAGGTCTTGACCTCTTGGTCGAGCCAGCCATCGGCCAGGCGATCGCAAATCACCTGATCGACCACGGCCGAAAGGTCGCAGCCCTTCTTGGTCGCCACGCCGTAGCCTTGCTCGCCAAACTTGACCTCGGGCTGCAACAGCTCAACGGTCTCGTTCATGTAACCGGCCAGCGTGGAGCGGTCCATGGCAAAGACGTCGATATTGCCGGCGTCGAGCGAACTCTTGATGATGGGGTAGCCGCTAAAGGCCCTAAACTCGGGCTTGCAGCTAAAGCCGTTGTCCTTGATCATCTGCTCGATCAGGCCCTGCGTGGTGGCGCCCTGGCTCACGCCAATGACCTTGCCGTCCAAGTCCTCAATCGAGGTAAAGCCCGAACGCTTCTTGACCATGAGTCCCACGTAGTCGGTGCGGTACGGCGTCGAGAAATCCCAGCTCTTCTTGCGCTCGTCGGTGATGGTGTAGGTCGCCGCGACCACGTCGAGTTGACCGTTATCGATCAGCGGGCCGCGCGTCTTGGGCGTTACGTCGGTAAACTCGACAAGCTCCTGGGCGCGGGCCTCCTTGTAGCTCACGCCAAAGACGGCAGCGGCGATCTGGTAGCACAAATCGACTTCCATGCCCTCAAAGCGGCCCTTGGCGGTGTCGTAATAGCCATAGCCGGGAACGTCCTTCTTAACGCCGGCATTCAGATGGCCACGCGACTTGATGGCCGCAAGCTTGGAGCCCTTGTCGGAGCCCTCGCCGCTGGTGGAGTTGCCGCAACCGGTAAGCGCGGTCCCCGTCAGCGCAAGCATGCTGGCGCCAGCCAGCTGCAAAAAGTGACGGCGCGACACGGCCGCCCTCGTCATATCCGTCATGTCCATCACCGCGCCTAGTGCAGAATCTTGGACAGAAACTCGCGGCAGCGCGGGTTCTCGGGGTTATCGAAGAAGTGCTCGGGCGTGCCCTCCTCCAGGATGCGGCCGTCCTCCATAAAGATGACGCGGTCGGCCACCTGGCGCGCAAAGCCCATCTCGTGCGTCACGCAAATCATGGTGATGTCCTCCTGCGCGAGCTCAATCATAACGTCCAGAACCTCCTGGACCATCTCGGGGTCGAGCGCCGAGGTCGGTTCGTCAAACAGGATGATGGGTTGCTTGGTGCACAGGGCACGGGCGATGGCGATGCGCTGCTGCTGACCGCCCGAGAGATTCTGCGGATACTCGCCGGCCTTATGCGCCATGCCGACGCGCTTGAGCGCGGCGATGGCGATCTCGGTCGCCTCCTCCTTGCTCTTCTTTTGCAGCTTGATGGGCGCGAGCGTCAGGTTGCCCAGCACTGTCATGTTGGGATACAGGTTGAACTGCTGGAACACCATGGAACTATACTTGCGAGCCATCTCCAGGTGATTCTTTTTGGTGAGCGGCGTACCGTCGATGACGACCTCGCCCGATGTGGGCTCCTCCAGATAATCGACGCAACGGATGAGCGTCGACTTACCCGAACCGGAAGGCCCGATCATTACGAGCTTCTCGCCGCGCTTGACGGTGAGATTGATATCTTTGAGCACATGCAGGTCGCCAAAGTACTTGTTGAGATGCTTGATCTCGATCATGTCTGCCATGAATGTCCCTTCCCTGCGTTTACACGAGTTGAACTATTGTACGGAAAGAACCACGTTTCCGCAGCCCACACTACATTCCCGTAAAGAACCCGCAACCTTCCACCCACTCATTGGGGACAGACTTAAATGAGTACCCGCTCGGAGACAGTCCTTGGCACCCACCAAAAAGGAGCGCGACCATGACGGTCACGCCCCTCAAGACCCGAAAATAATACAACCGCCCTTGTTGAGCATAAGTCAGCGAAAACCCGTACACGCGAGCAAGGTGACGTGAAATGAAAGGGCGCAGACCTCATGGTCGCGCCCTTGAAATTAAACGTCAGATTGCCGCGTGTACGGGTTTGCAGCGTCGAGCCGTTACGCGGTTTGGTAAAACCGCGTAACAAATTACGCAAGTTTGGCGCCGACGATCTTTGCCGCAGCCGGCTTATCGAAGTTGCCGCCGGTGGCCTTGCCGAGTGCTCCCATAACCTGGCCCATCTGCTTCTTGGACGTGGCGCCCAGCTCGGCGATGACCTGCTCGATCAGAGCCTCGAGCTCCTCGCCCGAAACCTGCGCGGGCAGCAGGCTCTCCAGAATCTTGACCTGCTCGGTCAGGTTGTCGGTACGCTCCTGGTCGGTACCGGCCTTAATGGACATCTCCAGCGTCTCGCTCGTCTGCTTAATCAGACGCTTGATCATGCTGTTGACGTCTTCCTCGGTCACGTCGCGGCGCTCGTTAACCTCGATATTCTTCACCTCGGCCTTGACCTGGCGAATGATAGACAGGCGAACCTTGTCCTTGGCCTTCATGGCCGCAATCATTTCCTTCTGCAGCTCTTCGTTGGTCATCTGCAAATCCTCCTCAATAGTGTGGGCGGCACTCGCGCGAGCACCGTCCCATGATTACTTGGTCGTCGACGAATTGTCGGTCGAGCTCTTGGTGACGCCCTTCAGGCTGACGTTGTACGGCACGTCCTTGGGCATGGGGTTGACGGTAATGTCGGCGTCCTTCTTGTACTGCTCCAGCCACTCGCTGTATGCAGTACTGGCCGCCTGCGTCTTCACCACGTTGGAGACATACTTCTTGATGTCCTTGGGCACTTGCTTGATATCATCGACCTGGCTATCGACATGGAAGTAGTCGGTGCACTTGATGACATGGTAACCATAGGTCGACTCGACGACGCCGCTCACATCGCCCTTGTTGAGTCCCTCGAGCGCCGCCTGGTAGCTGTCGACGAAGGTGGTGAGCTTGTCCCAGCCCACATCGCCCTTCTTCTCCTTGGAGCCGGTGTCATCGGAATACTGCTTCACGGCGTCCTCAAAACTCAGCTCGCCGGAGTTGATCTTGTCCAGGCACTCCTGCGCCTTGGCCTTGGCGGCGGCCTTGTCCTCGTCAGATGCGTCGGAATCAACCTTGATCAGGATGTTCGACGAGCGACGGGCGTCATTGTAGTTGGACAGGTTCTCGTTGATGTAATCGACAATCTCGCTGTCCTTGGGCTTGCTTGTGGGCGCCACGGCGACCTTGAGCTTTTGCTGTGCCAGGCTCTCCTTGAGCGAGTCCTTATAGGTGTCCTCGGTGTAGCCATAGGTCTTAAGCGTCTTCTTAAAGGCCTTGGCGCCGCCGGCACTCTTGCAGGCGTCCTTCCAGGCCTTCTCAACCTCCTCGTCCGAGACGGTCACGCCGTTTTCCTTCTGCGCCTGTTGAAGCAGAATCTGCTGCGTGTAGGAGTCGATGAGCTGCTTGCGGTACTTCTTGGGCGTCAGGTCGTTGTCGACCAGGTACTGCGCCCAGTCCTCGTCCTTGGTGTAGCCGTAGGACGTACGCATGCTCATGATCTGCTTGGTCACGGTGTCCTCGGTGAGGTTGGTGCCGTTGATGGTGGCGGCGACACCGCCGGTAAGCTTGTAGCTCGAGGTATCCTCTGCCTGCGACATGAGACCGGAGCATGCCATGGCCGAGACGGAAAGCAGCATTGCCAGCACGCCGATAACCACCAGGACGATCTTGACGGTCTTAGACACGTACGTCTTGCGCTGCTTCTTACGAGAGCTGGAGGCAGCGCGAGCCTGCTGCTCGGGCGTCGGCGCGGCCTCAGAGTTCTTTTTCTTGTTTGCCATAGTTGGCCTTTCGCATCACGAATCGAACAAACGCCATTGTGTCACAACGCGGACCCCGCGACACACCTGGTGCATGGGGGACAGGTTAATCTGCACCATTTTGGTGCAAAGGGGGCTGTTCTGGCTGTCGGCAGTTAGGGACATTCCTTTTCTGCCGGCAGTTAGGAACAATCCCCAAGTGCCGGCCCTAAAAGTGGCGACGGATGGCGTCGACCATGCCCTGGCATATGGTCTGGCCGAGCACATCGGCTGCGGCGTCGGCATCCATAAAGATATTCATAAGCGATTGCAGGGCCTCGACCTGGCCGCCCGGCTCGGCGATGCCCAGATTGATGATGATCTGCGCCGGCACGGGGGCACCCATGCCCGCCATTGCGCTGAACACCACGGGCGCCGCGGGCTTTACCACCGCGATATAGGGCTTAGCCACAAATCCGGGATCGGTGTGCGGGATGGCGATGTTGGCCGCCGGCATGGCAAGACCCGTGGGATAGGCGTCCTCGCGCGTGCGGACGGCATCGAGCCAACCGGGCGCAATGTAGCCGCGAGGTGCAAGCTCGTCCTCGAGCCGCGCAAACACCTCATCCGGCGTCGCGCACTCCCAATCAAAAAACACCAGCTCAGGCGTAAACAATGCTTCGTTATCCGCCATGGGCCCACCTCTCTCACCTTGTCACCTGCGACGTTCTTTAACGACTAGTCATTGAAGAGCGTCGCAGGTGATTACCTAAAACAAAGGATGGCCACTTGCGCCTTGGCGCCAATGACCACCCTGACTACTCGGCTAAATTGTACTGTGCGCCACTAGCCGCGCGGCGCATCAATTGCGACCTTGCCGCTCTCCAACACGTGGACGCGGCCGTCGGCGAGCATCTGCACGACCTCGGGATACAGCACGTGCTCAATCGCGTGGATGTGCTCCTCGAGCGTGTCGATGTCCCAGCCCTCCTCGACAGCCAGCGCGCGCTGGGCGATGATGGGGCCGTTGTCGTAGATCTCGTTGGCAAAATGTACAGTCACGCCAGTTACCTTGACGCCGCGCGCAAAGGCATCGTCGATCGCATGCGCGCCGGTAAAGCTCGGCAGCAGCGCCGGATGCAAGTTGACCACGCGGTTGGGAAACGCCGCCAGCAGCGGCGTATGCACCATGCGCATGTAGCCGGCCATGACCACATACTCGCAGCCGCGCTCGAGCAGCTCGTGCGCGATGATCTCGTCGGCGGCGATGGGGTCGGCATAGACATCCTTGGACAGCGTAAGCGTCTGGATACCCGCACGCTCGGCACGCTGCAGACCCTTGGCCGAAGGACGGCTCGACACCACGAGCTCAATCGAGGCATTGAGCTTATCCGCGGCGATCAGGTCGATCAGCGCCTGCAGATTGGTGCCGGAGCCGCTGATAAGCACACCGATCTTGAGCGGCTCAGCCGTATCGGTGCCAGTCGGGCGGGTATAGGGCACAAAGTCCAGGCCCTCGGCGGCAGCCATCTGCTCGTTAGCGCTCATCGGAGTACACGACCTTACCGGAACCCTCGACACACTCGCCCATGCGGAACGGCTTCTCGCCCAGCGCAACCAGGGCCTCGGTCACGGCAGCCTCGTCCTCGGGGGCGACGATCAGGCACAGGCCGACGCCCATGTTGAAGGTCTTGCATGCCTCGTTGGGCGCGAGCTCGGCCTGACGCGACACGTAGGTGATGACGGGCGGAACATCCCAGCCCATCTCGGCGCCGTTGCGGGTGACCACAGCGTCGACGTCGTCGGCAAGCGCGCGGTTGAGGTTCTCGGTAATACCGCCGCCGGTGATGTGGGCAATGGCATGAACGTTGGCGCCATTGCGCAGCAGTTCCAGAATCGGCTTGACGTAGATGCGCGTGGGGGCCAGCAGGGCGTCGGCCAGCGAAGCACCGCCGAGCTCCTCGAGCGGGCGGCTCAGCTCCTCGGCCTTAGCGGCGGCCTCGGGCGTGCCCGGCTTGATGCCGTCAACACCGATGACCTTACGCACGAGCGAGTAGCCGTTGGAATGCACGCCGGTGGAGGGCAGGCCCAGGATGACATCGCCGGGGCGGACGTTCGCGGGGTCGAGCATCTTGGGACGGTCGACGACGCCCACGGTAAATCCGGCAAGGTCGTAGTCGGCAGGAGCCATGACGCCGGGATGCTCGGCCATCTCGCCGCCCACGAGCGCGCAGCCCGCGAGCTTGCAGCCATCGGCCACGCCCTTGATGATCTTTGCCATGTGCTCGGCCTCAATGTGGCCGATGGCAACGTAGTCCAGGAAGAACAGCGGCTCGGCGCCCGAAGCCAAAATGTCGTTAACGCACATGGCGACCAGGTCCTGGCCCACCGTCTCGTGACGGTCCATGATCTGGGCGAGCACGAGCTTGGTGCCTACGCCGTCGGTACCGCTGATCAGGATCGGGTCTTCCATATCCTTAAGTGCGGCGGCCGAGAACAGGCCACCAAAGCCACCGATACCGCCGATGACCTCGGGGCGGTTGGTGTCCTTAACCATTTGCTTAATAGCGTCGACGGCGCGACCGCCCTCGGCGGTATCGACGCCGGCATCCTCATACGTCACATGCTTGCTGTCGCTCATCTGAGCCTTCCTCTCCCACTACCGTGGCGCCGCGCGGGCGCCAAACGGTGCTCATAGTTGCGTTCATTTCGGCGCGCATTCTGGCAACGCGCGCCGCTCAATCAACAAAACAGCAGGTAAAACCTACCAAAATAAACCTGTCCCCAAATGGCAGGTTTTAAGCCTCGCCGTGCTTCTCTTCCCAGCTGCGGTCGTCGTATTTCTCGACCACGGCGTCATCGTCAAAGTGCAGCGGCTTATCCAGGTTGCGGGGCTTAAAGCCCTCCATAAACTTGTCGCGGCCAAAGCTCTCGGGAATCGCCACGGGATAACGGCCGGTAAAGCACGCATCGCAGTAGCCGCCCTTGGGCATGACCTTCAGCAGGCCCTCAACCGAAAGGAAGGCCAGCGAATCGGCGCCGATATACTCGCAGATCTCCTCGACCGTCTTGTTGGCGCTGATGAGCTGCGACTGTACGTCGGTATCGATACCGTAGAAGCACGGCCAGATGACCTCGGGCGAGTTGATGCGGATGTGAATCTCCTTGGCGCCGGCATTGCGCAGCATCTTGACGAGCTGCACCATGGTGGTGCCGCGTACGATGGAGTCGTCGATCACGACCAGGCGCTTGCCCTCGATGTTGTCACGCAGCGGGTTGAGCTTCATACGCACGCCCATGGCGCGCAGCTCCTGCGTGGGCTCGATAAACGTACGGCCCACATAGCGATTCTTGATGAGGCCCTCGCCAAAGGGAATGCCGCTCTCGTGCGAATAGCCCTCCGCGGGCGGCAGACCGGAGTCGGGCACGCCGATGACCAGATCGGCCTCGACGGGCTCTTCGTGTGCCAGCTGACGACCCATGTCGTAACGGCAGGCGTAGACGCTCTTGCCGTTCATGATGGAGTCGGGGCGGGCAAAATAGACCTGCTCAAAGATGCAGTTGGCGGACTCTTCGGCTGCAGGTACGCCCTGCTCGGACACCAGACCCTCGGCGCTGATACGCAAGATCTCGCCGGGGCGGACATCACGGACATACTCGGCGCCCACGATATCGAGTGCGCACGTCTCGGAAGCAACGACCCAGCCGCCGGCGCGCGTGACATGGACGGCGGAGTCGACCGTCGAGGCACCGTCTTGCGATGGCAGCTGCGAAACAGAAGCGGCGTCGGCCTGGTCCAGGCCCTCGTCCACGAGCTTGCCCAGCACCAGCGGGCGAATGCCATGCGGGTCGCGGAAAGCGTAGAGCGCCTGCTCGTTGATGAGTGTCATGGCGTAACCGCCGCGCACGAGCTCCATGGTCTTGCGAATGCCCTCGCGCAGGTGGCCCGTACGCTGGGTGAAGTAGCCGATAAGCTTGGTCGCGACCTCGGAATCCGAATTGGAGAGGAACGGCACGCCCAGCTCGATCAGCTGACGGCGCAGCTCGTCGGTGTTGACCAGAGTGCCGTTGTGAGCAAGTGCGATGATGACGCTGTTGATGGTAGAAAGATGCGGCTGCGAGGCTTCCCAACTCTTGGCGCCGGCAGTGCCATAGCGCACGTGGCCCACGGCCAGCTGGCCGGAGAGCGTCGACAGGTCGGCGTTGGAGAACACGCGATCGAGCAGTCCCAGGTCTTTACGAACCATAACCGTGCCACCATCGCCCACGGCGATTCCCGCCGATTCCTGGCCGCGATGCTGCAACGCGCGCAGACCAAAGTACGTCAGCCGAGCCACATCGCGATCGGGTGCCCACACACCAAAGATGCCGCATTCCTCATGCAGCTGGTCGGAGTCCGGATCATACGTCGACATGGTCGTCACCTGTCCCGTGGCACGCTCGGCCGCGCGGATGGTTTCTTGAGACATGGCATCCCCTCAGAGCCTCGTTATTTGGCGTTACCCGCCCTATTATACGCACGGTAAGACAAGCACTCCCGCGCATGAGCAGCGCTTTTTAAAAGCCCACCGAGCTTATAATCCGTTTTGCAGCCAAACATTTTATTGGGGAACCCGCCCGCGCGCTCAACGATCCCGCATGCTTCCGTCGCGACGCTTCCCGGCGACCGTTAGGGCTTACATTGCTGCAATTGGGACGTTCGTCCTGTCTTTTAGCAGGTCGGCGGCGTATCCTTGTAGCCTAGGACAAAACGAGAAAGGTTCTGTATGGATCGAAACGAACTCGACCCCAGCGTCCCCAGCGCCACGGAGGTCAAGAAGATCCCCCTCATCATTAAGGTGTATGCCGTCCTGTGCATCCTGTCCGGTGTTGGTACGCTCCCGTCGGTCGGCGCCTTTATGTGGCAGGTCATCACCGCACTCATCAACGGCAACGCCGCCGCCAAGCTCGGCGACAACACGCTCGTCGCGATCGGCCTTATCGTCGCCGGCATCATGCTCTCGGCGGCGAGCGCGGTCATCTTAATCATCTTCGGCCTAGACCTCATCAAGAACCAGCGCCGCAACGCCGCGCGCCTGTCCTATATCCTTATCGCATTTACCGTCGTTGAGCTTTTGGTCGACGTGATGCTCCAGGGTATCGGGCCGTTCTTGTTGCGCCCCGCCATCCAGCTCGGCATCCTCATTGCGCTGTCGGCCACCGTCGACCCCACGCTACGCCAGGAGCGCGAACTGCAGCGCCGTCTGCAAGAGATGCTCGACCGCGATGCCGCCGCCGAGGGGATGCTCGGCCGCGACGAAACCGGCGAGGGCTACATCAAGCTCAACTACTTCAACCTGTTCTGGGTATTCTTCGTCTGCAGCGTGTTAGGTCTCATTCTCGAGGAAGTCTGGCATATGGTCGTCGTCGATCCCGGCGTCTATCAGGACCGGGCCGGTATGCTATTTGGCCCCTTTAGCCCCATCTACGGATTTGGCGCGGTGCTCATGACCATGGCGCTCAACCGCTTCTATAAAAAGAATCCTCTGATCATTTTCCTGGTAAGTGCCCTGATCGGCGGCGCTTTCGAGGTGTTTGTAGGCTGGTTTATGCAGACCTCATTTGGCGTGGTCTCGTGGAGCTACTCGCACATGAAGCTGTTCGGCATGCCCGACCCACTCGCCGTCCTTACGGGCGGACGCACCTGCACGGGCTTTGCCTGCCTGTGGGGCCTGGGTGGCCTTATCTGGATCAAGTTGCTGCTGCCGAGGCTGCTCAAGCTCATCAACATGATTCCGTGGAAGAGCCGCTACTCGGCTACCGTCATCTTTACCGTCATTATGCTGGTCGACGGCGTCATGACGCTGCAGTCGCTCGACTACTGGTACCAGCGCGTCAACGGCACGGAGCCGGATATTCCCGTCGCGCAGTTCTACGGCAAGTATTTCGATAATGAATACATGGAAAATCGCTTCCAGAGTATGACCATGAGCCCCAAGGACGCCACACGCGTATAGCGCTGGCGCTGCTGCAAGTCGGTTCCAACGGACAAGTAAGCCCGCTGGCAGTTCAATCTAACTGCCAGCGGGCTCTTGCTACAGATGGGCTCGAATCGATCGCAAAGCCCTATGCCTCGCGCTCTACCTCGTTCACGCATTCATTCTTGATGGTGCCGACAAGCGACTGCAGGGCATCGACCACGTGCGGACGAATGTCTCCGCCAATGAGCACGAGCATGATATCGTCGCCCACGGAAAGCTCGCCGCTCGCCAGCCACAAGCGCACATAGCCGATGCCGGGCATCGCGCGCGTGGCTTCGATGGCAGACCGCACCTTTTCGGCGTCGTAGTCAAAGACCATGCCGCCCACCTTGTGGCCCGGCGCCACGCCACCGGTCTCAACTCCGCGCACCTCGGCCTTGGGCGTCGCACGCACCACACCGTTATGCGTCAGATACATACCGCACGCAGGCGCCGACGAATCGGCTTTGGCCTCGCGCAGCCAAGCATCAATCGAAGGCATCGTTTTGCCATTCTCGAGCATCATTTCCTCCTTTTACCGTCATCGAGCAGCTCATTTGGGACGGGGCTCTTTTAGCTACTCTTAACAATCTATTCCTCGACCGGCGTGAGCACCATGACGGCGCGCGTATTGCTAAATGACAGTGAGCGACAGGTCACGAGCGTCACGACCTTGGTTGCCGAAGCAGCGCGATCGCCTGCATCACTCGCCACTGCCGAAGCACCGTCGAGCATCTCGGACAGGTAGTTCTTGAGCCCGTCGTCACCCTCAAAATTAGGCGTGCGCGCCTTGACATACGTATCCTCGACGACCTTGGTCGCCAGCGGTCGCAGCTTATACGTTGCATCGCGCGTGATGTAATATACGTACTCGATGCTATCGAATGTCGCTTGGTCGGTGGTGTCCGAAATCACGTTGAACATCGACCCGTCATTCATGTGGTGGCCGTAGATCGTGGTCTGCTGGTCAACCATTCCCGGCGCGGTGTCATCGCTATCCAGGAAAATGGCCCCGGACGCATTGGCCGTACCGTCGAACAGCGTGTTGAGGTATTTGGAGTTGTTATTGGTCTGCACCACGGGATAGTTGATGTTGGTTCCCGGCGCGTAAATCCAACCCACAACCTCGGGATTTGTCTGGGCAAGTGCATCGAAGTCGATAATCGGCACGCCGCTGGCGTCCTTATCGCTTACATATTGCTTCTCGATTTTCTGGTACGAATCGCTTGCCTGCTTATAGCCAATCTGAGCATTGATAAAGATGGCAGCGGCGGCAACAATCAGGCCGATGCCGATGATGATGAGCAGAATGGGGATGATGGAGCGGCGTTTCTTGCGCGGCGGCTCGGTGTAGCTGGACGGAGCGCCGCTCGGTTGCCTCGTCGTCCGGGTCCGCTTCTTTGCCGTGCCATATGACGAGGGGCGATACGCAGCCGGCGTATCCTGACGGCGATGGGACGTCGGCGTTACGGGGCGCGGCGCACGAGCCTGTTGAGGAGAGGATGCCCGACCCTGCTGCATGGAGCGGGCCGATCCCGCCTTGGATGGATCGGGGATCTGAGAAGCCGAGAAACGTTTTCCCTGATAGTCGGACATGACTCTCCCTATGATTGCAGCGGAATGGCAAGCCGCTTAGGCGTCGGCCATCTCCTGCTTCATTTTCTCGATAACCTTGCGGTACTCGGGGTCGCAAGCACCCAGAATCTGCGTGGCATAGATGGCGGCGTTCTTGGCGCCGTTGATGGCAACGCAGGCCACGGGCACGCCCGAAGGCATCTGCACCATCGACAGCAGCGAGTCCATACCGCCCAGGTCACTTGTCTTCATAGGCACGCCGATAACCGGCAGCGGCGTAAAGGCAGCCACGACACCACCCAGGTGAGCGGCCTTGCCGGCGGCAGCGATAATTACTTTGATACCGCGATCGGCAGCAGTCGAGGCCCACTCGTGGACCTTCGCCGGCGTGCGGTGTGCGCTCGCAATGACGAGCTCATAGGGCACACCAAGCGCCTCGAGCTCGGCGGTGCAGCCTTCCATAACGCCCAGATCGGACTTAGAGCCCATGATGATCCCGACAACCGGCTTTTGATCTGCCATAAACAAAGACCTCCTGTTGAGAGCGGCGACGCGGCGGATCCGCGACCCTTAACTACTGAGAGTAGTATAGCTGCTCCCGTCCCTGCGGTCTTTGTGGTGGCGGCTGAGCCTTTCCCTCGGGAACTGGGCTTCGCGAAGTTTCCCGAGGGAAAGGCTCAGCCGCCACCCTGCGACCTACCGGGGATTGCCATGACGTACGTTGGCTGAAATATTAACGTGGGCTCCGCCGTTCGAACGAACGGCGGAGCCCACACTCACTTTTTATTCAGCCCTAGTCATCGCACAAAGCCCCTTCGGCAGCACACGGTGCAGCCAAGTCACCGCAGGCCGGGGCGGGAGGCGGACCCTTCTCTCGGAAAACTTCGCGAAGCCCAGTTTCCGAGAGAAAGTGTCCGCCTCCCGCCCCGGCCGGCCAGGTCACACTACACCGTGTGCTGCGGCAGGTCCTGCAGGGCGATGACGTCCATGCCCATGTCGTTGGCGCTGCCGTGACCCTGCTGGTCCTCGCGCACCGCCTCGATGGCACTCACGTAGGTGTTGGCGGCAGACATCGCGGTCACGCAGGTCACGCCGCGGCGCACCGCCTCGGTGCGCAACAAATAGCCGTCGCCACGCGAGCCCGGGCCGTACGGCGTGTTGATGATCACTGCGATCTTGCCATCGGCGATGAGGTCGCCGATGTTGGGGCACTCGCCGTCATGCGGGCCGCTGATCTTTTCCACGACCTCGCACGTCACGTTGCCTCCGCGCAGCACGCGCGCCGTACCCTCGGTAGAGCAGATGTCAAAGCCCAGATAGCGCAGGATACGGGCAACCGAAAGGATATGGCGCTTGTCGCGGTCGCACACGCTAATGAATACCTTGCCGCAGCTCGGATCGGGCAGCTTGTAGTCAATCGCCAGCTGCGTCTTGGCGTATGCCTCGGGATAGCTCTTGGCGATACCCATGACCTCGCCCGTCGACTTCATCTCGGGCCCCAGGATAACGTCGGCGCCCGGGAAACGACCCCAGGGCATGACGGCTTCCTTCATGCAGAACCAGTCCAGCTGACGCTCGTCGCTCGGCAGGCCCAGGTTCGCGATGAAATCGCCCGCCATGATACGCGCCGCACACTTGGCCAGCGGCACGCCGGTGGCCTTGGAGATGAACGGCACGGTACGGCTGGCACGCGGGTTGGCCTCGATCACGTAAACGGTCTCGCCCTTGATGGCATACTGCACGTTGACCAGGCCGCGGACTCCCAGCGCCATCGCGATGCGGCGCGTGGTCTCGCGGAGCTTCGCCTGCAGACTCTCGCTAAAGCTGAACGGCGGAATGCAGGTCGCGGAGTCACCGGAGTGGATGCCGGCCTCCTCGATATGCTCCAGGATGCCGCCGATGTAGACCTCCTCGCCGTCGCACAGGGCGTCGACATCAGACTCGATCGCACCCTCCAGGAAGCGATCGAGATACACCGGGTAGTCGGGGCTAATGCGCGCAGCCTCGGCCATGTAATCGCGCAGATGCTCAGCATCGTAGGCGATCATCATGCCGCGGCCACCCAGCACATAGCTCGGACGTACCAGCAGCGGGTAGCCGATGTGTGCGGCAACGGCCTCGGCCTCCTCAAACGAGGTGGCCTGGCCCGCCGGCGGATACATAATGCCCAGCTTATCGAGCAAGGCGGCAAAACGCTCGCGGTCCTCGGCAAAGTCGATGGCATCGGGCTTGGTGCCCATGATGTTCACGCCGCTCTCCTCGAGCATGCGCGCCAGCTTAAGCGGGGTCTGTCCGCCGAGCGTCACCACGACGCCGTCGGGACGCTCAACGTCGATAACGTCCATGACGTCCTCGTAGGTGAGCGGCTCAAAGTACAGGCGGTCTGACGTGTCGTAGTCGGTCGAGACGGTCTCTGGGTTGCAGTTGACCATGATGGTCTCAAAGCCGCGGGCCGCCAGCGCATAGCTCGCATGCACGCAGCAGTAGTCGAACTCAATACCCTGGCCGATACGGTTGGGACCGGCACCCAGAATCATCGCCTTGGGCTTGTCCGCCGGCGTGGTCTCGTCGGGGGCAACGCACTTCTTGGCGATCGGGCTCGTGCGGTAAATGTTCTCGTAGGTCTTATAGTGGTATTCCGTGGCACTCGAGAACTCGGCGGCGCAGGTGTCGACCGTCTTCATGCTGGGAACCACGCCCAGACCCTTACGGTAAGCGCGAACAAAACGCTCATCCGAGCCGGTCAGCGCGGCAATCTCGGCATCGCTCGTGCCATACTGCTTGAGCAGGCGCATCGCGTCGGCGTCAATGTCCTCCACGCGCAGGCCGCGGATGCTCTCCTGGACCTGCACCATATCGTTGATGCGGTTGAGATACCACGGATCGATACCGCAGATGGCGTGGATGCGCGCAACATCCCAGCCACGGCGCAGGGCCTCGACCACAAAGAAGATGCGGTGCTCAGTCGGGGTGCCCACGGCCTGGGCGAGTTCGTCGTCGCTCAGCTTATCGGCGCCCTCCTTGCCACCGGCGCAAATACCCTGGTGCCCGTCCTCCAGCGAGCGCATGGCCTTGCCAAAGGCCTCCTCAAAGGTGCGGCCGATCGCCATGATCTCGCCCACGGCCTTCATGCGCGTGGTGAGCGTGGGGTCGGTGCCCTTGAATTTCTCAAAGGCAAAGCGCGGCACCTTGACCACGCAGTAGTCGATCGTGGGCTCAAAGCAGGCGGGCGTGGCCTTGGTGATGTCGTTGACGATCTCGTCGAGCGTATAGCCCACGGCCAGGCGAGCGGCGGCCTTGGCGATGGGGAAGCCCGTGGCCTTGGAAGCCAGCGCGGACGAACGACTCACGCGCGGGTTCATCTCGATGACAATCAGGCGGCCGGTCTGGGGGTTCACGGCAAACTGCACGTTAGAGCCACCGGTCTCGACGCCGATCTTCTCCAAGATAGCGAGCGAGGCGACACGCATGCGCTGATACTCAAGGTCGGAGAGGGTCTGCGCCGGCGCCACGGTGATGGAGTCACCGGTATGCACGCCCATGGGGTCGAGGTTCTCGATGGAGCACACGATGATGCCGTTGCCGGCGTGGTCGCGCATAACCTCCATCTCGTACTCTTTCCAACCCTCGATGGATTCCTCGACCAGCACCTCATGGGCAGGCGAGAGTTCAAGGCCCTGGCTCACGATGGAGACAAGTTCCTCGTGAGTATGCGCGATGCCACCACCGGCGCCGCCCAAGGTAAAGCTCGGACGCAGCACGCAGGGATAGCCCACACGCTCGGCGATGGCCTCGGCGTCAGCCACGCTGTAGGCATAGCCCGAGCGCGCGGCCTCCAGGCCGATCTCGGCCATGGCCTCGTTAAAGAGCTTGCGGTCCTCACCGCGCTCGATGGCGGCAAGGTCACAGCCGATCATCTCGACGCCGTACTTGTCGAGTGTGCCGTCCTTTGCCAGCTCGACGGCGGCATTCAGACCGGTCTGGCCGCCCAGCGTGGGCAGCAGCGCATCCGGGCGCTCCTTCTTGATCACGCGCTCGATAAATTCGGCGGTGATGGGCTCGACATAGGTGCGGTCGGCCAAGCCCGGGTCGGTCATGATGGTCGCCGGGTTGGAGTTGACCAGGATGACCTCAAAGCCATCCTCCTTGAGCACCTTGCAGGCCTGGGCGCCGGAGTAATCGAACTCGCAGGCCTGGCCAATGACGATGGGGCCCGAGCCAATGACGAGGATGCGCTTGATGTCGGTACGTTTAGGCATGTTTAAAACCTCCTAGAGAGGCTGACTCAATGTTTTGGAAAAGTCAGCGAGGGTGCAGCTGGTGCATCAGGTTGCCGTGATGCGAGGGCGCGCTGGGCTTATGCCCGCGCGTCCGAAGCAGAACGGCAAGATGATGTGCCAGATGCAGCCGCAGCGTCGACAGGTCCGCCGTTCGGTAGAACGGCGGAACCACTATCGGCGAAATTCCAGCCGGCAAGGCGGTCCTTGGCGGTATCGATGTCCAGATAGTTCTCCTCGCCGTCCATGAGTCGCGTAAAGGCGGTAAAGAGATAGTGAGCATCGGTGGGGCCGGGCGATGCCTCGGGATGGTACTGGACCGAGAAGCACGGCGCATCGAGCAGCTGAATGCCCTCGGCGGTGCCGTCATTGAGATTCACATGCGTCAGGCGAATGCGGCCGAAACGCTCGTTCATCACGACCGGCGCGATACCGCGGCGCACCCAGACGCGCAGATCGCCATCGGCCGCGTGCTCGGTCTCGCCGCCCGAAAGCTCGGGGACAAGCTTGCCCAAGCTGGGGAACAACAGGCCAAAGCCGTGGTTTTGCGCGGTGATCTCCACACGGCGGCTGACCAGATTCATAACCGGCTGGTTGCCACCACGGTGACCGAATTTGAGCTTTTCCATCTGGGCGCCGCATGCCAAGCTGATCATCTGGTGACCAAGGCAGATGCCAAAAACCGGCACCTTGCCGATTAGCTGCTGCACCTGCTCGTAGGTCTCCACCACGGCATCGGGGTCGCCGGGGCCGTTGGACAAAAAGACGCCATCGGGATTCATGTCGAGCACCTGACGCGCGGGTGTATCCCACGGCACGACGGTGAGGTTGCAGCCAGCACGAACCAGGCCCTCCAGGATGCCGCGCTTGACACCGCAGTCGTAGGCGACCACTTTGTGGCGGGCAGGAGCGGTAGGGGCAAGCGCAAAGTCATGCGTAGCGGGCAGGTCGCTCACGGCAAAAGCATGGGGCTCAGGGCAGCTCACGGTCTTGACCAGGTTCTCGCCGACCAGCGTAGGCGCGGCGGACAGGCGCTCGGCAAGCTCGTCGACGTCGAAGATCTCCGTCGAGATTATGCCCATCTTGGAACCGTTGTCGCGCAGGTGGCGCACGAGAGCGCGGGTGTCGACGCACTCGATAGCGACGATGCCGTGTGCACGCAGGTACTCCGGCACGCTGACAGTCGAGCGCCAGTTAGAAGGCGTGGCGCACATGTCGTGGACGACCATGCCGCGCATGGCGGGAGCGCTCGCGGGGCGAGCGGTATCGCCGGGGAAGGCCGACTGGACATCGGTCTCGTCAATGCCGTAGTTGCCGATCTGCGGATAGGTCATGGTTACGATTTGGCCGGCATAGCTCGGGTCGGTCATGACCTCAAAGTAGCCCTCGAGCGACGTGTTAAAGCAGACCTCGCCGGTTGCGGTACCCTCGGCACCGCATGCACGGCCATAAAAAATGGTCCCATCCTCAAGATACAGGATGCAGGGACCGCAGGTGCCCTTGCTGGTTTTAGCCAGCATACGCTGGCACAGCTCGCTGGGCGCGACGGTGCGGGCGGCAGCGCCCGCAATATGGTTGTTCGCCATAGTTCTCCTTCCCGGTCTCACAGGACCGGCTTAAAGGTGTGTAGTTAGGCCTCGCGGTATTCTAACCGCAAGCATCGCCCATGGCATTAATTACATAGAATTGTTTACAAAATGATAATTATGACTTCCTGTGCATAATGATTTTTCTGGGACGGGGATTAAAAAATTATTCTGAGAGCAGGGCTTTGTCGCCAACTGCATACATGACAGAATGATTTTTTAATCCCCGTCCCAGAAAAATCATCCCGCGTGGGCTTGCGGCTCACGCGGGATGGCATCGTTCTATGTGGCTGCGGACTACTTTTGCTTGTCCTGCTCCAGCAGCTCGGACGGCGTGCGATCGGGCTTTCCGCCGCGGAAGATCTCTCGACCGTGCAGACGATGCTCAAGATCGCGCTCGGCCTGCTCCTCCGTGATCTTGGTCTGGCTCACCACCGGGTCCTCGATCAGCGATGAAACCGAGTTGACCTGTTTTTGAATGCGCTCGGCAATGGTGTCGTCCATGCTTACGATGCGCATCTTCCAGTCGATACTCGTGGCGTTGGACGAGCTCTTGGTCCAAACGAACGTCAGGATGGCGCTTTGGTGCCCCTGAGCAGGAAACATGCCAAAGAAGGAATCATGCTGGATCCTGCTGTCCTCGTCGATATAGGCGTGAACGTTATACACCACACGGTCGATCTTGTCGTTGAGCAGGGCGTTGGTTGCGAGCGCCGCCGCCTGAATCTGACCGTTGGACAGCAGCTCGAGTTCATTGGCAGAAGACGTGTCCAGCACCGTCACCTCAACCGTGCCCGTGCGCTCATCTGCCTCGTCGACGGTAAAATCGAGCGGGAACTGCGTAAAGCCATTGCCCCATTCAAGTCCACCCTTGAGCGCGGTCGAAACGGTATCCACCGAAACACTTTCGGAAAGGTTCGCGGTATTCAGACGTCGCATCACGCCGTAGCCAATCTGCATGCCCACAATCAGCACCAAAATGCCGATAACCACGGCCATGGCGGTCTTCGTAATGGTATGGCTCACCTGCGAGCCCGAAGGGTCGTCCTCGGACAGCGGGTCGATATGTTTTGCCTGGCTCGCGCGATCCTCGCTGCGCAGCCGCGCCAGCGTCGCCTTGTCGCCGCGCTTGACGGCGGCCTCTTTCTCGCGCATGCGCTCGGTGCGCTTTTTGGCGAGCGTAGGATCCAAGACGCCGGATGCATCGATTTCGGAGAATAACTCCGTCACTTCTTCCGGAGTCAAAGGGTTCTTATCAGCCATGATCTTCCTGTCATATCAATCAGTCGAGCTCGTGCGCACGCGCACCTTCGAACTGCATTCGATAGTAACGGGCATAGGTGCCGCCACGGGCGAGAAGCTCCTCGTGCGTGCCACGTTCCACAACGCGACCATGCTCAACGGTCGCAATCTCGTCAGCATGCTTAATAGTCGAGAGACGGTGGGCGATGATGATCGTGGTACGGCCGCGTGCCAGCTCTTCGAGCGACTCCTGCACCGCTTCCTCGCTCTCGTTATCCAGGGCACTCGTCGCCTCATCCAAAATAAGGATCTTGGGATTCTTGAGAAAAACGCGCGCGATGGCGACGCGCTGCTTTTGACCACCCGAAAGACGGCTGCCGCGCTCGCCCACCACGGTGTCGTAGCCTTGCGGAAGCGATTCGATAAAGATATCAATATTGGCGCGGCGGGCCGCTTCGGCGATCTCTTCTGCCGTGGCGCCCGGCTTGCCGTAGGCGATGTTCTCGCCGATCGTTCCATCAAACAGGTACACATCTTGCTGCACCAGGCCGATGGCACGGCGCAGACTATGCTGCGTCACGTCGCGCACATCCTGGCCGTCGATGCTAATGGAGCCGGCGGCAACGTCGTAAAAGCGCGGCAACAGCGAACAAGTCGTCGATTTGCCGCCGCCCGAGGGACCAACCAAAGCGATGGTCTGACCGGGCTTGATGGACAGGTCCATGTGGTCGATAACAGGGCGTCCGTCGGCGCCGCGCTCGCCCAATTCAACATCCTCGTAGCTAAAGCACACGTCGCGGTACTCCACAGCACCAGCCGTCACCTGCAGATCCGCAGCACCCGGCTTATCCTGAATATCGGGGACAGTCGAGAGTACCTCATCCATGCGCTTAAAGCCGGCGATGGCTTTCTGATACGTCTCGGCCGAATTGACGAGCGTCTCGAGCGGCGTGCAGAACAGCGAAATGTAGAGTGCAAAGGTTGCCATATCGACCGCCTGCAGCTGACCCTGGGCAACGAGCCAACCGCCCAGCAGCACCACGATCACATAGAGCACGCCCGAGAGCAGGCCATACGTCGCGGTATAGACGCCCATGGCGTGATACATGTTCTCCTTGGACGAAAGGTAGCGATTGTTCGAGGCGCGAAACTTAGAGCGCTCGGTCTGCTCGTTGGCAAAGCTCTTGACCACACGCATGCCCGCCAGCGAATCCTGCAGTTGCGCGTTGATGCCGCTAATCTTTTTGCGGTTATCGCTAAAGACCTCGCGCATGCGCATGTTCTGCCAAAACATAATGACCGCGAACACCACCGTCACCACAGCCATGGCGAGTGCGAGCACCGGCGCGATGGTAAACAGAATCACAAACGAGCCGATGATCTCGATACCGCAGATAATGATCCATTCGGGCACGTGGTGCGCCGCCTCGCAGATATCGAACAGGTCATTGACCACGCGGCTCATCATGTCGCCCGAGCTGTTGCGATCAAAGTACGCAAAGCTAAACCGTTCGTACTGATCGAACAGGTCCTCGCGCATTTTGGACTCCATGCGCGCGCCCATCACATGACCCCAATAGCTCACAAAGTAGCGGCAGGCGCAGCGGATGGCATACATCAACACCAGTCCCACCGCGATCATACCGAGCGCCTGCATAATGGCAGCCTGGCCCTGGGTAAACAACCCTCCGGTCAGATTGCGCAGGATAATGGGGAACGCCAGGTCAATGGCGGCAAGTACCAGGGCGCAAACCGTATCAGCAACAAAAAGCCCCATCTGGGGCTTGTAGTAAGAAAGAAACCTCTTAAACATAGTCACCTTACGCGGTTTTACCAAACCGCGTTTCGTCTCGACGCTGCAAGTGCTCCATTTGGACAATCTGGCCTTCAATCGTCGGTCGCGTATATCCATACGCTTCCCTCCTCTTTTAGGCCACCTTGTCTCAAATGGAGCACTTTCGCTGACTTACACAAACCTGCGGGATCATCCCCGCTCGTTAAAGTTCCGCTCCGCCCAAACGGTGAGCAATGCTGTCGCAGGCAAGTGCGCCCACAACGGTCTTGGCGTCTTCGATCTTGCCGTCGAGCACGGCGTCGATCAGCTCGTGCAGCGGTACCAAGTCGACGTTGACAAACTCGTCATCGTCGGGGTCGGGTGCATCAAACTCGAGCTTGGTAGTCAAGTAGATGTGGATGATCTCATCGCAAAAACCGCAGGACGTGACAATCGACGTCAAAAAGCGAATACGGCCAGCCCTAAAGCCCGTCTCCTCATGCAGTTCGCGCTTGGCGCAATCGAGCGGGTCCTCGCCTGGATCGAGCTTGCCGGCGGGAATCTCGACCGTCACGCGGTCGATGGCGGTGCGGTACTGACGCACCAGTACGATCTTGCCGCTCTCGGTCAGTGCCACAACGGCCGCCGCACCCGGATGGCGAACGATATCGCGGGCGCTGCGGTGACCGTTGGGCAGCTCAACCTCAAGACGGTGGACGTCGAGGATCTTGCCCTTCCAGGCACACTCCTCCGAAAGAATCTTCTCGTGCAGCTCGGCATCGTGCGGGTCGTCGTCGCCCAGCACCAGCGCCGGCTCGTCAGCAACCTCGCCACCAGGCTCGCCCTCGGCGTGCCCATACATGCGGCTGTCCTCTTCGACGATCTGCGCGTCCACGAGCTCTTCGTTCTTCTCGTCCATCCGTCTCATTCCTCTCGGATTTTAGGCATCCCAGGCGTCGCGGCCGCGCAGCGCGCGCAGGCCGATGTCGTGACGCAAGGTCTTGCCCTCAAAATCAATCTTCTCGCAGGCCTCGTAGGCAAGGTTGCGAGCGTTCTCGAACGTGTCGCCCAGAGCGGTCACGGCAAGCACGCGCCCACCATTGGTCACGAGCTGGCCGTCCACCACGGCAGTGCCCGCGTGGTACACGGTCACGTTCTCCATGGCCTCGGCATCCTCAATGCCAGTGATGACCTTGCCCTTCTCGTAGCTGCCGGGATAGCCCGCGCTCGTCAGGACAACGGCCACGGCCCACTCGTCACGCCAGTCGAGCTCAATCTGATCGAGCTCGCAGTTGGCGCAGGCGAGCATGACCTCGACCAGGTCGTTCTTAAGGCGCGGCAGCACGACCTGCGTCTCGGGGTCGCCAAAGCGGGCGTTGAACTCCAGCACCTTGGGGCCGGCAGGCGTGAGCATAAAGCCGCCGTACAGGCAGCCGCGGTAGTCGATACCCTCGGCAGCGAGCTCGGCCACGGTCTGCTCCATGACCTTCACCATGGTGGCGTGCTCCTCGTCAGTCACGATGGGCACCGGGCTGTAGACGCCCATGCCACCGGTGTTGGGACCCTTGTCGCCCTCGAGCGCGCGCTTGTGGTCCTGCGAGGTGGCCATGGGGCGCACGGTCTTGCCGTCGGTAAAGGCCAGCAGCGAGCACTCAGGACCAACGAGCATCTCCTCGATAACCACGGTGTTGCCGGCATCGCCAAAGGTGCCGCCAAAGCACTCGCGCACGGCCTCCTCGGCCTGCTCAAGTTCGGTCGCCACGATAACGCCCTTGCCCGCGGCAAGGCCGTCGGCCTTAACGACCAGCGGGGCGCCTTGCTCGCGTACGTAGGCGAGAGCCGAAGCCTCGTCGGTAAACGAGCCGTAGGCTGCCGTCGGAATACCCGCGCGCTCCATGAGCTGCTTGGAGAACAGCTTAGAGCCCTCCATCTGGGCGCCCTCGGCACCCGGGCCAAAGCACGGGATGCCCGCCGCGCGGACGGCGTCGGCAACGCCCGCCACGAGCGGAGCCTCGGGGCCAATCACCACGAGTCCGCATCCATGGCTCTGGGCAAACGCCGCCACGGCCGCAGGATCGCAATCGTCGAGAACCACATTCTCGCCGCAGCTCGCGGTGCCGCCGTTACCCGGCGCGATGTAGAGCTTGCCGGCGCGCGGTGATGCTGCGAGCTTGGCTGCCAGAGCATGCTCGCGGCCGCCGCTGCCCAACAACAGGATGTCGATGGTTTGAGTGTCCGCCTTCAAGGGTGCCTCCTCTATGGATTACCGGCCCGCTCCGCGCGGGCCCATTACAAGCAAATATACCCCTCGGCCGCCCATCTGGGCTGCAAAGGGGTATATCGCAATAACCAAATAACGCCGATTACTTCCAGAATCGGTTGATGATCTGCTCGCGACCGGCGCCGACGCCGATGAACGTCACGCGGGTGTGTGCCAGATCCTCGATAAATGCCACGTAGTCCTGAGCCTCCTGCGGCAGCTCATCAAAGCTGCGGCAGCCGGTGATGTCGCACTTCCAGCCAGGGAGCTCCTCGTAGATGGGCTTGGCATGCTCAAAACGCACCTGGTGCTCGGGCACGCTCGTGTAGCGCTCGCCGTCGACGTCATAGGCAACGCACACCTTAATGGTGTCGAAGGCCGAAAGCACGTCGAGCTTGGTCACGGCGATGTCGGTGAGGCCGTTGACGCGCGAGGCATAGTTGGCGATAGGGCCGTCAAACCAGCCGCAGCGACGACGGCGACCGGTGGTCACGCCGTACTCGTAGCCCTCCTCGGTCAGCGTGTGGCCGGCCTCGGACTCATAGGAAAGCTCGGTGGGCATGGGGCCCGAACCGACGCGGGTGATATAGGCCTTCATGACGCCCAGCACGCGGTCGACGTTCTTCATGCCGACGCCGGAACCGGTAATGGCGCCGCCGGCGGTGCAGTTAGAAGACGTCACGTACGGATAGGTGCCGTGATCGATGTCGAGCAGCGTCGCCTGGGCGCCCTCAAACAGCAAATCCTTGCCCTCATCGATCATGTTGTTGAGCAGCAGGCTCGTCTCGGTGATGTAGGGGCGCAGGCGCTCGGCCATGGGCAGGTACTCATCGCAAATCTGATCCACGGTGTAGGTGGGCAGGCTGTAGATGAGCTCTAGCTCGGGGTTCACGCGGGCAAGAGCGGTCTCCAGCTTATCGCGGAACAGCGCCTCATCCAGCATGTCCTGCATACGCAGGCCAATACGGGCCATCTTGTCCTGGTAGCACGGACCGATGCCGCGCTTGGTGGTACCGATGTTCTTCTTGCCGAGCTTCTGCTCAAAGGCGCCATCCAGATCGATGTGGTACGGCATGATGACATGCGCGTTGCCGCTGATCTTGAGATTCTTGGTGGTGATGCCGTCGGCCTCGAACATGTCGATCTCCTCAAGGACGACCTTGGGGTTGACGACGCAGCCGTTACCGATCACCGACACGTGGTCGGAATACATGATGCCGGAGGGCACCTGGTGCAGGCCGTACTTCTTGCCGTTGACGACGATGGTGTGGCCGGCGTTGTTGCCGCCCGAATAGCGCACGACGGCATCAAAGTCGCCGGCGACCAGGTCGCAGATCTTACCCTTGCCCTCATCGCCCCACTGGGCACCGACCAAAACGGTTGACGGCATGTTTACTCCTCACATTCATGGACTGTCCGCGCACCGCAAGCGCGCAGAAGCACAAAACATTCCCAGTATACCCGTGCAACGGGCGCCTGTCCTACTCCTCGGTATGAGCCCCATCAAGCTCATAGAACTTGGTGGATGCCGGCAGGAACATCAGGTCGACGTCGCCGATCGGGCCCGAACGGTTCTTTGCCACGACGATACGCGTAACGCCCTCGTCGGGTCGGTCGTCGCGCGAGGCCTCGGCCTCGTCGGCGGATCGGTCCAAGAACATGACGATATCGGCGTCCTGCTCGATGGAGCCCGATTCACGCAGGTCGGACAGCTGCGGGCGCTTGCCGGTACGGGATTCAACCTGACGCGACAGCTGCGACAGCGCGATCAGCGGAATCTTGAGCTCCTTGGCCATAATCTTCAGGCCACGCGACATCTCGGAGACCTCGACGGTGCGGCTCTCGGAACGACGTCCCGGCGGGGGGCTCACCAGCTGCAAGTAGTCCAGGATGATGATGGCCTTCTCCTTGTTATGGAGCATGCGGCGGCTCTTGGCGCGAATCTCGGTCACCGTGGTGCCGGGCGTATCGTCAATCAGAATATCGAGCTTGGACAGCGTCTGCGTGGCCTCATTGATGTTGGCCCACTGCTCGGGACTAATGCGGCCCGTACGGAAGTCGCTGATCGAGATCATGGCATAGGCGCAAATCAGACGCTGGGCAATTTCCTTGCCCGACATCTCCAGCGAGAAGAAGCCGACGGTATAGCCCGCAGCGGCGGCATTGAGCGCCAAGTTCAGGGCGAACGACGTCTTACCCACGGCGGGGCGGGCGCCGATAATGATGAGCTGGCCCTCGCGGAAGCCCATGAGCATACGGTCGAGCGACGGGAAGCCCGTGGGCACGCCTGCAGCCTGACCGCCGGCCTTGCACACTTCCTCGGCCTCGTTATAGGCCTCGACCATAAACTCGGTCAGCGTCTTGTAGCTCGACTTAACCTCACGCGCCGTGACCTTAAGCAGCTTGCTCTCGGCCAGCTCCACGACCTCCTTGGTGTCGGTGGGGGCGTTGTAGGCCAGCGCGTTGATCTCGTTGGTGGCGCCAATCAGCTCGCGCAGCATCGAGTCGCGACGAACGATGGCGGCATGGTGCTGCCAGTTGACGAGCGACAGGGTCTGACCCATCAGCTCCAAAATGTATGCCTCGCCGCCCACGGCATCGAGCTTGTTGATGCTTCGCAGGTAATCGATCAGCGAGATGGAGTCGATGGGGATGCGGCTGTTGTACATATCGACCATCGCGGTATAGATGGTCTTATGAATGGGCCGGTAGAAGTCATCGGGCTGCAGCTCGACTTGGGCCTCTTCGACCACATCGGGCGAGAGCAGCATAGCGGCCAGCACGTTGGCCTCTGCATCTTGGTTTTGGGGGAGACCCAACTTGGAGCCACGGTCCTCGACCGTCAGCCCCGTCTCCCTATCGTCATATGCCATGAGCATCCTCATTCATATCGCTTGCGAGCATCCATAGTATCAGCCACGGCTATAAATCGAGCCGCGCCTTGGCAATCATCACCGAACCAAACGGATGAACGGTCCTATACACGGGACCGCATCTCAATGACTGCTATGGACTCACCCGACGCAAAAAATAAAAGGGCGCCCTGGTCTCCCAGAGCGCCCTTCTTAGAACAAGATTGTTGCGTTGCAGCAAATGCTACTCGGCAGCAGCCTCGGTCTCGACCTCGGCGGTCTCGGTCTCGGCGACCTCAGCGGTCTCCTCAACCTCAGCCTCGGCAGCGAGCTCCTCGGCGGTAACGCCGACGAGAACGACAACCTCGGCCTTGATCTCGCGGTACAGCGAGATAGCGACGGTGTGGGCACCGGCAACCTTGATGGGCTTACCGAGCTCGACGCGCTTGCGGTCGATGTCCATACCGAGCTGATCCTTGATGGCGTCAGCGATCATAGCGGCGGTAACGGAGCCAAAGAGGATGCCCTCGTCGCCAACCTTGACGTCAACGGTGACCTGCTTGCCCTCGAAGGCAGCCTTGGTCTCGTTGGCGGTAGCCAGACGGACGGCCTCGCGCTTGGCGATGTTGTTGCGACGCTCGTCAAGCTGCTTGAGGTTGCCCTTGGTGGCGGCAACAGCGAGCTTCTTGGGGAACAGGAAGTTCTCAGCGTAACCCTGAGCGACCTCTACGACGTCACCCTCGCCGCCCTTGCCCTTGATCTCATCGAGAAGAATAACCTTCATGATGCGTCTCCCTTCTTAGCCGCGGTCGCGGTTGCCACGAGAGGAAACCACGGGGACGGTGTACGGCAGGAGAGCCATCTCGCGGGCGCGCTTGATGGCGTTGGCGATGTCATGCTGATGCTGCGTGCAAGCGCCAGTGACGCGACGGGGCTTGATCTTGCCACGGTCGGTCATGTACTTACGGAGAAGCTGAGTGTCCTTGTAGTCGATGAACTCAGTGTTCTCCTTGCAGAACTGGCAGTACTTACGACGCGGCTGACGTGCAGAATAATCATTAGCCATGTCAAAATACCTTTCGTTTGGCAACCTCGGCGAGCCGAAGCCGCCTCTCACTCAAAAATAGGTGAACAACCCTTAGAACGGGATGTCCTCATCGTAGACGTCGACCGCGGGCGGCGTAGCCACCGGTGCGGCAGGACGTGCTGCGGGCGCGGGAGCTGCGGGGGCGTAACCGCCCTGATCGTAGCCACCCTGGCCACCACGGGAGCTCATAAACTCGATCTCATCGACGATGACCTCAAGCTTGCTCCTGCGCTGACCGTCGCGCTCCCAAGAGCTGTAGCGCAGCTTGCCCTCGATCGCGACCTTGTTTCCCTTTGCCAGGAAACGGCTCACGGCCTCGGCGCGGGTGCCGAACATAGTGCAGTCGACAAAGTTGGGATAGTCCTCCCACTCGCCAGTCTGCGCGTTGCGGCGACGATCGTTCACGGCGACGCCAAATGACAGAACCTGGGTTCCGCCGGCGGTGGCGCGCAGCTCGGGATCGCGGGTGAGGTTACCGGTGATGTTCACTCGATTGATGCTCATAACTCACTACTTCCTCTTGGGGCACAAGCCCAGTCCAAAACGACAGTCTTACTCCTGGTCGTCGCGACGGACGATCATGTGGCGGACCACAGCGTCGGTGATGCGCAGGACGCGATCAAGCTCGGCGATCTGGGTAGGATCTGCGTGGAAGTTGATGAGGGTGTAGTCACCATCGGTGAGGTCGTTGATCTCGTAGGCGAGCTTGCGCTTGCCCCACTCGTCAACGGAGTCGACCTTGCCAGCGCCCTCAGCGATCGTGGTATCGATACGCTTCATAACAGCGAGACGAGTCTCGGGGTCGAGCGACGGGTCAACAAAGAACAGCAGTTCATAAGCCTTCATATTGTCACCTCCTCTGGGCAAATGTGGCTTCAGGTCGTGAAGGTGCGCCTGAAGCAGGAAAAGACTTGGTAATAATATCTTTCAACCTCCCAGGCTGCAAGAATATGCAGCTACAACCTCATGACCTCCACATATACCCATGCTTACACGGCTCTTCATGCGTATTCCAACCAAATGCTGACCAAGAGCTTGACGAATTCGATAGCAAGATACGCTGCGGCGAGGACAACCTGAGTCAAACCGCAGGTCGCCGATTGCAGGGTTGTGGTCACGAAATGCATACCACCGGTTCGATCGATTGCCTCAAAATTTTTAAATTCGCTGCCGCGTCATTGGTGAATACCTATTTTGAACAGGTCATCGAGCGCGATCTGGCTGGTCAGGATGCTTTTTTAGTACTTATCTGGCACATGCCGGATACGGGCGTGGAGCGAGCGGTTTAAAAAATGCCAAGTTTTCTGTTTGCACTTTTCGATTCCTCGTGTATACTGACTTTCGCATTTAACGGAGAGTTGTCCGAGTGGCCGAAGGAGCACGATTGGAAATCGTGTAGGCGTCAAAAGCGTCTCCAGGGTTCAAATCCCTGACTCTCCGCCAGTTAATTCCAAAGCAGGCCTTAGTGCCTGCTTTGTTTTTACCCCACGCGGAGGGGTGGCAGAGTGGTTGAATGCGGCGGTCTCGAAAACCGTTTGGCCTGTATAAGGTCACGAGGGTTCGAATCCCTCCTCCTCCGCCATTTTGGTTGAGAAAGCTCCCAGGAGTGGGAGCTTTTTTGTTTTGAGTCCCTAACAAGCAAATACGGCGAAGAAGGAGGGGTTCGAACCCGCCAGGGCGCAAAGCGTAAAGAAAACGCACCAGTGGCGCTTTTTTAGCGCAGCGCGGTCGGCGTAAGCCGACCGGATAAATTTTGAGCTCTGCTCAAAATTTAGACATCCCTCCTATTCAGCCACGCCCCCATCGCGTTCAGCATCAACCCAGATCCCCAAACATGTACATCACCCTCCAAAAACGATATTTTTCGACATCTTTGGAGGCTGATGTACATACTTGAAACCTATGACCGCACCCAGTCCCGACCGTTTGCCGAGCAATAGGGTCGCGATCGTCGCCGAACATGTACTATGTACGGGCATTGTCCAATCCCGTAACTCAAAGGACCCCATCTTGCCCGTCGTCGCCGCCATAACCGTTACCTCACATGCCTCGGATGCCATGGTCGCTATCCCATTTTGGCTCGAGATGTTCGCCGTTGTCGCTGCATCGATCTCGGGTGTGCTGGTTGCGCGCGAACACAAGCTCGACCTGGTGGGCGCGGTCGCACTCGCCGTGGTTTGCGGCCTGGGCGGCGGTCTTTTACGCGACATGACGCTGCAGGTGGGCAACGTCTACATCCTCAACCAGCCGATGGCACTCCCGCTTTCCATTGCCACGGCAGCCATCATCTATATTTTCCCGGCAATCGTCGACAAACCCGAGAAACTCATTCCCCTGCTCGACATCATCTCGGTCGGCATCTACGCCGCCACTGGAGCAGACAAGGCGCTGGTCTACGGCTTTGCGCCGGCGGTGTGCATCATGATGGGCTTTTTTACCGCGGTAGGCGGCGGCATGCTGCGCGACGGCTTTATGGGCGTGGTTCCGGGCATTTTCCAGCGCACCAACTTTTATGCCATCGCGGCCATCGCCGGATCGGCAAGCTATGTAAGCCTCGTCATGAGTGGCTTGGTCAGCAATGTCGCCGCGCTGGTCGTATGCGTTATCGTGACCATGGGTCTGCGCTGGCTCTCGCTGCGCTTTGACATCAAAAGCCCCACCGAAGAAGACATCGCGCACTTTTTACATCGCAAAAAGTAGATAGCACGGCACGACCCTTCGAAATGAAACCGAGAGGTTCTTTTAGAGCGCTCACACGTTGGGTACCCTGTTAGATATATGCCGAGTATCTAACGAAGGATTCACTATGCCTTGCAACCTAGAACCGTCGACCAAGCGCCACAAAGCGCAGGGCCGCATCGCCCTCCTATTCGTACTGATTGCGCTTGCGCTGACCGCGCTTCCCACTACGTCGTTCGCCGGCACAGACACCGCGGGCAACGTACTCGCAACCGAAGCTGACTCAAATCCGTCTAGCGCCGAGGGCGACCTGTACTGGGCTGGCCAAAGCCTTAACCTGGACGATGCCTCCATCGGCCGCGATATTATCGCGGCAGGCGACAGCCTATCGATTCGCGACTGCACCGTAGGCGGAGCCGTTCGTCTGGCGGCACGCACCATCGATATCTCCAAAACCGCAATCGATGGCAGCGTGACGGTAGCCGGTCAGCACGTCGTGCTCAACACCGGTAGCACCGCCAGCTGTTTTTACGCGATGGGCGAGACGGTTGCCCTGCGTGGCTCCGCCAAGTCGGCAGCGCTCGCGGGCAGTACGGTAACCATCGACGGCACCGTCGATGGCGATATCGAGGTCTGGGCCGATAAGCTCGTCTTGGGCAAAAATGCCCGCATCACCGGCACGGTGAACGCCCACATCTCCGAGGATCCCGAGCGGGCCGAGGGCGCTCAGGTCGGAGCCCTCAAGATCGACCGCACCGAGAACGAGGACACCTCAACGATTAACGACACCATCGGCGGCATCGTCGCCGCGGCGCTTTCTACCTGCTTTGTCGCAATCCTCCTCGAGCTCGTCCTTCCGCGCGCGACCGCCAGCGCCGCCGGCATGCTTCGTCAACGACCTACCCCTCTGTGGGTGAGCGGTCTTTTGGGCACGGTGGCCGCCGTTCCCGCCGTCCTGCTGCTCACCATCTCGATTGCAGGTCTGTCGCTCGCCGGAGCTCTCATGTGCGCCGTGATCGGCATCGCTCTGGTCTCGGCGGCATTTACGGGCACCGCGATCGCACGCATGGTCGGACACAACCAGAACCGCTACGCTATGGCCGCCGTGGGCGGTATCGCCGCAGGCGCCCTCACGGGACTTCCCCTCATCGGCGACTTCATCAGCGGCGTGGCCTTTGTCTTTATGCTCGGCTACGTTATCCAAATCATCTGGCGCAACGCCCACCTCAAGCCCCAACAAGTCTCCAACACGCCAGGGCTCCCCACCGCCTAGCCGCAACCACCACAAAAGGGCCAGGCACCTTTGTGGTGGTGCAAAGCAACCTGACCCCATTGCACCAAAAAGGGCGCCGACCGTTGCGGTCGACGCCCTTTCTTATTGGCGGTTATAAGCCCCAGCGCTTATTTGTTGACCTGGCCGGCGCGGACGGCAGCCTTCTTGCGGTCGGTGGCGTTGAGCAGACGCTTGCGCAGGCGGATGTTCTTGGGAGTGATCTCCACCAGCTCATCGTCGGCGATGTACTCCAGCGCCTCCTCGAGCGAGAAGGTGCGGGGCGGCACCAGCTGGACGGAGATATCGGAGGTCGAGGAACGCTGGTTGCCCAGGTTCTTGGTACGGGCGATGTTGACGACCATGTCGCCGGCCTTGCTGCGCTCGCCCACGATCATGCCCTCGTAGCACTCGGTGCCCGGCTCAACGAACAGCTGGCCGCGCTCCTGCAGCGTACCCAGAGCGTAGGCAACGGCCTTCTCGGTGGTCATGGAGATCATGGCGCCGTTCTGGCGGTTACCGATCTCGCCGGCGTAAGGACCATACTCCAGGAAGGTGTGGTAGAACACGCCCTCGCCGTGAGTGACGTTCATGATGCGGTTCTTAAGACCCATGATGCCGCGGGTCGGGATCTTAAACTCAAGGTGCGTCACGATGCCCGAGGTGTCCATGCTCGTCATGATGCCGCCAGAGGTGCCGAAGACCTCAACGACCTTGCCCGAGTACTCGTCCGGGCACTCGACGACGGCTTGCTCGACAGGCTCCAGCTTGTTGCCGTTCTCGTCCTTCTTAAACAGAACGCGGGGACGACCGACCTGGAACTCGAAGCCCTCGCGGCGCATGGACTCCATCAGGACGGACAGGTGCAGAATGCCGCGGCCCGAGACCTCGACGCCGCTCTTGTCCTCGAGCTCCTCGATCTTCATGGTCACGTTGTTCTCGGCCTCGTTGAACAGGCGCTCCTTGAGCTGACGGGCGCCCACGATGTCGCCGTCACGGCCGACGAGCGGGGAGGTCGAAGCCTCAAAGACGATGGACAGGGTCGGCGGGTCGATCTCAATGGGCTCGAGCTCGACGGGGTTCTCGGGGTCGGTGTAGACATCACCGATATCGGTGCGGTCGATACCCACGACAGCGGCGATATCGCCGGCGCCGACTTCCTGGCACTCAGTACGGCCCAGGTAGTCAAAGGTAAAGAGCTGCTTGACGGTAGCGGTAGCGCTGGAACCGTCGTTCTTCACAACCAGGATCTGATCGCCCTGGTGGATGGTGCCGGAGTACACGCGACCGATGCCGATGCGGCCGACGAAGTTGGAGTGGTCGATGGTCACGCACTGCATGGCTAGCGGGGCATTCTCGTCAACCTCGGGCGCGGGCATGTCGTCGATGATCATATCGAGCAGCGGATACATGTCCATGTTGCCGTCGTTGGGGTCAAGGCGGGCAAAGCCATTCATGGCGCTGGCGTAGACCACGTGCTCCATGGCAAACTCGAGCTGGTCGTCGGTGGCGCCCAGGTCGGCCATAAGGTCGAGGCAGTCGTTGTAGGCCTTCTCGGGGTTGGCGCCCGGACGATCGATCTTGTTGATGACGATCATGATCTTGAGGCCGGTGTCGATGGCGTGACGCAGCACGAAGCGGGTCTGGGGCATGGGGCCCTCAAAGGCGTCGACCAGCAGCAGGGCGCCGTCGGCCATACGCAGCACGCGCTCAACCTCGCCGCCAAAGTCGGCGTGGCCCGGGGTGTCGATGACGTTGATCTTGACGTCCTTATACTCGATAGAGATGTTCTTGGCGAGAATCGTAATGCCGCGCTCGCGCTCCTGGTCGTTAGAGTCCAGGACGCGGTCCTCGACCTGCTGGTTGGCACGGAAGGCGTCCGTGGCACGCAGGAGCTTATCGACCATCGTCGTCTTGCCGTGGTCGACGTGGGCGATGATGGCGATGTTCCTCAGATTGTCTACGCGCATGTAGTTCCCCTATCTTCTATCCATATACAAACGGCACGCGTATGCGACCCGCCCAGCAACACAACGCTCAGCGGGAATATTGAGCCTTTTACCGAAAACTCGTTTATTTTAGCGATTTTAGATGAGAGGGGTTTCCTCACCTGCAGGTTCAGGGTCGCTCCACATAAAACCATCGCCGGCACCCATGCCCTCATACAGCACATATGCCGAAAAACCGCTCTCGAGCGTGGTCTCAAAGAAGCTCACGAGCAGAGCGTCATGGTAGCCGCCGTCAATCTCGACACAGCCGGTATAGCCGATGGCATAGCGAGCGATGCGGCCCAGCCCCTCGTCCTTAAGGCCCATCTTGTGCTCGGAGATAAAGTTGGTGGCGGCCTCGAGGCACGCCTCTTCGCCGTCCTCGTCGAGTGCCGCCAGATAGCGGTTGGAAGCAGCGTCCTCGATCGCCACAACTACGCCCGGATTCTCGCCGGCGGCAAGGTCGTCCAAGAACGCACCAATCAGGTCACACACCATGGCGTCGAGCTCGGCGGAGACGTTACCGGCGTCCTGCATATCCTGTGCCATCTCTAGACCTTCCCATCGAATCCGGCGTCGTTACAGTTCTTGTGCCTCGGCAGCGATCTTGGCGGCAGCGTCGCGGGCGCGCACCATATCCATCGCGCGCTTGTCGAGTACCTTGATCTGGTTGGTCAGCATGACTGCATCGACCACACCCCAGATTACCAAGCCTGTTGAAATCGAAAACCCAAGCGCACCAACTGTACCACGAAGACGAGAACAGATTACCGCGACAAGGGCGGAGATGATAACCATCTTGATATAGGAGCCGCGGCGCTCGCGAAGCGTGCGGGCCTGCGTCACATAGGCGATGCGAGCCGCCTCAGATGCCTCCGAGCGCATCTGGGCTTCACGCGCGATGGCGGCCGCTTCAGCCGATACGCGGCTACCCATCAGCGACCTCTCCGCTCGCGTGCCAGACATTTAGAAATCATCGGGGGAGAGCGTATGGACGAACTCGTCGAACTTCTCGAACTCCTGCTCGTCGTCAACTTCCTCGGCGTGCGGTGAGACGGTACCCAAGCGATTCATGATGTCGTCTTCAACGAACATGGGGGCATTACTGCGTACGGCAAGGGCGATGGCGTCGCTCGGACGCGCATCGATCCTATGCTCGCTGCCATCGGCCAACACGACAACCGTCGCATAGAACACCGGCGGCTCGGCACGAACGATCTCGATGCGCTCAAGCTTGGCGCCCAGGGCATCGACAGTGTCAAGCAGCAGGTCATGCGTTATCGGGCGCTCGGCGCGACCGCTATCGATGCCGCGGCTAATGGCCGCGGCCTCAAACGAACCGGTCTGAATGGAAAGCGAACGCAAGGGTGCCGGCGAATCCGACTTGCCGCAGCGCTCACGAAGCACGATAAGCGATGGCACGGGACCGGCGGCCATGACGATGGTCTCTATGTCGACACGAACCATGGAACACCTCCGGTACGTAGCGGTTAACACACGGCAGGGTCGCCGCATTGAATAGCTATACTACCCAATCTTTCGCCCAGCACACAAAATCAAAGTAGTTAATTTGGGACGGGGCTATTTTGACTACTTTTGTTTGATAAGAAAAAAGCCCCGAGGCAATGCCCCAGGGCTCTTAACGTTTTGATGGTGGACCTGACAAGATTCGAACTTGTGACCTCCCGGTTATCAGCCGGACGCTCTAACCAACTGAGCTACAGGTCCATCATGGTGGAGGTTAGGGGGATCGAACCCCTGACCTCAGGCTTGCAAAGCCCGCGCTCTCCCAGCTGAGCTAAACCCCCACGGAGACAGTAATAAACACCCCAGCGGCGACTCGGCTCTCGCTGGGGTGTTTATTGCGAAAGAAAGTGGTGGACCTGACAAGATTCGAACTTGTGACCTCCCGGTTATCAGCCGGACGCTCTAACCAACTGAGCTACAGGTCC